>CATYZK010000071.1 GCA_958415665.1 uncultured Collinsella sp. | reverse complement strand
TATTTAGAGAGATGTACCGAATTCACTGTTAGATTGCCCAATGTTATCTCTTTAACTGACTTTCTCTTTATAGAGACATTTAGAGAGACGAGCGCGACCTCTCTAATCATGGGTTCTTCTCTTTAAAGTGCACACATCCTAACCGTGCCCTAAGTTGCGGTGAAATAGCTCACGATTAACCTACCAAAAAGGGACAGGCTTATCTTGGCAGGTTTTATCTGGGGAAACGCCGACTGATTCCATGTACACAACCGCCGCAGCTCCATATGAGGCAAATGAATCAGTAACGTCTATCCCAAATCTTGAGTATTTGTTCGACAGAACGGCCCCTGCCGGCTCCTGCTAGACTGGTAGATTCCCAACCGTCCATCCAGGAGCCGCAATGTCGCGCAAGTCCGCCTACAAGCAAGTACTTTCCATCGGCACCGCCGTGGTGCTGGGGTTTGCGTTGTTCACAGGGTCGCTCGACGGAGCGCCCAAGTTGTTGTCGCCGCAAAGCGATGAGCAGGCGACGGCTCTGGCCGAAAAACAAAACGAGAGTCCCAGCCGCACCGACGACGAGGCAGACCTGGTTGCCCGGCTCGAATCGGGAACAGCAAGCTCCGAGGACTCCGGCGATGGCTCCGAATCCACCGCGACCAACACCAACGGCAACGTTGCCTCCGCGGACAGTGCCGCCACCCCCATCGACGAGGTCGAAAACCCCGATCTCGACCGCGCTCGCGGCGTATATCTCAGCAGCATTCCCGACTACGCCGGCAACCCCTACGTTGCCCTTCGCGCCGACAGCATGCGCCCGTTGGGCACACCATCATTCACGCTCGACGAATACGAGCGAGCTACCGAAGAGGGCTGCTTTAAGAAGTTCTCCAAGCTCGACAGCCTGGGCCGCACCCGCAAGGCACTCGCCTGTGTGGGTCCCGAGTCGCTCGGTCAAGGCAAGCGCGGGGATATCTCGCGTATCCACCCCGCCGGATGGCACCAGCAGCGCTACGACTTTATTCCGGGTCAAAGCCTCTACAACCGCTGTCACCTTATCGCCTGGTCGCTCTGCGGCGAAAACGCCAATCGCAAGAATCTCCTCACCGGCACGCGCTATCTCAACGAAACGGGCATGCTGCCGTTTGAAGAGCAGATCCTCGACTACATCCACGACACAGGCAACCATGTGCTCTACCGCGTCACGCCCATGTACAACGAAGAGGAACTTGTCTGCCGTGGCGTGCGACTTGAGGCGCAATCGGTCGAGGACCACGGCAAGACCCTGTGCTTCCACGTGTACTGCTACAACCTGCAGCCGCATGTGCAGATCGACTACGCCACCGGCCGCAACCAGGCATCCGGAGACTAGCGCCGACCAAGCTGTCCCAAAACCTAAAATGATCCGTTTTCCTCCGTCCCCCAGGGATCAAAAAGGGCCGCCCTGGATTGCCCAGAGCGGCCCTTGCACCGGCATGCATGTTACAGGCAACGCCACACGCTACTTAGCGCGGCCCTCCTCATAGCGCTCGACCAGCTTGGCCTGAACGTCATAGGGAACCTGCTCATAGCCAGCGGGCTTCATGGTAAAGTCGCCCGTGCCGCGCGTGATGGAGCGCAGACGCGTCGAATAATCCGTCAGCTCGGCCAGCGGCGCCTGGGCAATAACCACGGTGTCTCCGCGCTCATCGGTCTCCATGCCCGTCACGCGACCGCGCGAGGCCGAGATGTCGCCCATCACGGCGCCGGCGTAGCTCTCGGGGATCGTCACCGTGATTTCCTCGATAGGCTCCAGCACCACTGGATCGGCATCGGCACATGCCTTGCGCAGGCCGATGCGAGCCGCCGCGCGGAACGCCATCTCGTTGGAGTCGACGCTGTGATACGAGCCGTCGTACACAGCCACGCGAATGCCCGTGAGCGGGTAGCCGGCAATAATACCGTCCTTCATGGTCTCCTGGACGCCCTTGTCCACGGCGGGAATCAGCGAGCGCGGGATGCGGCCACCCACGACCTCGTCAACAAACTCATAGCCGTCGCTCGTGCCGTCGGGCCCAATGAGCGGCTCAACGCGCAGCCAACAGTCGCCATACTGGCCGGCACCGCCAGTCTGCTTCTTGTGGCGGCCCTGTGCGCTCGCCGTGCGGCGGATGGTCTCGCGATACGGAATGCGGATCGGCACGCTCTTGGCCACGACCTTGGTGCGGTCCTCAAGGCGATTGAGCAGGACCGAAACCTGCGCCTCACCCACGGCGGAGATGATAGTCTGGCCCGTCTCCTCGTCACGATCGATGCTCATGGTCGGATCGGCCTTGCACGCCTTCTCGATAAACGTGTAGAGCTTCTCTTCGTCGCCGCGGTTCTCGGCCTCGATGGCAATGCGGTACTGCGAGTTGGGGAACTTAAACGCCGCCGCCTCGACTTTACCGGTAATGGAGAGCGTGTCACCCGTCTCTGCCGCCAACTTGGGCGCCACGATGATGTCGCCGGCATAGGCGTGACCGACCTCGGTCATGTCGCGGCCGCACATCACATACAGGTGAGCCAGACGATCGCTCTTGCGGGTACGCGCGTTGACCAGCTCAAGACCCGGCTCAAGCGTGCCCGTCAGCACCTTGATAAAGCTGATGCGGCCC
>CATYZK010000070.1 GCA_958415665.1 uncultured Collinsella sp. | reverse complement strand
GCCCAACTCATGCCAGCGCCACGCGCTAGTAGTTCACCACCTGCTCCTCAAAGTACGCCTTGGGGTGGTTACAAACCGGGCACACCTCGGGCGCCTCGGCACCCACATGCAGGTGCCCGCAGTTCAGGCACTTCCACACCTTCACGCCCTCACGCTCAAACACCTCGCCCGACTCGATGCGCTCGACGAGTTTGTTGTAGCGCTCCTCGTGAGCCTTCTCGACAGCACCGACGCCACGGAACTTCTCGGCGATCTCGGCAAAGCCCTCTTCCTCGGCGGTCTTGGCAAACTCGTCGTACATCGTGGTCCACTCGTAGTTCTCGCCCGCAGCGGCATCACGCAAGTTGTCCAGGGTATCGGGAACGGCGCCGTCGTGCAGATACTTAAACCACAGCTTGGCATGCTCGGACTCGTTGCCTGCGGTCTCGGCAAAGATATTCGAGATCTGAACGTAGCCGTCCTTCTTGGCCTTGGATGCATAGTAGCGATACTTGGTATGCGCCTGCGACTCGCCGGCAAAAGCGGCCTCGAGGTTCTTCTTGGTTTGGGAGTTCTCAAAATCCATAGGTGTACTTCCCTTCAACACGTGCCGCCCGTAGGCTTCGAGCGGCCTTGTCTTTAGGATGCCCTCATCTCGAGAATCTAAACCTTACAATCCTGTTCTTCAGATTCGGGTGGGCTACACGCTTAGCCAGCGGTCGCCCTCCACGCGGCAAAAGCCCTCACGCTCCAAGTCGGCCAAAATGCCTGCGACAAGATCGCGATCGACCGGCTCGCGGCCTGCCGCCACCTCCATTTCGTTGACACCCGCCACGGCCTCGGCGAGCGTGATGCCCGCCGGCCGCCCATCGCGCGCAGCCAGCAGCATGCGCACAATATGGGCGCGCTTTTGACGGCGCGAGCCCTCAAACTTGGACTGACGGCTATAGCTCGCCGAGCGCCTGGACGGATTGGGCAGCGTCTTCTTAAGATACGCGCCATAATCCAGCAGCGCGTAATACCATGCGCGCGGTGTGTCGGCATCATCGAGCGGCACGGCAAAGGGAGCGATCTCATCCGCCGCCGCACCGGGGGCCGCCGGACAGGCGGCCTGAATCAGCGGCACCAGCTCGCGATCGGGAACGGCCGGCACATCGGGAAAGAAATGATGCAGAAAGACCGTGCGCACGTTGGTCTCCAGATACACGCCCGGTAGATCGAACGCAAACGACCGGATGCCCTGCGCCGTCGCCGGACCAATACCGGGCAGGGTGACCAAGTCGCGCGTCTCGCGTGGAAACTCCCCGTCCCAGTCCTCTACAACGCGCTGAGCGGCCTTGTGGAGCGCCAGGGCGCGTCGGTTGTAGCCCATCCCCTGCCAAGCGTCCAAAACATCGGAAGGCGCGGCCTGGGCGAGTGCTTGTACGGTCGGAAAGCGGTCGAGCCACGCGGGCATACGCGTCTCCACACGCGGCACCTGCGTTTGCTGCAGCATAACCTCGGAAAGCCAAATAATGTACGGGTCGCGCGTGCGGCGCCACGGAAGGTCGCGATAACGCAGAACCCCTTCCGAACGAATCATCGAACGAAAGGGGTCCTGAATCATGGCTATGCTCCTTATGCGGCGCTATTCCTCCCGGCAAGCGCACGCACAGGTGGCGTACTCGGGAAACGCATCGCGGTCGGCGAACTTGGAATCGACGGCCGGGAACTGGCGGTGAGCGACGATATCGCCCAGCGAAACGGAATCGAGGTAGTCGCGCATCAGCGCTTGAGCTCCGGCCCACAGGGGATGATAGCAGCACGTGCCCATGCGCGCACAGTCGCCATCGGGCGCGGTGCAATCGTTCATGACCATGGGGCCCTGAACGGCCTCGACGACCTGGCGGATGGTGACATCGTCGGGGCTGACCTTAAGACGCATGCCGCCATGGACGCCACGCAGGCTCTCCACAATACCGGCCTGAACCAAACCATGCTGGATCGAACGGGCAAACGAATAAGGGACATTGACCTCTTCGGCGGCGGTGCGAACAGAAAGCAGGCGCTCCGGGTCCTCGGCAAGCATCGCGAGCATGCGAAGGGCGTAATCAGTCTTCCTCGATATGTCCATTTTTCCCCTTTCAAGGAATAGGAACAGCTCGAACGAGCTCCGGGGCCGAGCTTACGTCGAGACACCAATGACCGTATGGACGCCCAAATAGCAAAACGGGTGCCCACTGAATGCCGTGTTTGAAGCTTCTTGCATCAAAAACGGCCCACAGTGCGATTCAGTATAACCTAACCCCCTGCTTCGTTGAACTGGTGTTGCGCAACAAACGCCTTGTTTGAACATATGTCTCAAACGGAGCTTGTCCGGGAATTGGAAGGATTTGGTTTTGGGCGAAAGGTGCCGATGGGATCGAGGTCCTATCAAACGCAAAAAGCCACGTCCGAAGACGTGGCTTTAATTGCGTTGGCGGGAAGTACGGGGCTCGAACCCGCGACCTCCGACGTGACAGGCCGGCGCTCTAACCAAACTGAGCTAACTCCCCAGGCAGTCGTTCGCGTTTGTTTCCGCTCGCGTGCGCTGCGGGGATTAGTATACACAGAAGTCTGTCCGGCGCGCAACAACTTTTTTGAAAAAATTTTTGGGGCCATCCGGGAGGGTCTCCGGGG
>CATYZK010000069.1 GCA_958415665.1 uncultured Collinsella sp. | reverse complement strand
ACAAGCAGATTCGCCGCGCCATCGCCGGTCGCGACCCCATCGAAGCGAGCTTTTTAGTCAGCAAGCACCTGCACATGATGTTCCGCAACCAAACCGAGGTCCTTGACCAGTTCCCCGAGTACTTCGAGACCAGCAAGCTCCGCTAACCTACCAAAAAGGGACAGGTTCTTTTTGGCAGGTTTTATCTGGGCAAACGCAGAAAGGCCCGGCTCCGTCTGATGCGGAGCCGGGCCTTAGTCGTTAGAACGTGCCAACAAAGGAAAACTCGATGCCAGTCACCAACAGCGAGCGAGCTGCATTTGCGCCAAGGTGGCGTGAAATGAGAGCGCGCTGACCTCTTGGTCGCGCCCTCGAAATTGAACGTCAGATTGGCGTGAATGCAGCCCGCACAGCGTCAACAGGTCCGCCGTTCGGTAGAACGGCGGAACTAATTACTCCACGGTAACGCTTTTCGCCAGGTTACGAGGTTGGTCGACGTCGCAGCCGCGCAGGATGGCGACCTCGCGGGCGAGCAGCTGCAGCGGGACGCTCGCCGTGATGGGGCTGAACACGTCGCGGACTGCCGGCACGCGGATGATGCAGTCGGCGATCTTGTTGATCTCCTCGTCGCCCTCGGTGGCAACGACGATGACCTTGGCGCCACGCGCCTTACACTCCATAAGGTTCGACACGGTCTTGTCGTAGGTGGCACTCTTGGTGGCCACGGCGATGACGGGGAAGCCCGGATCGATCAGCGCGATGGGGCCGTGCTTCATCTCGCCGGCGGCATATGCCTCGGCGTGCAGGTAGCTGACCTCCTTGAGCTTGAGCGCGCCCTCGTAGGAGATGGCGGCGCCCATGCCGCGGCCCACGAACAGCGCCGACTGCGCGTCCTTGCACAGCAGGGCGGCCTCGTGCACGGCCTCGGTCTGCGTGTCCAGAATCCACTGGATCTGCTCGGCGGTGTCGGAAAGCTCGCGGAACAGCATACGCGCCTGCTTAGTGGTCAGGCGGTACTTGACCTGCGCCAGCAGCAGAGCCAGCAGCGTGAGGCTCACGACCTGGCCGATGAAGCTCTTGGTCGAGGCGACCGCGATCTCCTTGTTGGCCTTGGTGTAGATGACGCCGTCGCTCTCGCGCGCAACCGGACTGCCCACCACGTTGGTGATGCCGAAGACCTTGGCACCCTTGATGCGCGCGTCGCGGATGGCGGCGAGGGTGTCGGCGGTCTCGCCCGACTGGGACACGGCAACGACGAGCGTCGTCGGCGTGATGATGGGGTTGCGATAGCGGAACTCGCTGGCCGCCTCGACCTCGGTCGGGATGCGAGCCCAACCCTCAATAAGGTTCTTGGCAATAAGGCCGGCGTGGTAGCTGGTGCCGCAGGCAATTACGTAGACGCGGTCGATATCGTTGAGCTCCTCGAGGGACAGGCCCAGCTCATCGATGTCGAGCTCGCCGGCAGGCGTCATACGACCAACCAGTGTGTCGCGCACGACGCGCGGCTGCTCGTGGATCTCCTTGAGCATAAAGTCGGGGTAGCCGCCCTTTTCGGCCATATCCAGATCCCAGTCGATGTGGGTGACCTTGGGCTCGATCACGTTGCCGGCCTCGTCGGTATACTCGACACCCGCGGGCGTGAGCTTGGCAAACTGACCGTCCTCGAGTACCACCACGTCGCGGGTGGCGTCGATAAGCGCGATGACGTCAGAGGCGACATAGGCGCCGGTCTCGCCCGCGCCGACGACGATCGGGGAATCCTTGCGGGCCACGGCGATCACACCGGGCTCGTCGGCGCACACAGCAGCCAGGCCATAGGCGCCCACCACGTGAGTGCAGGCCTCGCACACGGAGGCCATCAGGTCGTGCGTCTCGGCATAGGCCTCTTCGATCAGATGCGCGAAGACCTCGGTATCAGTCTCGCTCTTAAAGTGATGGCCGCGGCCCTCCAGCTCCTCGCGCAGCTCGGCGAAGTTCTCGATGATGCCGTTGTGGACGATGGCAATGCGGCCGTCGCAGCTGGTGTGAGGATGGGCGTTGACGACCGAGGGCTTGCCGTGGGTAGCCCAGCGAGTGTGGCCGATACCGCAGGTAGCGTCGCTATCGATATTGGAAAGCTCGCTCTCCAGACCCGCAACCTTGCCCACGCGGCGGATGACGTCGAGGTGCGCCGCAGCGCCCTCGCCCACCTCGAGCGCAACGCCCGAGGAGTCATAGCCGCGGTACTCCATGCGCTTAAGGCCTGTGACCAAGATGTTCTTTGCAATATCAGAGCCGGTGTAGCCGACGATTCCGCACATAGGATAAATCCCTTCGTTCGCGAGACTGCAAGACGTCCACGCACAGGGGGCGCTGAGACGTATAACGTTTGAGTATTGTACTCACGCAACCGCAAGCTGATATACCAGAAGTGGTATCTCAACTTAGATACCACCCGATGCACACACGTCCAAATCACCACGAAGGGGACAGGCACCTTCGTGGTGGTTTTGACCGGGGCGGCGGCCCGTTCCGGCGATTTGTCTCAATCTGTAACATCTAGGGCTCCGAAAGCGGGCTTACTGTTACAGATCGAGATTTTCCGTCCGACCTCGACGTTTTGTCTCAATCTGTAACAGGTAGAGCCGGTTTCACCGTCCAGATGTTACAGATCGAGACAATTGAAAGCCGGGACAGCAAAAACCACCACAAAGGGGACAGGCACCTTTGTGGTGGTTTGGGCTCCAGCGTTTGCCCAGATAAAAC
>CATYZK010000068.1 GCA_958415665.1 uncultured Collinsella sp. | reverse complement strand
AAGGGGACAGGCACCTTTGTGGTGGTTTGGGCTCCAGCGTTTGCCCAGATAAAACCTACCAAAATAAACCTGTCCCTAATTGGCAGGTTTTGACACCCCGGGGTCGGGCGATGCTACAATCAGGCTTGTACTTGAAACGCATCAAAGGGGCCGCTATGGCAAAGGTTAAAATCAGCGACGTCGCGCGCGAGGCCGGAGTTTCGTTGGGCACGGTTTCCAACGCGCTCAACCATCCCGAAAAGCTGCGCCCCGAGACCCTCAAACTCATCAACGAGACCATCAATCGTCTAGGCTACCTGCCCAACCAAAGCGCCCGTCAGCTGGCCGGCGGCACCACCAAGTCCTTTGGCCTGGTCCTCCCCCGCCTCGACCACGGCTTCTCGCTCCAGATCGCCAGCGGGGCCCACAACGAGGCCCGAAAGCACGGCTACGATCTGCTCATCGCCAATGCCGACAACAACGATATTCTTGAGGATCATTACCTGCGCTACTTTATGGGCACGCAGATGTCCGGCGTCATGGTTCAGCCCATGGCATCCCCTGACTGGCACCCGGCCATGGCCAAGATGTCCGTGCCCATCGTCTACCTGGACATCCACTGCTCCGAGCCCGGCTACTACGTGGCTGCCGACAACGAGGCCCAGGGGCGCATTATCGCCGAGCTCGCCATCGCCCGCGGCGCACACCATATCGTCGTTGTGGGTCGAGCGGCATTTATGCAGCTCACCCTGCGCGTTCTTGGCATTCACAAGGCGCTGGCGATGCGTCCCGACATTAAGATCGAAGTTATCGACGCCGGCGAATGGAACACCGCGGCCGACGGCTACGGTATCGGCAGCCAAATCGCCGAGCGCCCTGCCAACGAGCGCCCCGATTTTGTCGTCGGCCTCACCGACGTGCTGGCCTCGGGCGTTGTCTCGGCGCTGGTCGACAACGGCATTTCGGTCCCGGGCCAGGTGCGCGTGGCCGGATGCGATGGCAACCCGCTCGCCTGGAGCGGATCCGTCTCGCTCACCACGGTTGCTCCCCCGGGCTACGAAATTGGCCGCAAGGGCGTCCAGCTGCTGATGGAGCAAATCGAGCAAAAGGCGCCGGCAAAAACCAAGCACATCCGCATCGGATCCGCGGCGCGCGCCGTCACCGCGGTCACAGCCGTCGAGGACATCAATCGCCAAGAGCTCGTGCGCCCGTTCCTGTTAGAACGAGCAAGCACCCAGGCAGACACCCAGACCGACGCCACGGCCATCAACCTCGGCGCGTACCTGTAATCGCTTATTCGTCGAGCCTCTAGGTGCGGAGGGATGCTCTAGCTATGTCCATGCGAACGTAACTTCCCATTTCGTGTAATGCGACGTTATCAGGCCAATGCTCAAAACAAAAAGGGCCCGACAAGCAAGCACTTGTCGGGCCCTTTTCTCTACCGTTCGTTAGAACGGCGGAACAAACAGAAAAGCGGCCGTTCGCACAACGCAAACGACCGCCTTTTAAAATCTAATTGAAATAGATGGTATGCCAGCGTTAGCGCACGGCCTCGACCGCCGCCGTCAGATCGAACAGCGTGTCGAGCACGGCGTTGCAACCGTCCACCACGTCCTGCGGCAGCGGGACGATATCGGGCACGGCAAAGACATGGCAGCCGGCCGTGATACCCGAGACGCAGCCGTTGCGCGAATCCTCGACCACGGCGCACTCCTCGGGGGCAAAGCCCGCGCGCTTGCAGGCAAGCAGATACATCTCGGGATCGGGCTTACCGTGCACGACGTCCTCGCCGCAAGTCACAGTCTCAAACTTGTCAAAGAGACCGAACGCCTTAAGGTTGCGCTCGGCGGTAACGTGGCGCGAAGACGTCGCAAGGCCCACGTGATAGCCCGCAGCCAAAAGCTCGTCCAGGCACTCGGCAGCGCCGGCCTTAAGCTCCAGCTCGGTCTTGACCATCTCGTCGCGAATCTCCTTGTGGCGGACATAAATCGCCTCGGCGGTCTCGTGGCCACCGTAGCGCTCCTCGAGAATGCCCATGACATCTACCAGCGTACGGCCGATAAACTGATGAATCAGCGCGTCATCAATCGCGAGCCCCAGCTCGGCAGCGCCCGCCTTCCACGCCTTAATACCCAGTCGCTCGGTGTCGACCAGCGTTCCATCCATATCAAAAATGACAGCCTTGATCATTTCGGTCCCCCCATTGGCTTGCATTGCCGCTACTCTACCGCACTTTACGAACTTGTATATAACGTATATACATATTGCACTTTCGTTACATAGATAGAAGTCTTATGGCGAGCGGCTCGGTAGGATTATAGTTTCGTCCGAGCTTTCAACTGTAAGGAACGTTTCATGCTTTCAGACACCACCGCACCCGCAGAGGAGCTTCAGAACAAACTCGCAGCGCTCGAGCAGCTGCTTTTGGCATATGGACGCGTCGCTATCGGCTTTTCCGGCGGCGTCGACAGCAGCTTTTTGGCCGCCGTTTGCTCCCGCATCATGCCCGCCAACACCCTTCTCGTCCATCTCACCACGCCGCTCATCGGCACGCCCGAGCAGGCTTCGTTTGAGCGATCTGTTGACGGACAAGCCGATGAGAGCCCGCATTTTAAGCTTCCGGTGCTTAATCTTTCGGTTGACCAGCTCCAGCTCCCTCAGGTTGCCTGCAATGACGCCGACCGCTGCTATCACTGCAAGCGCGCCGGCTTCACCGCCATCGTCAACCACGCCAAGTCACTGGGTTTCCCCACCGTCATCGACGGCAGCAACGCGAGCGACCGCGGCGACTACCGCCCCGGCATGCGCGCTGCCGAAGAGCTCGGCGTGCGCTCGCCTCTTATGGAGGTCGGCTTTACCAAGGAAGAGGAGCGCGAGCTGCTGCGCGCATGGGGCTATCCCGTCTGGAATCTGCCCGCCGGCGCCTGCCTTGCCACGCGCATCCCCACGGGCGAGAAGCTTACGCGCGAGAAGGTCGACCTGATTCGCGCCTGCGAGGATTACCTGCACGACCTTGACCTTTCGCAGGTCCGCGCGCGACTGGTCGGCGGCTGTATGCATATCGAGGCCGCCCCGTCCGACGTCGCCAGGATCGCCGCCCTCGGCGGAACCTTGGTCGATGCCGAAGGCAAAACCACGCTGCCCGCCGCCATCGAGTCGGCCCTACGCGACCTAGGCTGCAACGACATCTCCCCCGAGGTCACCCCCTACATCCACGGCAACATGAATCAGTAACCTGCCAAAAGGGGACAGGTTTATTTTGAACTGCGTCCCGAATCTTGGCCTTCTTTATTAGAAGCGAACACTAGGACG
>CATYZK010000067.1 GCA_958415665.1 uncultured Collinsella sp. | reverse complement strand
GAGCGAGGTCGACGACGGCCAGGCGCACGTGACCTACGACAAGGCTGTGCACAAGATCGTCGTCACGGTGAGCGACGAGGCGGCCGACGGCACCAAGACGGGCTTCCTGTCGGCGAGGGTCTCCTACGAGGGCGACGCCGACCTGCCGCCGGTCTTCACCAACAGCTACGCCGAGGATCCCGGCACCCCCGGCACCCCCGAGAACCCCGGCACGCCGGGCGGCGGCTCGGGCGGCGGTTCCGATAGCGGCTCCGGCAGCGGCGGCTCCAAGGGCGGCATGCCCGACACCGGTGACCGCAGCCTGCCGGTTGAGGCGCTCGCGGCCATGGCCGGCATCGGCGCGCTGGCCGTCGCGGGCGGCGCGGCCCTGTACCGCAGGCGCCGCTAGCGATATGCACGAGCGGGGCGGATCCATCCGATGGGTTCGCCCCACTTGCCCTGTTGGGCGGGAGCGGGTAAGATATACCGAGCGCCTAGCGCGTTCGATGGGTTCGGATGACGACATGTTCCGAATCTGGTCAGGTCCGGAAGGAAGCAGCCATAAGGAGCCTCTGTCGGGCATCCGAATCCATCGAGTGCGCTATTCTTGCGCGGTTTTACCAAACCGCGCAATGCTCGACGCTGCGCGCCATCCAGGGCGACAATTTGTCATTCAAAAGGCAGGGCATGACCAGAAGGTCAATGCCCTGCCTTTTTCATGCCAACTTGTTCGCCCCGGATGTCGCTCGCTGGCGTTGCCAAAACATCGATGAGCCATTCTCCGGGCGTGATGAGTGTCTCGCTGGTCCTCGGCTTCGCCTGCGGGATCGCTCGACTACCAAACGCCCTGCCGGCTCTCGCGGGTTGCCGACCAAAACCACCTGAAGGGTCACATTTATCTGATAATTTGATCCCGTGCTTCTTGCTGCTCGTTGGCGTTATTTGAAGCGCGGTGGTCACGTGGTTCATGAGACGGCGGTACTGTCTCCTTTTTTGCAAGTAAAGAGGTCCGTTTGCGAACGAGCTTCGACTACTGAAGATGCGATGTTCGCACTAACGACATAGCGTAATTACGGCATTGTTGGTTTACGCACAAATTGAAGAAATCTAAAAGATGCGTCGATTTCACTTCGCCCGCAGCGTTACGGCGCGAGAACGTCCAATGGAACAACTTGGACGCCGCGGTCGGTAACATAGGCTTGTGAACCAAATCCAATAATCGCTACTTTAGAAACCGGCGGGGTGTTTCCGGCAGCAGCCATCCGCTCTTCGACGGCAACAAGATTGTCAGATGCCTCTTCGATTTGAGCGGAACTGAGCTTGACCTCAACGGGAATCCACATCCCACCTGGAGCCGCTATGACAGCGTCGACCTCAAGATCGCGGGAATCGTGATAGTGATAAAGGCCCATTCCGTTTGCCCTCGCATAGACCCATAGATCATGGAGCGCCAACGATTCGAAAAGCAACCCAAGTGTCTTGAAGTCTGACAGCAACGTCTCCACAGTCGCCCCGAGCGCAGCCGCTGCAAGCGACGGGTCGGCAAGATGATGCTTACGCGCTTCCCTCAAATGCACCGGAGATCTCATCGCGGGATTCCATGCGGGGATATCGCAGACGAAACTCAATCTGCTAAGAAGGGATATGTATGATGCCGCTGTTTGTCTCGATACGTCGCCACCCAAATCGGTCACAAGCGTCTTGAGCGTCGCAAGAGTGGATTCGTTGCGCGCCAACGACGCGATGACGGCTTTCACTTTCTCGGGATCTCGTCGAGAGCCATCGACGCGGGGGATGTCTTCCTCAGCGACTATCTCGATATATCGTTTTGCCGTCGCGGACGCAATTCGCGCGTCACGCCCAATCGACGCCGGCCATCCACCGCAAACGATGCGCTCGGCGATCTCGGCAGAACCCATCGATCCGAAGGCGCCACTGAACTTTTCGCCAGAAATGATGCCCGACAGCTTAACCGCACCGCTAGATTTCCCAAGTTCGAAAAGCGTCATGGTGTCCATGCGCAATTTTTTTGGCATAGTTTTCACCATTGATTACCAGCGCATTTAACCAAATGTACGGTTTTCATTTAACCAGATTTACGCATTTCAGTTAACGAAACAGATTAAACATGAATGAGTCAAACCAGGTGAAAATCACCTACTCGACACCGCGCATGAGCTCCGAAATGGTGATGTGAAAGCCGTCGGCAATCTTCTTGAGATTTGAAAGGCTGACATTGCGCCGCCCGACCTCAATGCTCGCGTAGTAGGAGCAATCCATCTCAATCAAATTAGCGGACGGAGTGTCCGGGCTCGTTGCGCCTAGGGCGCGGCGGGGTCGGCGACGTCGGAGGTGTCGATCTCGCCAAGAATGGCGAGCCGGCTGATGAACGGGATGCCCTCGGGTTCGTCCACCTCGACGCCGCCGAGCACGATGGTGTTGTCACGCATGTCGATTTGGGTCGTGAGCACGGCCTGATCGCGGCCCGAGGCTGCTGTTCCAGGTGATGTCGGTGCCGGAGGGCAGGCAGAGCATGATCGTCACGGCCAACATAGAGTTCAGCAAGTGGGTGACCGTGTTCGGCGACGACAAGATGGCGGCGGCTGTCGTGGACAGGCTCGTCTACACGGGCAGGCTCGCGGAGTTCAACGGCGCAAGCTGCAGAATTGAATCCCGTGTTTTGTGCTGCTTGCTGGCGTTGCCTGGGCATTGATGGCTACGTAGTTCAAGAGACGTTGCTGCTGCTTGGATTTTGCAGTTAAAGAGGCCCGTTTCCCTGGTTTTGGTTGGGGAAACGGGCCTCTTTTGGGTTTGGGTTTGTGGATTGACGAAGGTGATGCCCGCCGGCAACTACTTTGAGTTCTTGATGCGGCGGGTGGCTGTGGCGGTTAGTCCGAGCCCTGCTGCGGCGATTGCTGCGAGTGCGATTGCGCTCGGTGCTGCGTCTCCCGTGTTCGCGAGCTTGCTGGCGGTCGTATCTGCTTGCTTGCCGCTGCTCGTGTTCGTCTGCTTGGTGGAACTCGGTGTGGTGTCTTTGCCGGTCGCGGGCGAGCTGGCGGGCTGTGTCGTCTCGGCCGGTTGCGTCGAGCCGGAGGGAGGCGTTGTCTCGGTCGGTTGCGTTACCTCGGGCGAGGTGGCTTTGTCTGCTGCGGTTTTTGCCTTTTCGTATGCCTTGCAGGCGTCGTCATAGACCGCTTGCGCCTTTTCCAAATCGCCGAGGAGCGCATCTCGCTTGGCTGCTTCCTCGTCGATGTGGGCCTTGGCTTCCTCCGCCGCACTTTCGAAACGCTGAACCTGTCTTTCCTGGGTTTCGAGGCGGCGTTGGTAGCTGTCAAGCGTCGTTTTGCAAGACTCTTCTTGCAATTTTGCCGCCATGATTTCGGAGCGCAACTGTTTAATAGCTTCGCTGGGCGCCTCGTCG
>CATYZK010000066.1 GCA_958415665.1 uncultured Collinsella sp. | reverse complement strand
CTAAAGCGTACAATAGCGCCTATGCGAAAGGGGAACAGATGATCAACGAAACTATGTATGCTCGCGGTGCGGAAAGCTCCATCATCCGTGAGATCTTTAGCTACGGCCTTGATCGCAAGGCACAGATCGGCGCGGAAAACGTGTTCGATTTCTCGCTGGGCAACCCGAGCGTTCCTGCTCCCGCTGCCGTCGCGGAGTCCATCAAAAAGGCGCTTGAACTGCCGAGCGAGCAGCTGCACGGATACACGCCCGCACCGGGCCTGCCGCAATGTCGAGCAGCCGTCGCCGAATCGCTCAACCGTCGCTTCGGTACGAGCTATGAGGGCAAGGATGTCTTTATGACCGTGGGCGCGGCGGCTTCGCTCACCTGCACGCTCAATGCCGTTACGAACCCGGGTGACGAAGTCATTGTTATCGCTCCGTACTTCCCGGAGTATCGCGTGTGGATCGAGAAAGCTGGTTGCACGTGCGTCGAGGCGCTCGCCGATGAAGATACGTTCCAGCTGAGCGTGAGTAACGTGCTCAAGGCGATTACCGATAAGACGGCTGCCGTCATCATCGACTCGCCCAACAATCCGACCGGTGCCGTGTATACGCGCGACACGCTGACGCGACTGGCCAATGTTCTGCGCGAGGCCAACGCTCAGCGCGATCCCGAGAATCCGATTATGCTCATCTCTGATGAGCCGTACCGCGAGATCGTGTACGGTGCCGAGGTGCCTTGGGTACCCTCGATCTACGAGAACACCGTGGTGTGCTACTCGTATTCCAAGTCGCTTTCGCTACCGGGCGAGCGCGTGGGCTGGATTTTGGTTCCCAATACCAATCCGCAGGCTGCTCGCCTGATGCCGGCCGTTGCCGGTGCCGCCCGCACGCTGGGCTTCGTGTGCGCACCGGCCCTCTTCCAGCGTGTAATCATCGACTGCATTGATGAGCCGAGTGATGTCGAGGCCTATGCGCGCAACCGCACCGCGCTTACCGACGCACTAGCGGAGTACGGCTACACCTATGTTGATCCGGATGGCGCGTTCTACCTGTGGGTGAAAGCGCTGGAGCCCGATGCGAACGCCTTCTGCGAGCGCGCAAAGAAGTATGAGCTGCTCGCGGTGCCTTCGGATAGCTTTGGCATGCCGGGCTGGTTCCGCCTGGGCTACTGCGTGAGCTATGAGACAATCGTCAACTCGCTGCCTGCCTGGAAGCAGCTGGCCGACGAATATCGTCGAAAGTAAAGCGCTCTGCTTACAATGTTTTACGTGAAACGGGGTTTGGTTTTAAGCCAGACCCCGTTGTCTATGCCGTTGTGTGATTGGGATGAAGCAGTTTTACGACTGCCGAAAGCTATGCGTACAATGAATATACGCGACGGCCATACTGGACAAGGAGACCCGATGCCCTACCTTCTTTCTTGTGATATTCATACTCATACGATGTTCTCTGCGCATGCGTACTCAACCATCGAGGAGAACATCTATTGGGCGGCAGAGCGCGGCCTTCAGGTGCTCGGTTCCGCCGATCATTTAAGCTCGATGGTTACGCCTTGTCCCAATGACCTGCGCAGTTTCCAATTCTTTATTAACCAGGATATCTGGCCGCGCATTTGGAGCGGCGTGCTGGTGCTTCGCGGCGCCGAGGCCGATATCGTTTCGCTGGATGGAGGCCTGTTTGGCGAGGACATTCCCGTTTCGCTCGATATTGCCGGCGATTCGTACAGTCGTCAACACTCACTGTTCGAATTGGTGACGCGCAATTTGGATTATTTGGTGGCAAGCGTGCATAATCCGCAGTTTGCCGAGGGCGCGACGCTCGCCCAGACAACCGAGATGTACATCAATGCCCTGGATCACCCCAAGGTGTTCATGCTGGGGCATACGGGGCGCTCGGGCGTGCCGTTCGATATCGATGAGGTGCTGCTGGCGGCCAAGGCCAAGCACAAGATTATCGAGATTAATAACCATAGTCTTGAGCATGGCAACGATGCTGAGCATTGGGACGTGTGCCGCAAGATCGCCGAGCGCTGCGCCGAGCTGGGCGTGGGCATTGGCGTGTCGACCGATGCCCACATTGGCATGGCCATTGGCAAGCTCGATCATGCCCGCAAGATGCTCGACGAGATTCATTTCCCGCTGGATTTGATCGTGACACGCGACCGCGAGACGCTGCTTCGCGAGATGGCGGCAGCCGGCGTGTGTGACCTGCGCAAGGGGATGTAGCGGAGTTCATAAGCCAAGCGAAGGGGGCAGTCCAGACGGGCCGCCCCCTTTCTTGTGCCGGTGGATTAGCGGCGCTCGAGGACCGCGACGGTCTCGGTGTGGTCGGTGTGAGGGAACATGTCGACCGGCGTGATCTTGAGCAGGCGATAACCTCCGTCGAGGAGCTGGTGTAGGTCGCGCTCTTGGGTCACGGGATTGCAGCTGATGTAGGTGATGCGGCGCGGCTTGAGTGCGCAAGCGGCTTCGAGGAACTCTGGTGTGGAGCCGGCGCGTGGCGGGTCGATGGAGAGAACGTCAACGCGCTCGTTGTTATCGGCGGCGTCCAGGATGTAATCGGTGGCGTCGCCGGCCATAAACCAAGCGCTGCGGGTGAGGCCGTTGAGCTCGGCATTGCGGCGCGCATCGGCAATGCCTGCCGTGTTGCGCTCTACGCCGAGCAGCATAATGCCGATACCCTTGTTCTGGGCTTCTTTAGCTGCGCACAGACCGATGGTGCCGCTGCCGCAGTAAGCGTCCATAAGAATGTCACCCTGCTGCAGGTCCATGCCGTCAATGGCAAGTCGATAGAGCAGCTCGGTTTGCTGCGGATTGGTCTGATAGAACGCGGTAGGGGAGATGTCGAATTCGCAACCGAGTAGCTGGTCGCGCATGCATTCGGCGCCATAGACGATACGGGTCTCCTCGCCCAAGATGGCATTGCCAGGGCGTCCGTTGATGTTCTGAGCGACGGTGACGATATGCGGATCAAGCGCCGCGACGGCCTCAAAGAACTCCTGCGCATGCGGCAAGTCACGCTGGGCGGTCACAAGGGTGACCATGATCTGGTCGGTACGCCAACCGCAGCGGACGACGGCATAGCGAAGCAAACCAAGATGCTTGTCCTCATTGAAGGCGGGAATGTGCAACCGCTCAGCTTCGCGTGCGATGCCGTTGAGAATCTGACGGGCACCCGGCGCCTCGACAGGACACTCGGGTACGGCAACGATCTTGTGCGTGCCGCGCTCAAAGAAACCGCAACGGACAGCGCCCTCCTTACCGGGAGCAAAGGGGGTGGCAGCCTTATGACGAAAGCCACGCGGCGCAGGATATTTACCCGGGTCGCCCAGAGTAACACCCATACCGCGAATGGGATCAACGACGATGCCCTCGCGCTCACAAAGCTCGGCAAACAACTCTTCCATAGCAGCCTGCTTAGCAGCGAGCTGCTTCTTATAAGGACGATTAAGCGCCGTACACCCACCACAAGATTTCATGATCGAACAGGGAGACTTGGGGTCCACAGCCTTACGTGCAGACGAAACCGGATCTTTATGCGGGCGCTTGGTGCGAGCCCGAGGCGCCTTATCCCCGTCCCGACGAGAGCCGGGACGCTTGGCCTTAGCCTTGCCCTTAGCCGACTTACCCCTCACGTCCTGAGACGACTTGGATTTCTTAGAAGATTTCTCCTCCTTCGACCCCTCAGCCGCCTCGATCAAAGCACGACGAGCCTTACGCTCCGCACGAGATTCTGCCATGAATTAACCCCACTAATTAATAAATTTAAAGCCACAAGCATTGTACCGTGCCAGCCCAACAGACGATATGCAAGCGATTTATTGGTGTCAGTGATAAGTACAACGACGATTGCCCGCTGGGCTCC
>CATYZK010000065.1 GCA_958415665.1 uncultured Collinsella sp. | reverse complement strand
AAGCAGTGGCTCGCTATATGTGTGTCGTCGTCCCCATCGATGCAAATATACGCCCCCCCCCACGCAGAAACGCAAGGCGGGACATCGCAATATACTTAAAATTGTAGCAATTTAAACGACCCACTATTCCGCGTCAGGTTGCCACTCGGTCGTCAAATCGAACCATTCGCGCCATCGACATACCCCAGTAGGACAAATCGACCGGCAATCTTTATCCCCCACAACCCAAAAAGACTGGTCTGACGCTGCGCCACGAAAAGGGCCTATCTACTACGTTTAGACCGCAGGGGTCAACCATAGCCGGCCTTTTCGAAAATCGGCAAGCCGTCTACCTGCAGTTTTAATTTCACAAAACCCGGGATGGTCGAGGTAGCTCGGTTAAACGTAGTAGATGGCCGTATTTCGTGGCACACGGTCCGACCCAAGACCCAAGGCAGCCAACCTCGAATGGCCATTCTCGAAGTTGCGGTGGAATACGGACTGAATTGGCCCCTTAAAGGCAAAAACGCTCCGTATTTCACCGCAACTTATCGAGGGGATGGGTTTTAGAGGCGGCCGAGGTCGTAGGCTCGGGCGGCAGACTCGCCAGCGCAGATGAGGTTGGTTGTGGCTTCTTGCGGATCGAGTGCCTGCTCCAGGTCCATGGGCTTGCGACAGATCGGCAAAACCAAGTCAATACCCTGCTCATACACCGCATCCAGGTTGTCGGCACGACCGCCCACGACGGCGACTACCGACTTGCCATATCGCTTGGCGCGACGCGCCACGCCCACCGGTGCCTTGCCGGCGGCGGATTGCTCGTCCATATTGCCCTCGCCCGTTATGACCAGGTCGACATCGCGCACGCGCTCGTCAAATCCCACGAGGTCGAGCACCGTCTCCACGCCCGAACGCAGCTCCGCGCCGAGCGCCAGCAGCGCGGCACCCAGGCCGCCGGCGGCACCGGCACCGGGCACGCCGAGCACCGAGCCAAATGTCCGTGCGCCCTTGGGCGTGCGCAGCAACCCCTGAGCCCGCGCCCTAGCAATTGCCGTATCGAGCAGGCGGCCGTAGCCGACCATCCAGCTGTCACACCTGCGCAGCACCTCGGCATCATCCGCCGGCAAACCCTTCTGCCCGCCAAACACCGCCAGTGCACCGCGACGCCCCACGAGCGGATTCTCGACATCGGAAAGCACCACGACACGCGCGCCGTTCAGCGCCCGAAGCGCTGGCGCCAAATCGATACTCACCACGTGTTCGAGACCCGCGAGACCGAGAGCGATATCGCGGCCGTGCTCATCGACAAGGCGCGCGCCCAGCGCCTGCAGCATACCGGCGCCACCATCGTTGGTGGCGCTGCCGCCCAAGCCAATATAGATAGTCTTTGCCCCGGCACGAACCGCACGGAGCATCAGCTCGCCCACGCCATAGGTTGTAGCAGCCAGCGCCGACGACTCCGTGCAAGGCGAGTACCCGATGCCCGCGGCTTCGGCCATCTCAATAACAGCCGACTCGTGCTCGACATCAACCAGCATCCGGGCAGGCACACGCTCGCCAAAGGGCCCTGCAACCTCGCAGGTCACAAGCTCGCCACCGCAAGCGGCAACGGCATCGAGCGTTCCCTCGCCACCATCTGCCAGCGGCAATGCGCGCACCTCGGCATCGGGCCACACACGGCGCACGCCTTCGACAACGGCCTCCTCCGCCTGTGCACTCGAAACGCTACCCTTAAAGGAATCAATCGCCAACAGCACACGGCGGGGCCGGCGGCACGCGGCACCAAAATCGACCGCCTCAACGGCAATATCTTCGGCACACGCGAGCGCCTCGGCATGAGCGGCATGTGCCTCAAGATCGGCCCCACAACCGCAGCCAGCACCATCGGTGCCACGTAGCCCACTAAAATAGCTGCTCAGCACCTCACGACACTCGTCTGCCAGCACGCCGGCGGTCACGTTAAACCGATGATTCAGGCGCGAGTCGGCATTCAGGTCATACAGCGAACCCAGCGCGCCCGCCTTGGCATCACTCGCGCCATACACGCAGCGCCCCACGCGCGCGTTGACCATAAGCCCCGCACACATGCAGCAGGGTTCGAGTGTCACGTAGACCGTACAGTCGGAAAGGCGCCAGCGGCCAAGCGCCTGGGCAGCGGCGCACAGGGCCGCGAACTCTGCATGCGCCGAAGGGTCCTGGTCGAGCTCGCGACGATTATGCGCCCTCGCGACGATCTCGCCGTCGCGCACCACCACAGCGCCAATGGGCACCTCGCCCACCGCCGCGGCGGCGCGAGCCTCCGCCAACGCCTCGCGCATGAACTTCTCGTCGATTTCGGTGATCGTCATCGTTCGCCTTCCCTGTTGCAAATTCAAAACGATGCTATCATTACGACTCACGGAGAGATGGCAGAGCGGTTGAATGCGGCGGTCTTGAAAACCGTTGAGCGCGAGAGCGTTCCGGGGGTTCGAATCCCCCTCTCTCCGCCACTTTTAGTGATTCACCGGCGTCATGGTCCGCTCAAACAGCGCATCGACCACGTCGGCTATCTCGGGTCGACGCTCAAGGTCATGACCCGATTCCCACCACATGGTAAAGAGCCGAATAATGCCGCCGGCGACAAACTCTGCCGTCGTGTCGAGCGACACGGGCGCGAGCGCGTCCTCGTCTAGCGCACTCATCACACGCTCGCGGATAGAGCGGGCAATGCGATCGCAAATCATGCTGGTCAGCATGCCCGACATGCTGCTCGCCAAAATGTTGTCCATGAGTTGCTCATGAGCCAGAATCAGGTCCATGGCGTCGGTGAATACCTCATGGCGAAGCATGCGCACGTCGTCGGCCGACACTGCGCCGGCCTCGCCAACCCGCTTTTGCGGCAAACCCGACATAAGCTCATCGATATAAAAGGCAAAGTAATCGTTCTTATCGCGAAAGTGCTTGTAGAACGTCGTTCGGCGAATCATGGCGCGGTCGCACAGCATGGCAACCGTCAGGTCCTCAAAACGATGCTCCTCAAGAAGCTCGGTAAAGGCATCGAACAGGGCGCGGTAGGTTTTCTTAATGCGAAGGTCCACTGGTATCGCCATCCTCAGGGCAAAGACAACGCTCGTCAATCTGTCGCATATCTTACACCTGTACCTCGCGCGCTTTGCCCCGGTGCCGGCCCCGCCGAAAACGTAACGCTTACCGGAAAGTTCGGCACGGCAAAACGTTGCGGGTATACTAGTAGCGTTACACCAACGGCAGCTGGCGCATGCCGCCGCGGCCATTCGAAACGGAGACATCATGATTACCGTCATCATCGGCATCGTTGTTGTCATTGTGATTGTCTGCGCCATCGCCGGCATCTACAACAACATGGTCACCAAGCGCAACCGCATCGATAACGCCTGGCAGAACATCGATACGCAGCTGCAGCGCCGCAACGACCTGATCCCCAACCTGGTCGAGACCGTCAAGGGCTACGCCAAGCACGAGCAGGAGACGCTCTCCGCCGTGATCAGCGCGCGTAACACCGCCGTCAAGGCCACCACGCCCGAGGCCAAGATGGAAGCCGACAACGTGCTGACCGGCGCGCTGCGCCAGCTCTTCGCCGTAGCCGAGGCCTATCCCGATCTTAAGGCAAACACCAACTTTACGCAGCTGCAAGCATCGCTTGAGGATACCGAGAACAAGATTAGCTATGCACGCCAGAGCTACAACGATTGCGTGCTCAGCTACAACAACGCCATTCAGACGTTCCCGGCTGTCATCTTTGCCGGCATCTTCCAGTTTAAGGAGCGCCAGGGCTTCGAGGCCGCCGAAGCCGCCCGCCAGGCCCCGACCGTCAAGTTCTAGTAAACACGGCCGAGCTTCCGCCAGCACATTGATCCTTGGGGTCCAGGGCAATCGCCCTGGACCCCTTCTTTATAAAAAGCGCGGCCAAAAGGCCGCGCACCATCTTTTTATCAGATTAATTATTGACCTGCTGTGGCAACGCCGTTCCCGCAGGGCGGGGAGCAAGTTCCCTCCCGGCGCACTCCGCAGG
>CATYZK010000064.1 GCA_958415665.1 uncultured Collinsella sp. | reverse complement strand
CTCAAGACCCGGCTCAAGCGTGCCCGTCAGCACCTTGATAAAGCTGATGCGGCCCTGCTGCGGATCGGCCAGCGTCTTAAACACAAACGCCACCGGACGGTCATCGTCACTCGAAATCTTAAGCGAATCGCCGTCGATGAGCGGCATCTCGCCGTAGTCGGTCGGCGCCGGGAAGTACGTGGCGATGTCGTCCATCAGCGAGTTGACGCCCTGCTCCTTAATGCAATCGCCCGCAAAGACCGGCACAAAGATGCGCTCGGCGATCGCCTTAGACAGCAGGCCTTCAAGCTCCTCCTGCGTCAGCGTCTCCTCGCCTTCCAAGTATTTCATCATCAGCTCGTCGTCGGCCTCGGCCACCAGCTCGCACAGATGGTCATGGGCTTCCTCGGCCTGAGCACGATACTCCTCAGGAATCTCCGACTCAACGGCTTCGGCGCCGTTGCAGTGGCGCGCCTTCATGCGCACCAGGTCGATGATGCCGTCAAAGTCCTCGCCCTCGCCCCAGGGAAGAGTCACGGCGCCCAGGCGCGTACCAAAGCGCTCCTGCAGCAGGTCCATTGTGGTCGCAAAGCTGGCCTCGGAGCGCGACAGGCGGTTTACGAACACCGCACGCGCCAGGCGCAGGTCCTCGGCGGCATACCAGAGCTTAACCGTCGTAGGCTGCGGGCCGGCCTCGGCGTCGACCACAAACAGGGCCGTCTCGCAGACGCTCATCGCGGCAAAGGCGTCGCCGATAAAATCGGGATAGCACGGGGCATCGAGCACATTGATGCGCGCGTCCTTCCAGTCGATCGGCGCAATGGTCGTCGAGATGGAAAACGCACGCTTGACCTCTTCGGGGTCATAGTCGAGCGTGGGCTTGGTGCCGTCGTGGCCGCCCAGGCGGGCGGTCTTGCCAGAAAGGTGGAGCATGGCCTCGGCGAGTGAAGTCTTGCCCACCCCGCCTTGGCCTACGAGCACCACGTTCCTTACGTTACCGGTCTTGGGAGCACCCATGATGACCTCCTTGCAGGGCCGCGCGCGATGCGCGACGCCAACGGGGAGAGTTCGCGGTCGGTGCCGTCCCGGGAGCAGCATGGTCGGCAGCCGAGCCGACTCACCCTCCAAATGTCCTATGCCACCACCCTACCCTCACGGGCGGCTGTCCATGCATACCTTTCGGCACACGTATGAATACAGGCGGCGAGAGGAAGAGACAAGCTTGCGAGGCGATTATTGAACCCCGCGGATGCAAACAAAAAGCCGCCCCAGGCCGTAAGACCTGCGGCGGTTTCACCTCAATAAACAGTTGAGTTAATAGCTGAGCCTATCCCTCGATACGGCTCAAGAACTCGCGGGTACGCTGCTCGCACGGATGGTCGATGACCTGCTCGGCAGGACCCTCCTCGACAATACGACCGCCATCCATAAAGACCACGCGGTCGGCAACATCGCGCGCAAACTGCATTGCGTGGGTCACGATCACCATCGTCATGTTCTGCGCAGCGAGGTCTTTGATGACACGCAGCACCTCGGCCGTCAGCTCGGGATCGAGCGCCGAGGTCGGCTCGTCAAAGAACAAGATCTCCGGGTCGAGCGCTAGGGCGCGGGCAATACTCACGCGCTGCTGCTGACCGCCCGAAAGCTCACACGGCACCTTGTTCTCGTTACCCGTAAGCCCCATCTGTGCAATCAGCTCGTGAGCGCGAGCTTCCGCCTGCTCGCGCGGGCGCTTAAGCACACGAATCGGCGCATCGATGATGTTTTTCATCACGGTATAGTGTGGGAACAGATTGTAGTTCTGAAACACCAGGCCAAACCGCGAGCGCGCTTGCCTGGGCACATCGCCCTTCGCATAGACCGCGCCCGAACCCGCATCCGTCGCAACGGCAAGGTCTCCAAACGAGAGCGAGCCTCCGTCGAGTGTCTCGAGCAGCGTGGCACACCGCAGCAGCGTGGACTTGCCGCCACCCGAAGGTCCGATAATCGCCACGACCTCGCCACGCTTCACCTCAAGCGAGATATCCTTGAGCACCTCATTGCCGCCAAACGCCTTACGCGCGTTCGATATATTCATTACCGTTCCGGACACGGGAACCTCCATGTGTTTGAGAAGTCAGCGAGCGTGTGGATGACGAGACAATGTGCTTCGAAAGAGGAGCGCCGCGTACTTCTGTACGCAAGCGACGGCTTGAGAAGCAGATTGGCCGTCAGACACGCGCGCAGCGTCGAGCAGTCCGCCGTTCGTTAGAACGGCGGAACGATCTAGTCATGATAATAGTCCAGCTTCTTTTCGGCAGCGCCCAGCAGCATCTCGACCACAAAGTTAAAGACCCAGTAGATCAACGCCGCAATCGCAAACGGCACCATGCTCACCTGCGAGGCGACCAGCGCCTTGGCGGTCGAGAACATCTCACCCACGCCAATGGCAAACGCCAGCGACGTGTCCTTGACCAGTGTGATGATCTCGTTGCCCATCGCCGGCAGAATACGCTTGGCGACCTGCGGCATCACGATATACAGAAACGTCTGCAGACGCGAGTAGCCCAGCACCTCGGCGGCCTCATATTGACCGCGCGGAATCGACTGCAGGCCCGAGCGATAGATCTCGGCAAAGTAGCCGGCGTAGTTGATGATGAATGCCACGACGCACGCCGTCCATTTGGAATCGGGCGTGAGCGAGATGCCAAACACGTAGTACGGGGCAAAGTAGATCGCAAACATCTGCAGCATAAGCGGCGTGCCGCGCATCACCGAAATATAGATGCGCGCAATCCAGCGAAGCGGCGCAATTTTACTCATGCGCATAAACGCCACGGGGATTCCCAGCGGAATCGACCCGAGCAACGTCAGCACAAACAGCTGCAAGCTGACCAAGAATCCCTGGCCAAGCATCTGCATCATGACTTGGATAGACAACCTACCCTCTCTTTCGCAGTAACGGAACAGCAAACCCAATGCTAAAGCGGGTTTTCCAGGTGCCCGGGTTTGCCGTGAAAGAGGAGCGCCGCGTACTAAATGTACGCAAGCGACGGTTTGAACGGCAAAATCGGGTGCCTGGGAAAGCCGCTATTTGAGAACCCAGTTGTCGAAGGAAAGACCGTAATCTGCATATTTATCGCACAGGTCCTTGACCGTGCCATCCTCGTAGAGCGCCTTGAGCGACTCGGTCACGGCATCGGCGGACTTGGTGTCGCCCTTCTTAAAGCCAACGGCGTAGTGCTCGCTGGACAGCGGCTTGTCGAGCTGCGTATAGGCATCGGGCTTGGCGGCAAGCTGATACTGGGCAATCGAAAGGTCGCACGCCACGGCATCGACCGCACCGCTCTCGAGCTGCATAAAGGCCGTGTTGTACTCGCCGATGGTATCGAGCGTGGCAAACGTCGCCGCCAGATCCTTCTGGTCACCCTCGAGCACGTCCTGCGCAGCGGAATCGGTCTGGGTAATCACAGTCTTGCCGGCAAGATCGTCCCAGCTCTTGATACCCGCGTCCTTCTTGACCACCAGCACCTGCTCGTTGAGCATGTACGGCTCGGAGAACGTGTAGTCGTCCTCACGGCCCTCCATGGTAAAGCCGTTCCAGATGCAGTTGATGGCGCCTGAGTTAAGCAGCGTATCCTTGGCGTCCCAGTCGATGGCCTCGTATTTGACCTCCCAGCCCTGCTTATCGGTAACAGCCTTGGCCAGATCGAGATCAAAGCCGGTGTACTCGCCATCGTCGCCCACAAAGCCGTACGGAGGATAGGACTTATCAAAGCCCACCACGAGCCTCTTGGACTCCGCAGCGCCCTTCACATCCTTGGCCGCGGCAGAACCAGCAGCGGAGCCCTTGCCGGCACCACCGCCGCAGCCGACAAGACCAAGGCCAAGCACCGTAGCGAGCGAGCCGGCTAGACCAACAAACTGACGACGAGACATATCGGTATTCATGGTATTCCCCCTCGATAGCACTTTAGTTAGGTAAAGTGAGTCATGTAACGTTCAGAATCATACACTTTAGCGTGATGGAGCCCAGCGGGCAATCGTCGTTGTACTTATCACTGACACCAATAAATCGCTTG
>CATYZK010000063.1 GCA_958415665.1 uncultured Collinsella sp. | reverse complement strand
GTAGCGGGTGGTTTAAAGCTGGCCGCTGCGCGGCCAGCAGACTAAAGTCTTGAATTAGTTCCGCCGTTCTAACGAACGGCGGACCCGCTCGCAACTTATCTTGCCGGTGGAGTTGTCGTCGTTTCGTTCGTGTGGGTCGTTTCGGCGCCGTCGCCTTGTTCGTCCTCGTCCTTTTGCGCATCGGCGATGGTGGAGGCTGCCGCAACGATACCGCGCTGGGGCGCGACGCCCGTCTGGGTCTGAGCGCCCTCGACAATTTCTGTGCCTGCATGCGCGAGCTCGGGCGATTTAAACACTGCGTCCAAGTTGGCGCCGTCGCCGGCGTAGCCAAGCGCAGCGAGTGCGATGACGATCACTGCAACGACGACCGCGATCGGAACATAACGATGCCAACCAGCCGGATTGAGTCCGCTGCGACGAGCCGCCCCGCGACTGATGTAACCGAGCGTTCCGTCGTGCTTGAGCTTTGAGCCCACCACGCGTTTACGGCCCCACAACGAGGACTCTGCCTGCATGGCCAAGCGGGCGCTTGCCGAAGGATAGCCGTATTTAGTGCGTTTGAACGAGCCATCAAACCCCGAGGCGTGTTTGCCCCACGTCACCGATGTTGTGCGTCGGTTAACCGGCGCGGCACTCCGCCTTCTGCGGCTCGGTTTTGTAGTCTCAGCCATACGCCCCCGCACGCCGTAACCAAATCGAAACAATAACGCTTTGGACTGTAGCACACGCGTCGCGCGCGGTCACGGGCGCCTCGCTCAACGGTCATCGTCCTTCAGCAAGCGCCACAGCGTTGTTCGGCTTATGCCCAGCACCTCCGCCGCACGGGTTCGGTTGCCATGGAGATGGTCTACAACCAGATGCGAGATATCTCGCTCGGTATCGGCCAGCGGTCGCAGGATATACAGGTCGCTTTCGAGTGTCGGGGCGCCAAAGGTTGCGGTCTTAATCACGTCCTCTTGGGCGAGCACTTCCTCCGCCACAGCGCGGTCCACCGTGCCCGCCCCCACCAATATATACAGTCGTTCCGAGACCTCGCGGAGCTGCAGATAATTGCGCGGCCAGCGGTAAGCATCGAGTGTCTTTACCGCCGCGGGTGCCAGCACGGGGGCTGCCGTCCCAAATGCATCAGCGAGATATTCCAAATAGCGCGCAACCTTCGTCGACGCGGCTCCCTGCTCGGCGATTGCCGGCGCCACGCTCACCGCACAGGCGAAGCGCTCGGTCACAAAGGCGGCTTGATCGCTTTCGCCGCCGCCCGGCATATCGTTTGCCGTCAGCATCACATGGCAGCGCGCGGCCAGCGCCGTGTCGGTCATCGTGGACACAAGCTCGCGCAAGCGCTGAGGCTCAACGGCGTGCCAGCCGCCAATACAAAGCGTCAGCCCCGTTTGAAACAACGGCGATTCCGAGCTCTTGAGCAAATGGCGCCAGCCGCGGTCCGTGAGCTCGTCGAGAGCCACGGACACAAAGGGCCCGTCAGCGAAAGGCCCATCCAGATAGAGGCGTTTTGCAATCTCGGACTGGCCGGCGCCCAGCTCGCCCTCCAGCATAAGAGGGACGCCGCGCGCATAGCTTTCGCGGACAGGGTCGGCGACCACAGCAGCACCCTCGACAATGCCATATGCACTCGACTCGTAGCGCGCCTCGACTTCGTCGACGTTAAGCCACTCGATGCCCGCATGTGCCGCCACACCGCGCACCTCACGGACCACGACGACCCAGAGCTCGCCGTATTCCCTGGCGACCGGACGCACGGTGAGACTCAAGCGCGCCCCCGCATGCCCCATCACCAAGCGCGCGCCGTCGCCCACGCGCCCCAGTCGCTCGGCGACAAAAGCCGCCACATCCCGCTCAAGCGCGGCGTCATCCATGGTCGAGATCGCGATGTCCCCGTGCCCATCGAATGCTAACGCCGAGGCCCCGGCAGCGGCCAGGGCCTCGGTCAAGATGTTCAACTTGGCATCGCTATCCATGTTTTGCCCCATATCCGCGGACGCGGCACGCCGCCTTGCGCCCGTTCTGCCATGTGTTTCAAAATTGAACGATATTGCTCACCAAACACTATAGGACAGAAGGCACTGTCCTGCGAGTATATGAGTTGCCCCGCATCGCCATCCTGGCGGGGCGATAAGAGCTCTTCGGGACCTACAAACCTGCGGACAAGCCATACCCGCAAGAGCTCCTATCGCTCCACCGTCGGCGCGCGACCACCGGCGTGCGGCATGCAAATCGCCTGCCTTGCCTACCAGATTCCCAGCACGTGCTGCATCCCCAAACTCATGCACGCAATGCCAATCCAGCAGCAAAAGCCCAACGCGATGGGCTTGCCGCCCTTTTTGACCAGCTCGACGATATCGGTATTAAAGCCAATAGCCGCCATGGCCATCACGATAAAGAACTTCGACAGCTCCTTGATGGGAGCCGTGATGGACACGGGAAGCTGAAACACCGTGGTGACCACGCTCGCCAGCACAAAGAACAGCACGAACATGGGGAACGCGCGCTTAAACGAGAAAGTATTTTTGGCGTCGCCGCCGGCCTTGCGCGCCAGACGCATCTGCCAGCAAGCAAGCGCCAGCGTGATGGGAATGATGGCCAGCGTCCTGGTGAGCTTAACCACTGTGGCGCTCTCGAGCACGTTGGCGCCGGGATGCATGCTGTCCCAAGCGCTCGCCGCAGCCGTTACGGACGAGGTGTCGTTGATGGCGGTGCCGGCAAACAGCCCAAAGCCCTCGTTGGTCAGGCCGAGCATGCCACCGAGCGTCGGAAACACGAGCGCCGCGATAACGTTAAACAGGAAGATAACCGAAATGGCCTGGGCAATCTCACGATCGTCGGCATCGATGACGGGTGCGGTCGCGGCGATGGCAGAACCGCCGCAAATCGACGAACCCACGCCCACAAGCGTCGCAATCTTGCCCGGCACGTTCATGACGCGGCAGAGCACAAAGGCGATGACAAGCGAGGTCGAGATCGTCGCCACGATAATCGGCAGCGACTGGGCGCCCTTGGACAGAATCTGAGAGAGGTTCATGCCAAAGCCAAGCAGGATAACCGCGTACTGCAAGACTTTTTTAGACGTATAGGTGACACCGGCGGCGAGCTGTTCGCGATGATTCTTGGGAAAAACAAGCGACAGGACCATGCCAAAGAGGATGGCAAATACCGGCCCGCCGACCACCTCAATCTGTTTGCCGAGCAACGTCGCGGGGATAGCGATGATCAGGCAGAACAAGACGCCCTTCCAGCGCTCGCATACGATATTCGCCAGTTGCATATGGGATTCCTTCTTTCTATTTCACGTTTGCGACGGCTTATGATACGGCAACATCGAGCACAGTCTCGCGCAAACAAAGACTAAGATGCCGCAATAGTTCTCGGGCGACAGTCGAATTACTCACCGCGGAGAGCTGATTCGCGGCATAATAAACAACTGACATATGAGTTTGATAGAACGGTTGCGAGGCACTATGGAAGAATCGATGCACGTCGGCGAGCAAGAAACAAGCCTACAAGACCAGTCCTACCACACCATTCGACGCAAAATCGTCTACCTGGACTACAAGCCGGGCGAAAAGCTAGGCGTCAAGCAGCTTTGCGACGACCTAGATATGGGGCGCACCCCCGTGCGCGAGGCTTTGGTTCGTTTGGCGCAGGAAGGCCTGGTGCGTACCGTGCCCCAAAGTGGCACCTATGTCTCGCCCATCAACCTCACCCTTGCCGAGAGTGCCTGCTACATTCGCGAGCACCTGGAAAAGCAGGTAATTGTGGAGTGCTGCGCCCGTGCCACCTCGGCAGGCATCGAGCAGCTCGACCGCGCCATCGCGCTGCAGGAAAAGGCCATGGCCGAAGAGGATCGCATCGGCTTCTTTTTGAGCGACAACCTCATGCATCACATGATTTTTAGCATCGCATGCCGCAGCACCGTGTGGTCGTGGCTCGAGGAGACCAATGCCGACCTGGAGCGCTTCCGCTGGCTGCGCGCCGCCACGCAGGTTCTCGACAATCAGGACATCGTGAACGAGCACAAGCAGATTCGCCGCGCCATCGCCGGTCGCGACCCCATCGAAGCGAGCTTTTT
>CATYZK010000062.1 GCA_958415665.1 uncultured Collinsella sp. | reverse complement strand
GCTTTTCATCCACTGGGGGATGTGAACACGCACGGATCGTTCGCATCATGATTGAAGAGGATTTCTTAGACATGTTCACGCATCAGCTAAACATTATCAGCGTAGTAATTATCTGATGCGGGTTAGCACATACAGCTAGCCCGTACGATAACGGGCGGCTGATGAAGATGAGGGCCGTCGAGCGCAACCGACGGCCCTCATTTTTTATGTCTAGGAAGTTCTTTTTAGAGGAGGAAATGTAATGAACGGAGTTTTGCTCATGGTTGTGGCCGCGGCGGTGCTCGCCTGCGGCTATCTGGGCTATGGCCGCTGGCTGGCCAACAAGTGGGGCGTTGACAAGGATGCCCTCACGCCGGCCAAGCGCATGAAGGACGGCAACAGCTTCTCGCCCGTCTCCGCCTTTACCGCGTTCTCGCACCAGTTCAGCTCGATCTGCGGTGCCGGCCCTGTCACGGGTACGATCGTCGCCATGGCCTTTGGCTGGCTGCCCGTCGTGCTCTGGGTCCTCGTCGGCGGCATCTTCTTTGGCGCCGTCCACGACTTTGGCGCCCTGTACGCCTCGATGAAGAACAACGGCAAGTCCCTGGCTCAGCTCATCGAGAAGTACATCGGCAAGACCGGCCGTCGCCTGTTTCTGCTGTTCTGCTGGCTGTTCTGCATCATCGTCATCGCCGCTTTCACCGACATGGTCTGCAAGACGTTCATGTTCACCCCGGCCGTTGACGCTTCTGGTGCTGCTACCGGTGCCATCGACTTCACCAAGTCCTATGCCGCCGGCTGCGCTGGTACCATCTCCATCCTGTTCACCTTCGTCGCTATCGCCTTTGGCTGGGCCCAGAAGAAGTTCAACCTCACCGGCGCTGCCGAGTTCGTCACCGGCGTGGTCCTCATGGTTCTCATGTTCGCCGTCGGTATGCAGTTCCCGGTCTACCTGGATAAGTTCCAGTGGTTCGCCGTCGTCATGGTCTACCTGGTCTTTGCCGGTGCCATGCCCATCCAGATGCTCAAGACCCCGCGTGACTACCTCACTTCCATCATGATGATCGTCATGATCGTTTGCGCTGTCCTCGGCATCGTCGTCCTGGGCGTCAACGGTCAGGCCACCATCACCGCTCCGGTCTTCACCGGCTTCTCCACTGCCTCCGGCATGATGTTCCCGGTCCTGTTTGTCTCCGTTGCCTGCGGTGCTCTCTCCGGTTTCCACAGCCTCGTTTCTTCTGGCACCTCCTCCAAGCAGGTCGAGAAGGAGCAGGACGCCGTCAAGGTCGGTTATGGCGCCATGATCGTCGAGTCCTTCGTCGGCATCCTTGCCATCATCGTTGCCGGCATCATGTTCTCCGATATGAACACCGCCGGCACCGGTGCCCTCAACGCCGGCGTCGCTTCCACCCCGTTCCAGATCTTCGCCGCTGGCATCTCCCGCGGTATGCAGGCCTTCGGTGTTGACGGCACGCTCGCTACCGTCTTTATGACCATGAACGTCTCCGCTCTGGCCCTGACCTCGCTCGATGCCGTCGCCCGCATCGCCCGCACCTCGTTCTCCGAGTTCTTTGCCCAGACCAACGACGCCCTGGCCATCGAGTCCAAGGCCGGCTACATGAAGGTTCTCGGCAACCCCTGGTTCGCCACGGTCGTCACCCTGCTTCCCGGTCTCGCCCTTGCCTTTGGTGGCTATGCCAACATCTGGCCGCTCTTTGGTGCTTCCAACCAGCTGCTCGGCGGTATGACCATGATCACCCTCGCCGTGTTCTGCAAGTGCACCGGCCGCAAGGGCTGGATGCTCTACGTGCCCGTCGCCTTCCTGCTCTGCTGCACCTTCACCTCGCTGGTCCAGAGCGCCATGGGCTGCATGACCGCTGTCCAGGCTTACGGCTTCTTCGGCACCATCCCGGCTACCGCCACCACGGCCGCCGTCTCCGTCGCCGCCACCAAGGGCCTGCAGCTCGTTTTCGCCGTCCTGCTGATGGTCCTGGGCCTCATCGTCGCCGTCAACTGCCTCAAGGAGTTCTTCGGCAAGGAGGCCGGCTCCATGCCTGACGAGGAGCCCGAGTGGTCCGAGATGGGCAAGGCCGAGTACGGTCGCGCCGCTGCCGCTGAAGCTCCTGCCGACGCCGAGGCCGCCAAGGCCTAGTCGGTCGGACGGGTTGAATCTCCCATCTATTTGACTCGGAAAGACCGGGTCCGCAATCAAGCGGACCCGGTCTTTTTTCTTGTGAGAACAGGTAGTGCAAGGGCGTCCTCGCAGATGTTTTGCGTGGATAGGCTCGTGCGTTGTACCATATGGACGTATATGTGTGCATATGAAAGGGGCCCCGTGGCCAAGACGGTATATTCCGATAATCAAAACAATGTCGATGCTCTGGCTGAGCGCCTGAGCAGCCAGACGTCGCTTTCTGCTGAGCGTGCCAAGCTGGTTGCCTACGATCTGCTTTGCCGCAAGGCGCTCAAGATTAAGTCGAGTGCACTGGCGCAGATTTTCCGCTCCGTCGATAAGGAATGCGACACCAAGGCGATGCGCGATGAGCTTATCGAGGCAAATATCGTGACCAAGATCGAGGGTAGCGGCATTAACGGGCGCCCGGCGTTCTATACCATCAATGTCGAGATCCGCGATGCCCAGGAGCAGCCTGCCGAGTCCGTCGAAGATTTTGTCGTCGAGGATTCCGCTGACGCGCCTGCTGTGGAAGAAGTTACTCCGCGTGAGCATGTCGATACCGATGAGTTGCTCGATGAGAACGTCGTGCGCGCCTTTACGGCCAAGGCAGGACGCGGCGGTTTTGGCGGGGGTGGCAAGCGCGATGCGCAGCGCCGCGCCCAGCAGGAGCGCTTCCGTCGCGCCGTTGCTCAAAAGGGTGAGACGGATGCCGAGGCTGTTGAGAACGAGGTTGCTGCCGAGTCGCAGAAGCCCGCGAAGGAGCAAAAGCCCGTGGAGGCCCAAGAGCCCCAGCGTCGTCCCGGTGCTCACTTTAAGGCTGCGCAGCAGGATGTTGCGCGTGAGGTTGAAGAGCCTTCCGAGGTTGCAGACGATGTTGAGGAGTCTGCCAAGAGGGCTCCGGGTTCGTGTCGTCCCGGCCGCGGTTTTGCGGGACGCGCGTATCCCGTAAAGCGTCAGGAGAAGGGCGAGCCGGCTTCGACCGCTCAGGCCGAGAAGGCCGAACAAACCGAGAAAACTGTTGAGCCGGCGACTCGCGAGCAGAAGCCTGTTGAGCCGCAGCTTGAGGTTGATGCCGAGGCCAAGGGCCAGCAGCCTACTGATGAGCGGACGGAGCAGAGCGCGTCGAGCAAGCCTCGCCGCCGTCGCCATCGTGGGGGCCGCAGTTCCCATGCCGAGACTGCAGCCGAGAAGACCACGCCGCAGGACGAGGATGCGACTGCCGAGGTTTCTTCGGGGCAGCCTAAGCGCCAGCCGGCGAAGGAGAGCAAGTCCGATCGTCCGCAGAAGCAGGCGTCTATGCCAAAGCGCGAGCGCAATTTCCAAGGCGATTCTAAGCGCAAGTCTCAGAAGAAGCCGGAGTCTGCCGCAGCAGATACTGCTGCCCAGCAGCCCGAGTCGGCCGTCCACGGCGAGGTATCGGCGTTTGCCCTTGCCCGCGTTTTAGGCAGGCAGCTGCTCAAAGTTGTCCCTACGCCTACGGCGCTCTCTAAGATCAAGGAGCAGCAGACTCAAATTGTTAAGGTCGAGGGCAAGGACGGCAAAAAGGCTCCGCAGCGCACTCAGCACAACGAGATGTCCAACCGCAAGATTGCCGAGGAAATCGCAATCATCCAGGCTTGGATCGAGCAGAACCGAGGTGCCGATACGCCGGTTGCCTCGCGCCGCCAGCGTGCCTACCAGATTTTTAACGACGAGAAGGCTTTTGACGGCAAGCACGGTGAGCGCCTGATAAGGCGCATGACCGAAAAGGGCATCAGCATGCAGGCGATTAAGGTCGCACCTAACCGCCCCGTGCACTTTACGGGTTTCTTTACGCTGGGCGCCGATAAGCCGTTCATTATGGTCGAGAACCTGGACACCTACGACGAGATCGTCAGGCTGCTGCGTGGCCGCAAGCACGCCAAGCTCTTTGGCATCAAGGTGGGCGGCGTGATTTTTGGCGGCGGATGCAAGGCGAGCGTCTCGCATGCCCTGGACGATTATCTGGCCGAGATCGGCTATCGCTTTAACTACGTCTACTACGTGGGCGATATCGACCGCGAGGGCGCGCGCATCGTCGAACAGGCTCGCAATGCCAATGTGGTTGAGATTCGCCTGCATGCCGGCATGTACCGCGCCATGCTCGCCGAGCACAAGCGTCGCGTGAAGGCCGGCGGAGAGTGCGAGCCCGCGGCTGCCAACCAGGGCGTGCCGCAGAACTTGGCGGCGACGATCAAGGATCTGCCCATGGTCACGCGTGTGCAGTTCCGCAATGTGCTACGTGAAGGCGGGCGCATTCCGCAGGAGATTCTGATGACCGCCGACTATCGGGATGGCGACTCGGGAAGCTTCGACCGCATGCTGAACAACTAAATTCCGCCGGCCCCGGGAGAGCGGGGACACCGGCTTAGGTTTCCTGCTCTACAGTCCTGCTCACGACGGAGGCCACATTAAGTGGCCTCCTGTTCGTGCGGAACTCGCGATAAACTTAACCCCCGCCCCGGAGCCCAGCGGGCAATCGTCGTTGTACTTATCACTGACACCAATAAATCGCTTG
>CATYZK010000061.1 GCA_958415665.1 uncultured Collinsella sp. | reverse complement strand
TTTCATCAACATTCTCCTTTATATATAAATTCTTATTTGTTGAACTAAGCCGTGTATACCATACTCTCCAATGAAAGAACGCCCTGATATAGCGAAATTTTGCCGTTTTCCTGCGTACGTGAGTACACACTCCACAGGAATTCTAAGGGGCCTGCCCCCTTAGCACACGGACTTTGGAACAAAGTCTAGTGTGTTACGCCTTGCCAGAGGTGTACAGGCTCCCGGTATGCACGTACGAAGCAATTGCCATCAATGCGCCATATAAGTGGCGATCAAGTTCTCATAAAGCGACCTTGATCCCGCAAAACAAAAGGCAGGATACCATCACCACGATGATACCCTGCCTCTGTTCGTTCCTGTTTACCTTCCGAGCAGTCCTTCAGCAGAATTTCCGATAAACAAAAAACGTACCCGAACCCTTTCTCGTAAAGAATCGGGTTCGAGTACGAACTGAATGCCGGAGCAATAAAAACCACCACAAAGGTGCCTGTCCCCTTTGTGGTGGTTTTGGCAGGTTAGGCCAGCAGCGTGTGGCCGTAGGCGTTGGCGGCCTTGATGGCGGCGGCGAACTTCTCGTCGGTGAAGGGCTCCGGGTTGCCCTGCTTCCACTCGTTGGTGGCGTGCGCGTACTCGCACAGGGCAGGGATATCTGCCTCGGTAAGGCCGACCTGCTCAAGCGTCACGGGCAGCCCCATCTCCTTGTTAAAGGCTGCGTAGCGCTCAAGGTTCTCGGTATCGCCCGTGTAGGCAAACAGCACCAGCACGCCCAGGCTCACGACCTCGCCATGCAGGTAGGTGCCCTCGCGCGGAATACTGCAGGTGGCGTTGTAGAACGCATGCGCCACGCTCGAGTTGTAGTAGTAATCGTTTTGGTTGGTCAGGTTCGAGACATAGCCCGTGTTGACCACGATATCGAGCGCGATCTGCTTGACGGCCTCGGTTGACAGGTTCTGGCGAACGTCCTCAAGACCCTGGACGCCATAGGTAAACAGCGGCTCGGAACAGGTGTGCGCGAGCGCCAGGCCAAGACCGGCGGTGTGCTCCAGGTTGCCGGCGCTCGTGGCGTACTCGACCTCGGGCTGCTTGGACAGGGCGTCGCCCACACCGGCCCAGAAGTACTCCGCCGGTGCCTCGGCGATGATCTTGGGGTTGATGAAGATGTGCGCGGGGCGGTTGGGGTACGAATAGCCCTCGAGCGAGCCGTCGTCGTTGTAGACGACGGCAATGGCGGTCGCGGCCGAGCAGTTGGAGCAGATCGTCGGCACCGTAAAGACGATCTTCTTGAGCTCGATGGCCGCGGTCTTCACGGTATCGAGCGCCTTGCCGCCGCCGCAGGCGATGAGCACGTCAGCCTCCTGGCAGGCAGGGGAGTTCACGACCTTGGCGATATTGGCACGCGTGCTGTTGGTGCCGTAGACACGCGTCTCCAGAACCTCGACATCGGTGCCCTCAAGTGCCGCCTCGATACCCGGCAGCGCCGCGGCCAGGGCGCGCTTGCCGCCAATGATGGCAACCTTCGTCGCTCCGTACTCTGCCAGTGCGGCGGGCAGCTCGGCAAAGCAGTCCTCGCCAACGGTGTAGTCGCTCATTCCAATCGTGCGCATAGCAACCTTCTTTCGCTCGATAAAGTGCTTTCAGGTATTTTGCTCCAAGAGAAGGCACACAGCCTTGAGAAATTTCGAACGTATAAAACCAGTGTTGAGGGTTTTTCGCTGGCGCGGACCGTGCTACCATACAGCGCATAAGCGTTGATGGGGACGAGTAGTCGGCCATCCGCATGCCACAGAGAGCGGGGAGTGCTGAGAACCCGCGCATGCGACCGATGAAAATCACCCCGGAGCTGCGGTCCCAACGGGCGCGCCGCATAGGCACGTCTTAGTAGACATCGCCGAGATGGTCGTCGATACAGGCCAGCCGAGTAACGGATGCGAGCGCGCGGCGACGCGGGCGAGGGCATCTAAGCTGGGTGGTTAAGCGAAGAGCTTTTGCGGGCTTACAGCCCGTTTTGTGGCGCTTCGTCCCAGCTTGTAGGGACGGGCGCTTTTTTGGTGCCCAGAGGGCGTGCGCGCCCATGACAAGAAAGGGGTACCGTGGCAAACGAGTACAAGCAGACGATGAATCTGCCCAAGACCGGTTTTCCCATGCGTGCCGGTCTTTCCAAGTCCGAGCCCAAGCGACTCAAGGACTGGCAGGACAACAAGGTCTACGAGCAGGTTCTGAAGAAGAACGAGGGTCACAAGAAGTTCGTGCTGCACGACGGTCCTCCGTACGCCAACGGCCCGATCCACATCGGCCACGCCATGAACAAGATTTCTAAGGACATGATCAACCGTTACTGGATGATGCAGGGCTATGAGGTTCCCTATGTCCCCGGTTGGGACTGCCACGGTCAGCCGATTGAGCACAAGGTCGAGGAGAAGCTCGGCACCGAGAAGTTCAACCAGACTTCCACGGCCAAGATCCGTGAGCTCTGCAACAAGTTCGCTGTCGAGAACATCGAGCTTCAGAAGGCCGGCTTCCGTCGTCTGGGCGTGCTCGGCGACTGGGACAACCCGTATCTGACGCTCTATCACCAGCATGACGCCGCTGACATCGAGGTCTTCAAGGCCATGTTCGATAAGGGCATGATCTATCGCGGTCACAAGCCCGTCCACTGGTGCAAGCACTGCCACACCGCACTCGCCGAGGCCGAGATCGAGTACTCCGACGAGACGAGCCCCTCCATCTTCGTTCGCTTTGAGATGACCTCCAAGCCCGCCGGCCTCGAGAACTTCGACGGCCCGGTCGACTTCATCATCTGGACGACCACGCCGTGGACCATCCCCTCCGACCAGGCCGTTTCTCTCAAGCCCGGCGCCGCCTATGTCGCCGTCGAGCACGACGGTCGTGCCGAGGTCATGCTCGAGGACCTGGCTCCTAAGTGCTGCGAGGAGTTTGGCTGGGAGTACACCCCGGTCATGGTCGACGGCAAGCCCTACGTGGTTCCCGCCGAGACTTTCCACCACATCCACTACAAGCAGCCGATCTTTGACGGCGTTGAGGGCGTGGCGCTGCTGGCCGATTACGTCGGTGTCGATGATGGTACCGGTATCGTCCACAACTCGCCCGGCCACGGCGTCGACGACTACTTTGCCTGCCTCAAGGAGGGCATCACCGACATCTGCATGCCGGTCGATGACGACGGCAAGTTCTACACCGGTGAGGAGTTTGGCACCGGTGGCCCCTTCAGCGGTATGGATACCGATGAGGCCAATCCGCACATCATCGAGTTCCTGCGCGAGCGCGGCACCCTGGTCCTCGAGAAGAAGATCACGCACAGCTATCCGCACTGCTGGCGCTGCAAGCACCCGGTGCTCTTCCGTGCTACCGACCAGTGGTTTGTCTCGATGGATAAGACCGGTTTGCGCGAGCAGGCTGGCAAGGAGGTTCGCGAGAACGTCAAGTGGTATCCGGCCCACGCGGCCAACCGCATCGGTGCCATGGTCGAGCAGCGTCCCGACTGGTGCATCAGCCGTCAGCGCAACTGGGGCGTGCCTATCCCCAGCTACACTTGCGCCGACTGCGGCGAGAAGGTCATGAACGACGCCACGCTCGACGCCGTCATCAAGCTTTTCCACGAGAAGGGCTCCGACGCCTGGTTCACCGACGCTCCCGAGAGCTACCTGGGCGAGGCCTGTGTCTGCCCCAAGTGCGGCGGCCATCACCTCAAGGCCGATAAGGACATTCTTGACGTGTGGTGGGACTCCGGCGTTTCCTGGAAGGCCGTCTGTGAGTATCGCCCCGAGCTGGAGTATCCGGCGGACGTGTACCTCGAGGGCTCCGACCAGCACCGCGGTTGGTTCCAGAGCTCGCTGCTCACCTCGGTGGGCGCTAACGGCCACGCTCCGTACAAGGCGGTCGTCTCGCAGGGCTTCACCCTCGATGGCCAGGGCCGCAAGATGTCCAAGTCGCTCGGCAACGTCATCGACCCCAACAAGGTCTGCGACGAGATGGGCGCCGACATCATCCGCCTGTGGGTTGCCTCCGTCGACACCAGCTCCGACGTGTCCATCGACCACGAGATTCTCGCTCGTACGTCCGATGCCTACCGTCGTTTCCGCAACACGCTGCGCTTCCTGCTCTCCGAGCTCGAGGGCCAGTTTGAGCCCGAGACCGACGGCGTCGCCTTTGCCGACCTTCTGCCGCTCGACAAGCTCATGGTTGCCCGCCTGACCCAGGTCCAGGCCGAGGTCGACGACGCCTACGCCAGCTACGAGTTCCCGCGCGCCTACCGTGCGCTCTACGACTTCGTGGTTACCGAGCTTTCCAACGTGTACCTCGACGCCCTGAAGGACCGTCTGTACTGCGACAAGCCCGGCTCGCTCGAGCGTCGTAGCGCCCAGACCGTACTGGCCGAGCTCTTCTCGATGCTCATGCGCGACCTGCAGCCGATCCTGTCCTACACGGTCGACGAGGCTATGGCCTATGCGCCCGCCGGCTGCGTCGATCACCAGAAGTACGCCGCGCTCCTCGATTGGTATAAGTCGCCCATCACGGTCGACGAGGCCAATGAGTTTGAGGGCGTGCTCGAGGCTTCGCTCGAGCTCCGTGGCGCCGTGACCAAGGCCCTTGAGGATGCCCGCTCCGCCGGCACCTTCACCAAGAGCCAGCAGGTCCGCGTCAAGGCGGTCGTTCCCGCCGAGCTGTACGCGCTGCTGACCGGTGACAAGGCCGTCGACCTGGCCGAGTTCTACATCGTCTCCGATGTTGAGCTGACCCAGGGCGAGGAGCTTTCCGTTGCCATCGAGGCTGCCGAGGGCGAGTGCTGCGACCGTTGCTGGAACTACCGCACCACCGTCGGCGAGTACAACGGCCACGCTCATATCTGCAAACGTTGCGCTGACGCGTTGTAGGTTACGGCGTTCGTAGAACGCCGTA
>CATYZK010000060.1 GCA_958415665.1 uncultured Collinsella sp. | reverse complement strand
GGGCTGGTTACCTTGCTCCGGGAAGTTCGCGAAGCCCACTTCCCGGAGCAAGGTAACCAGCCCGGAGGCGGCCCCAGCGCGAGACCGTCCCGGATGCTATTCGTTGTCGCCGGCGGTCATTTGGGTCGCGGAGAGGGCGCCGTCGGATGCGGTTGCGGCAGCGGCGTCCGGCCAGACCCAATCGGTGAAGGCCGGGTGATCGTAGCCCTCGTCGCAGGCGAACTCAAAGGCCTCGGTGCGGAAAGCCTCCCACTCATCAATCTGCTCGGCAAACTTATCGGCGTCGACCATGCGCAGCACGTCGGTGGCCAGTGCCCAGCGGTCCATGTTGTTCAGGCGCAGCATGTCGAACGGCGTTGTCGTGGAGCCTTTCTCCTCGTAGCCGTGGACGCGGAAGGCATCGTGGCCGGGGCGGTTCCAAATCAGACGGCGAATCGTGCCGGCATAGGCGTGGAACGCGAAGAGGACAGGCTTATCGCCGCAGCCGAACAGCTCAGCCCAGCGCTCGTCACTGAGAGCCTGGTCGTTCTCGCAGACGTTCTGGATCTTGAGCAGGTCGACCACGTTGACGAACCATACCTTGATGCCCAGCTCGCGCAGCATGTCGGTTGCAGCCAGAGCCTCAAGCGTCGGCACGTCACCGCAGGTGGCGACCACGACGTCGGCCTCGGCGAGCGAATCGGCGGTCGATGCCCACTCCCAGGTCGCAACGCCCTCGGCGAGCTCCGCCTTGGCCTCGTCGACCGTCTGGAAGGTCGGAGCAGGCTGCTTGCCGCAGAAGATGGCGTTGACGCAGTCAGTGGACTGATAGACGCGCTCGGCCACGGCGAGAGCCATGTTGGCGTCGGCCGGATAGTAGGCGTTTACGATGTGCGTGTCGTTGGCCTTGTTGAGCAGCAGGTCGATAAAGCCGGGGTCCTGATGCGAGAAGCCGTTGTGGTCCTGACGCCAGACGTGGCTCGACAGCAAAATGTTAAGGCCGCTGATGGGGGCACGCCACGGAATCTCGCGCTTGGTAGCCTCGAGCCACTTGCAGTGCTGGTTGACCATGGAGTCGACCACATGGACAAAGCTCTCGTAGGAGCTCCACACGCCGGAACGGCCAGTGAGCACGTAGGCCTCGAGGAAGCCCTCGCATTGGTGCTCGGACAGCTGCTCGACGACCTTACCGGAGCCTGCCAGCAGCTCGTCGTTGGCCTCGTCCTCGTAGAAGCCGGCGTCCCACTGCTTCTTGGTCACCTTGTAGGCAGCCTGCAGGCGGTTGGACGCGGTCTCGTCGGGACCAAAGATGCGGAAGTCATCCATGTTCTTGGCCAGAACGTCGGCAGTGTACTCACCAAAGACGCGGGCGGCCTCGGTGGAGCCCCAGCCATGACCCTTAGTTGCGACGGGGACCTCGTGGGCATGAATATCGGGCAGCTCGAGCTCGCGACGCACCTTACCGCCGTTCGCGTTGGGGTTGGCGCCGATGCGCAGCTCGCCGGTCGGCATAAAGGCCGTCACCTCGGGGCGCACCTGGCCCTCGGGCGTAAAGAGCTCCTCGGGCTTGTAGGAACGCAGCCACTCGCGCAGCACGCGGAAGTGCTCGTGGGTGTCCTTGGCACTCGCCAGCGGCACCTGATGCGCGCGCCAGGAGTCCTCGGTCTTCTTGCCGTCGATGTGCTTGGGGCAAGTCCAGCCCTTGGGCGTGCGGAACACGATCATGGGGTAGGCCGGGCGGACCACGGTCTCGCCTGAGGCGGCCTGGGCCTGTGCGACGGCCTTGATGTCGCAGATCTCGTCAAAGACCTGCTCAAACAGAGCAGCAAAACGCGCATGAATACTTGCGTGGCTCTCGTCGTCAAAGCCGGCGACAAAGAAGTGCGGCTTATAGCCCATGCCCTCAAAGAACTTAGTGAGCTCTTCGTCGGACACGCGGGCGAGGATGGTGGGGTTGGCGATCTTGTAGCCGTTGAGGTGCAGGATCGGCAGGACGATGCCGTCGGTTGCCGGGTTCACGAGCTTGTTGGATTGCCAAGAGGTCGCGAGCGGGCCGGTCTCGGACTCGCCGTCGCCCACCACGGCCACGGCCAACAGGCTCGGGTTGTCCATGACGGCACCGTAAGCGTGGCTGAGCGTGTAGCCGAGCTCGCCGCCCTCGTGGATGGAACCGGGCGTCTCGGGCGCAAAGTGGCTCGGGATGCCGCCGGGATAAGAGAACTGGCGGAAGAACTTCTGCAGGCCTGCCTCGTCATTGGTGATGTCGGGGCGAATCTCGCGGTAGGTGCCGTCGAGCAGCGACTGAGCAGTACCGGCGGGGCCACCGTGACCAGGGCCCATCAAGAAGATAGCATTCTGGTTGTGGTCGGCGATCAGACGGTTGACGTGACCGAACAGGAAGTTGATGCCGGGCGTGGTGCCCCAGTGGCCAACCAGGCGGTGCTTAACGTCCGGACGACCGAAGTCGCGCACCTCACCGGTTTTCTCGTCGACAAAGTCGGGGCGCATTAGCGGGTTAGAGCGAAGGTAGATCTGACCGACGGACAGATAGTTCGATGCGCGCCAATACAGGTCGACGCCCTCGAGCTCGGAAGCCGGCACCTCGTGGCCCAGCTTTTGCCACGGCGTCCCCAGTGTTTTAGCCATTGTTTATGTCCCTTCGCTGTGCGGTCGCCCTCCGATACGGCAACCTTTCGTTGGGACTAGTATATTTGCTAAAACGTTTTATCATGGTGAAAAAACGTTTTACCATCCTTATCAATCCCATCGATTAGCAAAACGCGACATTCACCTGCGGCATTGCCCGTCACAGGTGCTCCACATTCGGTCTCTGCAAATTGATAAACGTGTTTAGTTGTGTTTAGTAAGCTCGAGCACGCTGTCCTTAACGATAAGCTCCGGCTCCAGAACGACCTCTTCGGCACGCCTGCCGCCCCTACCGGCAAGACGCTTGGACATGCAGCCAAAAGCATGCTCCGCAAGGACACCAGGGTCCTGCTCAATCGCGGTCAGCGCCGGCTCAAAGAGAACGTCGGCCGCCGAGTTGTCATAGCTCACCACCGAGATATCGCCCGGGATGCTCTTCCCCATCTCGTGCAAGCGCTTGAGCAAACCGAGGGCAATGTTATCCGAGCTTGCGAACACGGCAGTGGCGTCAGTTGCGAGCACCGCCTCCGAGGCCTCGTATGCGCTCGGAATGTAGTACTCGCTCTCAAACTCCAAACGTGCGTCGATCGGCAGGCCAACCTCACGCAACGCGCGCTCATAGCCGGCAAGTCGCTTGCGACCCGTATTGGAACGGCGTGCGTTAACCAAGCAGGCGATGCGGCGGTGGCCTTGCTCGATCAGATAGCGGGTGGCCATGTAGCCACCCATCTCGTGGTCGAACATCACCTTGTCGCACTCGAGCCCCTCAATGGCACGGTCGACCATTACCGCCGGGATGGGCAGATGGCTGACTTCTTCGCGCAGGGCACGGTCGTCGGAGAACTCGTCACCCACCACCAGAAAGACGCCATCAACGCCGCGCGTCACCAGCTGGCGCAGCAGCTCCAGATCGTCATCGGCGCTGCCGCCCGAGCTGGTAATGAAGAGCGCATAGCCGTCCTCGCGGCAGCGCTTTTCCAGGCTACCGGCGAGCGAGGCAAAAAAGCGGCTCTCGATGTTAGGGACGATAAGGCCCAGCGTGCGCGACTCGCGCATGACCAGGCTGCGCGCAATCTGGTTGGGAACATAGTGGTTGCGCGCCGCGACCTCCTTGATAAGTTTGCGGTTTTCTTCCGAGATGCGACAGGGCCGATTATTGAGAACAAGCGAGACCGACGAGGGGGAAAGCCCCACCTCCTGGGCGATCTGCTTGAGGGTGACTTTGTTGGCCATCTCGCTCCTTCCGGGTTTACGCGCAATCTCTTGAAAGTATAGCGACTACCCCTCTACCTCGGTGATAAACACTTTACCAATCCGGTGGACGGCTGTTTTATCGCCGCCAGCGCACCAAATCCGTCCGGGTGGGGTATATTGCAATCGATTGATGACAACGACCACCAAAAGGCGGATATTCGTATGCACGAGAACGACTTTTTTAACGAGGACCTGCTGTGCGCGCTCGCTGGCGTTGCCGGCGAGGACAACGTGCTGATGAGCGAGCCCATGCGCGAGCACACCACGTTTAAGATCGGCGGCCCGGCCGACGTCTTTGTCACGCCCGATACCGAGCAGGGCCTCGTCGCCACGCTCGATACCTGCTATCGCTGCGACCTGCCACTCACCATCGTGGGCAACGGCTCCGACTTGCTCGTCGGCGACAAGGGCATCCGCGGCGTCGTCGTAGCGCTGGGCGAGGGCCTCTCCGACATTACGGTCAACGGCACGCACGTCACGGCGGCAGCCGGCGCCTTGCTTTCCGATGTCGCCGCGGCGGCAGCCGAGGCCGGTCTCACCGGCATGGAGCCCATCTCGGGCATTCCCGGATCGGTCGGCGGCGCCTGCTACATGAACGCCGGAGCATACGGCGCCTGCATGGCCGATGTGCTGGAGTCCGTGCGCGTCTACAAGCCCGCCCGCATGCTCGACGACGGCACCCGCGGTAGCGGCAGCATTATCGAGTTCGATGTCGACGAGCTCAACCTGGGTTATCGCAAGAGCCGCATCGCCGACGACGGCTTCATCGTGCTTTCGGCCACTTTTAATCTCGCCCCGGGCAACGCCGCGATGATCAAGGCCGACATGGATGACTACCGCCAGCGCCGCGAGGACAAGCAGCCGCTCGACATGCCGAGCGCCGGCTCCACCTTCAAGCGCCCCGAGGGCTACTTTGCCGGCAAGCTCATCATGGACGCCGGCCTGCGAGGACACGCCATCGGCGGCGCGCAGGTGAGCGAAAAGCACTGCGGCTTCATCGTCAACGCCGACCACGCCACCGCCGCCGATGTCGACGAACTCATCCGCCACATCCAAACAACCGTCAAAGACCAATTCGACGTAGACCTAGAACCCGAAGTCCACCGAGCAGGCGAATTCCTCTAATCAAAACCACCCTTAAAAAGGGTGGTTTGCTCTTAGGGTATAACCCACGGGC
>CATYZK010000059.1 GCA_958415665.1 uncultured Collinsella sp. | reverse complement strand
TGGGGTCTGTTTTTTTTGCACCAAGCGCGCCCTTTTTGGTGCAAAGAAACCTGACCCCAATGCACCAAAAAAGGCGCCCGGGCCGTGGGGCCTGGACGCCTTCATTGTAGCTTGCTGGCAAACGAGCTGGATTTAGCAGGAGAAATCGACGCTGTCGATGATGTCCTTGAGAGCCTTGGCAGAAGCGGTGAGCTCGCTCTGCTCGGACTCGTTCAGCGGCACGGGGACGCGGCAGACAACGCCGTCGCGACCGACGACGGTCGGCATGGAGATGGCCAGATCGGACAGGCCATACTCGCCCACCATGAGCGAGGATACGGGAAGAACAGTCTGTTCGTCACGCATGACAGCGGTGCAGATACGCTTAACGGCCATGGCAACGCCGTAGTAGGTGGCGTGCTTCTTCTCGATGATGGTGTAGGCGGAGTTCTTGACGTCCTCGGCGATACGCTTCTCGGCAGCCTCGTGCTCCAAATGGCCGTGAAGTTCGCAGAAGGTGCTCAGCGGCACGCCGGCAACCTGGGCGCTGGACCAAGCGACGAACTCGGAGTCGCCGTGCTCGCCCATGACGTAGGCCTGGACATCGCGCGGATCGACCTCGACGTGGGCGCCGAGCATCTGCTGCAGACGACCGGTGTCGAGCACGGTGCCGGAACCGATGACGTGGCCCTCGGGCAGGCCGGACATCTTGATGGCGGCATAGGTCAGAACGTCAACCGGGTTGGAGACGATCAACAGGATGCCGTCAAAGCCGGACTTCTTAATCTCAGGGATGATGGACTTAAAGATGTTGACGTTCTTGTTGACCAGGTCTAGGCGGGTCTCGCCGGGCTTCTGGGCAGCGCCAGCGGTGACGACGATCATAGCGGCGTCGGCGACATCGGAATAATCGCCGGCATAGATCTTCATCGGCTCGGCAAACGTCATGCCGTGCGCAATATCCAGGGCCTCGCCCTCGGCGCGGTTCTTGTCCACGTCGATGAGGACCATCTCGGAGAACAGACCGCTCTGCATCAGTGCGAACGCCGAGGACGAACCGACGAAACCGCAGCCGACAATAGCGACCTTCTTCTCGTTAACCATTACAAACTCCCATCTCTCTCCACAAACAAACCGCCCAGGGCGACCCGAGCGGCTTGCCGTAATCCCAATACATCCAATCGGGACTTTGATTATGCTCCTATTGCAGCCAAATATCGACCGTTTACCGAAATTGTTTGCAGAATTCGTATAATAACTGCACGAAATCGGTTTCGAGCTATTGACTCACGAAAACGAATCCCTAATACAGGCCCGCTTCGCGAATAGCCTCGACTGCCAGCGCAATCTGGTCGGGCGGCAGCACCAGCGCCATACGCACGTGCCCCTCGCCCGAAGGACCAAAGCTCGCACCCGGCGTCACGACGACACCGGCCTTCTCCATGAGCTCCTCGCAAAACGCCATCGAGTCGGTGCGGCCACCGGGAAGCTTGGCCCACACGAACATGGAGCCATGCGCGTTGGGGCGCTCCCAGCCCAAGCCCTCAAGACCGTCGCACAGGGCATCGCGGCGCTCCTGATACTTCAGGCGCTGCGCCTCGACCTCATCGCGCGGACCGTTGAGGCAGGCGATAGCGGCCTTCTGGATCGGGAAGAACATGCCAAAGTCGATCTGGCTGCGCAGCTTGGCGAAGGCCGAGACAACGTCCTCGCGACCGACCAAAAAGCCGATGCGGGCGCCGGTAACGTTGAACGACTTGGAGAGCGAGAAAAACTCCACACCCACCTCGAGCGCGCCGGGATACTGCAGGAAGCTGCCACCCGGCTCGCCATCGAACACGATGTCCGAGTAGGCGTTATCGTGGACGATCAGCAGGTCGTGCTCGCGGGCGAAGGCGATGATCTCCTCGTAGACCTCGGGCGTGCCCACCGAGCCCACCGGGTTGGCGGGCAGCGAAACGATCATGTACTTGGCGCGGTCGGCGACCTCTGGATCGATGCCCGCCACATAGGGCAGGTAGTTATGCTCGGCGACCAACGGGTAGTACTCGAGCTTGGCATCGGCGATCTTGGCGCCCGCCTCAAAGACTGGGTAGCACGGATCGGGTACCAGGATCGTATCGCCCGGGTCGAGCAGCGCCAGACCCAAGTGGCCCACGCCCTCCTGCGTGCCGTTGCACGACTGCACCATGGACGGCGTAATGCCCGAAACGCCAAAGCGGCGCTCGTAGTAATCGCACACGGCCTGCTTGAGCTCGGGCAGGTCGCGCAGGGCGTACTTCCACATCTCGGGGTCCTGGGCGGCCTGGGTCAGCGCCTCGACCACGTGGTCGTATGGCTTAAAGTCGGGCGTGCCCACACTCATGTTGTAAATGGTCTTGCCCTGGGCTTTAAGCGCAAGAAGCTTGTTGTTGAGCGAGGCAAAAACCTCCGCGCCAAAGCGGTCGAGACGCTGCGATGCCTGCATGGTGCCACCTTTCGATACAAAAAACGCGACGCTCCGACAAGAGCGCCGCGCGATACGGGCCATCAGATTGCAAAAGTGTAACGCTTGCATCCCCTGTTTTGGTTCAATTTAGCCAACCTGAGCCAATCGGAGCGCGGTGTTAGTCGACTGGGCGCAGCGCGTCAATCTGCGCGAGCCACAGACGCGAACTGGCGTCGCTCGGCATGCGCCAATCGCCGCGCGGGCTGAGCGTGACCGAGCCCACCTTGGGACCGTCGGGTAGACAGCTGCGCTTAAACTGCTGAGCGAAGAAGCGACGATAGAACGTGCGCAGCCACGTGTGGATGGTGGTCTCGTCGTAGACGCCCTCAAAGCTCTTAAGCGCCATGCGATAGATCTTGCTCGGCTCAAAACCAAAGCGCAGCAGGTAATAGAGGAAATAGTCGTGCAGCTCGTACGGACCCACCAGATCCTCGGTTTTCTGAGCGATCTCGCCATCGCCCGTCGGGGGCAGGAGCTCGGGCGACACCGGCGTATCGAGAATGTCGAGCAGCGTGGTGGCGATGCGGCCGCCAAAGACATCGGCAGCATAGCGCACCAGATGGCGCACAAGCGTCTTGGGCACGCTCGCATTGACGGCATACATACTCATATGGTCACCGTTATAGGTGGCCCAGCCGAGCGCCAGCTCGGACAGGTCGCCCGTGCCGATGACAAAACCACCGGCCTGGTTGGCGAGGTCCATGAGAATCTGCGTGCGCTCGCGCGCCTGGCTGTTCTCATAGGTCACGTCCTGGACCGTCGGGTCGTGCTCGATGTCCTTGAAGTGCTGCTCCACGGCCGCGTGGATCGAGACCTCGCGGAAGCTCACGCCCAGATCGCGGGCAAGTGACTCGGCATTGGACTTGGTACGATGTGTCGTTCCAAAGCCCGGCATGGAGACAGCCGTAATGCCCGTGCGTGGCAGGCCCAGGGCGTCGAACGCGCGCACGGTCACGAGCAGCGCCAGCGTGGAATCGAGGCCGCCCGAAAGGCCGATGACGGCCGCCTTGGTTCCCGTATGGGCCAAGCGTGTCTTAAGGCCGGCGGTCTGCAGGTCGAGGATAGTCTCGCAGCGCTCGGCCAGGTCGCCGTGGTCTGCCGGGACAAAGGGCGCGCGCGGGAAGACGCGGTCGATGTCGCAGGCATCGCGCAGGGCGGGTTCTTCTGCAAGCGTGCCCTCAAACGAAAACTCAACGGTCGTAGCCTCCGGCGCATCATCCGGGCGCGTCCACGTCGTCGAGCGGCGACGTTCGGCAACCAGACGATCGAGGTCAACGTCGGCCACCGCCATGTCGCAGGTGAGCAGTTTGGTCGCGGCGAGCTTAGAACCGTTTTCGTAGACGAGGTTCTCCCCCGCAAAGACCATATCGGTCGTGGACTCGCCCTCGCTCGCGTCCGCATAGGCATAAGCGCAGTACAGGCGCGCGCTCTGGTTGGAAATGAGGCTGCGGCGATAGTCAGCCTTGCCGATGATCTCGTCCGAAGCCGAGGGATTCAAGATCACCGTAGCGCCGGCAAGTGCCATCTCGGTCGAAGGGGGCGCCGGCACCCACAGGTCCTCGCAGACTTCAACGCCAAGCACCATGTCCTCGGCACCCTCGTCACAGCAACGATAGATAAGCCCCGAGCCAAGCGGCACCGGACCCTGACCGGCAAATTCAATCCACATGGGATCGGCGGGTGCCGGAGCAAACCAGCGGCGCTCATAGAACTCGCCATAATTGGGCAGGTGCTTCTTGGCCGTCAGGCCCAAAAGCTCGCCCGCGCAGCACACGGCGGCGCAGTTGTAGATATTCTCAGCCACCGCAACGGGAAGACCGATGGTAAAGACAATCGACAGCTCACGAGTCTCATCGAGGATATGCACCAGAGCAGCCTCGCAGGCATGCAGCAGCGTGCGGTTATGGAGCAGGTCGGCCGCGGTATAGCCGCACAAGCTGAGCTCGGGCAGCACCAGCGCGCGAACGCCGCGCTCGGCAGCCTCGCGAACAGCCGTCAGCGCCACCTCGGCATTGCCCTCGACATCGGCCACGCGAATTCGCGGCGAGGCCGCCGCCACACGCAAAAAGCCATCGTTCTCAACTTGACCGTTTAGAAAATCGTTCATGCGAGCTCCAACACATCCGTTTAGCCGCAACAAGCGGCGGCGATAAAGTCCGCTCCCATTGTACTGTCAAGTTCAATCAGCGCTGATGGGGCAGGCTCATGATTAAGATTGAAAAAGAGAGGCCGGAATGGCGTTTAGCAGTAGAACGAAATCTCGTCCACAAGGAAAAATGCCTTCCATTTAGAGCAAATCAATTCATGCTGAGCGGCGATAATTTCACAGAGGTCGTCAAGTGTGCTCCGGGGAATCTTCGCTTTGTTATTAGCAACAATGCAACCACCCCTGCGAGTCAGCCAGATTTTGGCCGAATTATCTGAAGGTGCACCCTTGCAAACATGAACATGGATTGGCTCGCCCGCTTCATTGGACCAAAAGAAGACCCGATAGCCACCAATAAGAAACAGGCTAGGCAACTTTAGCTCCTCCGTTTGCGGCGTAGCGATACAGCAGATGGGCGTTATTGCTCAGAAAAGTCTCAAAACCTCGCTTCTCCTCGTCGGTGAAACGCCCCTCCCACATAGTCCAACTGTAAGAAGGCAACTCACAGCGAGCGGAGTCGAAACCCTCTGCCGTCGGTCGTTCAAAATGCACGA
>CATYZK010000058.1 GCA_958415665.1 uncultured Collinsella sp. | reverse complement strand
CCTGGTGCGAGCTCATGAACTACGCGCACAAGAAGGGCATCGAGGTCATCGGCGACATTCCGATGTACGTCTCGGACGATTCGGCCGACGCGTGGAGCGAGCCCGAGAACTTCTGGCTGTCCGTTACCGGCAAGGCGATTGAGATTTCCGGCGCGCCGCCCGACAATTTTGCGCCCGAGGGCCAGGCGTGGGGCAACCCGACGTTCCGCTGGGACCACATGAAGGAGAACGGCTACCGTTGGTGGATGGACCGTCTGCGCCGTGCGTTCTCGCTGTACGACCGCGTGCGCCTGGACCACTTCCTGGGCTTCCACAGCTACTTCAGCATTCCCGCGGGCAAGGCCTGTGCCGACGGCCGCTGGCTGGCAGGCCCGGGCAAGGATCTGTTCCAGACTGCCTACGATGAGCTGGGTCCGCTCAACTTTATCGCCGAGGATCTGGGTTATTTGACGCCCGGCGTTCGCGCGATGGCTTCGACCTGCGGCTTCCCCGGCATGGACGTGCTGGAGTTTAGCGACTACGACGTTCGCTGTGGCGTGCATCCCACGCCGGGCAAGATTCTGTACACCTCGACCCACGACACGTCGACGCTCGCCGGTTGGTGCACGCGCTCCTTTGCAGTCGGCGACGAGCCGAGCGGTGTTGAATGCGCGGCCAAGCTGATGGGCGACGCGCTGGCAAGCGACGCCCCCCTTGTGATGATGCCGCTGCAGGACGTGCTGGGGTTGGGCGACGATGCCCGCATGAACGTGCCGGGTGTCGCCACGGGCAACTGGACCTGGCAGGCTGACGAGGCGGACATCGAGGCTGCCGAGGACAAAACTGCACAGCTCCTGCGCAACACCCATAGATTCTGGGGCGAAGCGTGATAAAACCCCCGATATAGGGTACAGTTACAAACGTTTGAATTTATGCGGGCAGAGTAATCTGCCCGCTTTGTGCTGAAAAGGAAGTACTATGGCGCGCTACGATTACAAGTGCTCGAGCTGCGGCAACGTGTTTGAGGTTGAGCATCCCATGTCCGAGACCCCCGAGGTCGTGTGCCCGAGCTGCGGTGCCCCGGCGGCCAAGACGTTCTCGGCCAGCGGCATCAAGTTTGAGGGCAGCGGATTCTACAATACCGACCAGCGCAGCGGCGGCTCCAGCACCAGCGCCACCAGCGGCTGCTGCGCCAACTGTCCGCACAGCCACTAGAAACCAATCAGCCCCGCGACCGACATCAATCGCGGGGCTGATTCTTTAACTACCCAGGCATCTCTATGAGTTGCGGTGAAATAAGGACTGTTTGGCGAGTTGAAGCCGCTATTCAATCCCTATTTCACCGCAACTTAGTAGTTACTTGTGGACCAGGCGGGCGCAGAAGTGGCCGTCGTAGGAATCGGCATTTACCGGCACGCTTTGGAAGAGGCCTCGATCGTTCTGGCGTACGGATACGAGCTTCTTGGCCTGATCGAACTCGGGGAGTTGCAGAATCTGCGCCTCGGAAAGCGGTGCCACGCTAAAGCTGGCACCCTCGGGAGAGTTCAGGAAAGCGTCTACCACCTGCGTGTTCTCCTCGTCGAAAACCGAGCACGTCGCATAGATGAGCTCGCCGCCGGCAGCCACGCGCGCAGCAGCCTCTTTGAGCATCGTAAGCTGCAGTTTGGGCAGCTCAACCGTCACATCTTTTTCGGTCAGGCGCCACGGGATCTCGGGATGACGGCGCATGGTACCGGTGCCCGAGCACGGCGCATCGATAAAGACCATGTCGAACGTAACCGGCTCGCCAAGCATGGCATCAAACGACGTCAGTACTTCATCAAGCTCGCAGGCATCACCCGAAACCGTACGAACGCCCTGAATACCGGCCTTATGCAGGCGAGCGAGATTCAGATCGCACTTGCGATCATGCAGATCGAGCGCCGTATGCTGACGGTCGTAGCCGGCACGCTTGGCCTGGCACATCATCACATATGTCTTGGTACCGCGACCGGCACCAATCTCAAGGCAGCTACCAGGGCGCGTGGCAGCTGTGGCGATAAGCTGGGCGTTAAGGTCCGAGGCCACGGCAGCAGCACGCTCAAATACGCCCGACGAAACCGTAACCTGAGCATCGACCGGAGCATGGCAGCCAGGGAACACAGGCGCCACAAGCTGCGATAGGTACGGATCAGGTTTGGTTGCAAAGGCGTTCTCGTGCAAAGCGAGCGGCGCGGGCGCCAGATTGCCGGCGAAGCCGAGCGCACCCTCTGGAGTGTCAAACGACGCCATAATGCGAGCGCATAGCCAGCGAGGTAGACCCATCAGGCGCGACAGACGAACCAAACGTCGCTCAGACTCATCCACATCGGACGCAGTAGCAAAGTCCTCAACGTGATCCGCAACCTTATGCAGTACAGCATTGGCCAAGCCGGCGGCGGACTTAGCACCGCAGCGAACAAGCTCAACTCCCTGACTTACGGCAACGCGGCCAGGCGTATGCAGATAGAGCATCTCGAAGGCCGAGATACGAAGCGCCATGCGAACGCGCGGCGCGACCTTTTTGGGCTTATCCAAAAACTGATCGAGCAACTCATCCAAAATACCCTGCGTCGCGGCAACTCCGAGCGCCAAGCGAGCGGCAAACGCAGAATCGCGCTGGTCAATGGCCTTGGCGGAAGCGCGGGAGGACAGCACGTCGCGCGCGTACATGCCACGACGATCCGCCTCCATCAGCACGTCGAGCGCGAGCTTGCGCGCGGGAGACAACTTGCTCATGACAAAACACCCCAGCTAAGTTCGGCGCCCTGCAGGCCAGCAGCCCAAGCAGAAGCAGTCATAGCACGCTTGCCATCGGGCTTAACCTCGAGCAGTTCGACCGCTCCATCGGAAAGCCCCAGGTAAACACGCTTGGCCTTAACAAGAACCTGACCCGCGCCGAGCGTAACATCAGCCGGCGCAGCATCGAGCACGCGCACGGTCTTGCCGGCAATCAAGCAGCGAGCAGGGGCGGTATCGGACGAGGCCAGCACATGACGAACGCAATCGAGTGCCGTCATCTGCGGATCAAGAAGCATCTCCTGCTTGGAAATCTTCGCAGCATGGGTAACGAGTGCCTCATCCTGCTCGGTCCAAACAGCGGTACCGTCGGCAAACGAAGGAAGCGTATCGGCGAGCAACTTGCCGCCCAGCTCACCAAGCTCCATCGTAAGCGCCTCGGCATGCTTACCGGCAACCGAAGTGGAAGCCTGGGCACAATAAGCGCCCGTATCAACGCCATGCCCAATACGCATAATGGAAACGCCAGCAACCTCATCACCAGCAAGAATGGCACGCTGAATGGGAGCCGCACCACGCCAACGAGGCAGCAACGAAGCATGGACATTCACAATACCAAGCGGCGCCATATGCAGCACCTCATCAGGCAAAATGCAGCCATAAGCAGCCACACAGAAAATATCAGCCTGAGCAGCCTGGAGCGCCTCAACAACCTCAGGCGTCATACGATTAGCCTCAATGACCGGCAACCCCAGCTCCAGTGCCTTAGCCTTAACAGGAGAAGGCTCCAGCTTCTTACCACGCCCACGAACAGCATCGGGACGAGTAATAACGAGCGTAACCTCATTCCCAGCCGCAACAAGCGAAGTCAACGAAGGCACCGCAAAATCCGGCGTACCCATAAACACAATACGCATAAACAATGTCTCCTCTCAAAAACGAGCCGAGACGGCTACAAAGAAGCGCCCCAGGTCCAGTCCCAACCCAAGCCGCAATAACAAATCAACAGCAACAAATATACCCAAAACCAAAGAAAGAGCCGCATCAAATGCAGCCCTCCCAACAAAGCAAATATCAGCAAAGACGCCATTTCCTGGCCCAGCGGCACCCGGGCGAACCGAACTAGGAAGACGTAGTCCCCGGGCGGGGCGCCTATATATCGTCCCGCGCGCAGTTTCGCAGCGAAGCGAGAATGTTTGAGCACGGGATGATATATAGGCGCCCCGCCCGGGGACGGCCAATCAACCTACTCCGTCTCGCCCGGTCGAGCGCCGCGGGCCAGGGCGTCCTGGTACTCCTTGACTGCTTTGATGCGCTGCATCGGCTTAAGCCTCTCGAACATGGTGTTGCCATGCAGGTGATCGATCTCGTGCTGCAGGCACACGCAGAACAGGTCGCCCGTGGCCTCGTAGCGAATCAGGTTGGCATCCAGGTCGTACGCCTCAACGACAACGTGGTCCGGACGCTCGATCTCGCAGCTAATGCCAGGAATGGACAGGCAACCCTCGCTAAACGGCACCAGGTTGTCGCTCTGCTCAACAATGACAGGGTTGATGAGCACGTACGGGTCGTAGTCGTTCTTGTCGCTGTAGTCGCAGTCGATGGTGACGAGCTGAATGAGCTCGCCGATCTGCGGGGCGGCCAGGCCGCAACCGCCGTTCTCGAACATCATCTTCTTCATCTTCTCGGCAAGCGCCTCGATCGCCGGGGTGATCTCCTCAATGACGGCGCACTCCTGGCGCAGACGAGGGTCGGGCGACAGTACGATTCCGTTGGCTTCCATGGCCATCCTTTCGGGTTGTTACATCAAATCATAGGCGTCGACGTCAACGCTCACGCTCACGCCGCGCACGGAGCCCACCTCTTTAAGGCAGGCGTCGATATCATCAGAGACATGGTACCCTACCGGCGACTTCACAAGCAGATGGAAGCGGTAACGGTCTTTGGCTCTCTCGATTACACACGAAGCCGGGCCCAGCACCTGCGGCATGGCACTCCCCGCCCGCAAAAAGTCGGGCGCGGCCTCATGCCAGCGGCGCTTGAGGAGCTTCGCAATGCGCCCGATGTAATCCTGCGCGTCATCCGCGTTCGCCGACCACGCCAGGATGTTGACCAGGCGAACGAACGGCGGATAGAGGGCGTCGCGACGTTGGTCCAGATCATAGCCGGTAAAGATCGAGCGGTCATGCTCGGCGACGGCACGGATGACCGGGTCCTCGGGCAGATAGGTCTGGATGATCACCTCGCCGGGGCGATCGCCGCGACCGGCACGGCCCGCCACCTGCTCCAGCAGGTCGTAGGCGCGCTCTCCTGCGCGGAAATCTGGCAGCTTGAGGGCGAAGTCGGCATTGACCACGCCCACGAGCGTGACCTCGGGAAAGTCGAGTCCCTTGGCAATCATCTGTGTGCCCAGAAGCACGGCGCAATCGGCGGCATCGAACTGCTCGAGCAGCTTTTTGTGCGCGTCCTTGCCGCGCGTGGAATCGGCATCCATGCGAATGATGGCGACGTCATCAGGCAGCATCTGATGAAGCGCGTCCTCGATCTGCTGCGTACCCAGACCCATTTTTGCCAGGTAACGGCTGCCGCACTTAGGACAGCGGCTCGTGGGCGCGGGATAGGGCTGCACGCGCCAGGACGATCCGCAGGTGTGGCACTGCAGCGTATGCGTGCGCTCGTGGTACGTAAGCGCCGTGGAACAATGGTTGCAGGTGGGGACGCAACCGCACTCGCGGCACATCAGGAACGGCGCAAAGCCACGGCGGTTATGCAGCAGCA
>CATYZK010000057.1 GCA_958415665.1 uncultured Collinsella sp. | reverse complement strand
CCAATGTGCTACAAACCCCCCACGCGGCCCTCTCGGTTCAGCCCCGGAGCGGTATTAGAGATGCAGCACGCGGTCGCGGATCTCCTCGGTTCGACCCTGGTTCCAGAATTGGGTACCGATGTAGCCGCACGTGCGACGGGCGACATTCATCTTCTCCTGGTCACGATTGCCGCAGTTGGGGCACTCCCACACCAGCTTGCCATCGTCCTCGACAATCTTGATCTCGCCATCGTAGCCGCACACCTGGCAATAATCGCTCTTGGTGTTGAGCTCGGCGTACATGATGTTGTCGTAGATGTACTGCATCACGCGAATGACAGCCTTGAGGTTGTCCTGCATGTTGGGAACCTCGACGTAGGAGATGGCACCGCCCGGCGAAAGCTGCTGGAACATACCCTCGAACTTGAGCTTGTCGAATGCGTCGATCTCCTCGGACACGTGGACGTGGTAGCTGTTGGTGATGTAGCCCTTGTCCGTCACGCCCGGGATGATGCCAAAACGGCGCTGCAGGCACTTGGCGAACTTGTAGGTCGTCGACTCAAGCGGGGTACCGTACAGCGAGAAGTCAATATCGCTTTCGGCCTTCCACTCGGCGCACTTGTCGTTCATGCGCTGCATGACGGCCATGGCAAAGGGCGTGCCCTCCTTCTCGGTGTGGCTGTGGCCCGTCATGTACTTAACGCACTCATACAGACCGGCATAACCCAGACTGATGGTGGAGTAACCGCCCACGAGCAACTTGTCGATCGTCTCGCCCTTCTTCAGGCGGGCGAGGGCACCGTACTGCCAAAGAATCGGCGCGGCATCCGAAAGCGTACCCATCAGACGCTCATGACGGCACAGCAGGGCGCGGTGGCACAGTTCAAGGCGCTCGTCGAAGATCTTCCAGAACTTGTCCATATCCTGATGCGAGCTCAGCGCGACATCGGGCAGGTTGATGGTCACAACGCCCTGGTTAAAGCGACCGTAGTACTTGGGCTTGCTCGGGTCATAGTTCAGCGCGTTGGCCACATTGTTAAATCCGTTACCGGAGCGGTCGGGCGTCAAGAAGCTGCGGCAACCCATGCAGGTGTAGCAATCGCCGTTGCCGGCGGTCTCGCCCTTAGACAGCTTGAGCTCGCGCATCTTCTTCTCGGAGATGTAGTCGGGCACCATGCGCTTGGCGGTGCACTTGGCAGCCAGCTGGGTCAGGTAGAAGTACGGGGAATTCTCGTGAACGTTATCGTCCTCGAGTACATAGATAAGCTTGGGGAATGCCGGGGTAATCCACACACCGGCTTCGTTCTTAACGCCCTCATAGCGCTGACGAAGCGTCTCCTCCACGATCATGGCAAGGTCGTGCTTCTCCTGCGCTGAGCGAGCCTCGTTGAGATACATAAAGACCGTCACAAACGGCGCCTGGCCGTTTGTGGTCATAAGGGTCACGACCTGATACTGAATCGTCTGGACGCCGCGACGGATCTCGTCACGCAGACGGTCCTCAACGACCTCACGGACCTTTTCGGCAGATGCCGAAACGCCGAGCTCCTCGAGCTCGCGGGCAACCTCGCCGCGAATCTTTTGACGGCTCACCTCAACAAAGGGGGCGAGATGGGTCAGCGAAATAGACTGGCCGCCGTACTGGGAGGAAGCAACCTGGGCGATAATCTGCGTCGCGATGTTGCAGGCAGTCGAGAAGCTGTGCGGCTTCTCGATCAGCGTGCCCGAGATAACGGTGCCGTTCTGGAGCATGTCCTCCAGGTTCACCAGGTCGCAGTTATGCATGTGCTGGGCAAAGTAGTCGGAATCGTGGAAGTGGATCAGGCCCTCATTGTGGGCATCCACGATCTCCTGGGGCAGCAGCACACGCTGAGTCAGGTCCTTGGAAATCTCGCCGGCCATATAGTCGCGCTGGACGGAATTGACGGTCGGGTTCTTGTTAGAGTTCTCCTGCTTGACCTCTTCGTTATTGCACTCGATCAGCGACAGAATCTTGTCGTCGGTCGTGTTCTTCTGGCGCTTCAGGCTCTGAACATAGCGATAGATGATGTAGTGGCGGGCAACCTCGTAGCAGTCGAGACGCATGATCTCGTCCTCGACCAAATCCTGGATCTCCTCGACCGAAACGGTGTGGCCCGCGTTCTCACATGCCTCGGCGACGTTTTGTGCCGCGTAAACCACCTGGCGGTCAGTTAGACGAGAGCTCTCCTCGACCTCCAAGTTGGCGGCGCGGATGGCATTGACGATCTTATCGATGTCAAAGACAACCTCGGTGCCGCTGCGCTTGATGATCTTCATCCTCTTGCCTCTTTCGCATCGTAGCCTCATTGCGCTTCAGAGCCAAACGATGCCCGGCAGGGCCTGTCCCTGTCTTGCGGCGCCGTCGCGCAATCTGTGTTCTCGATAAACCATAAGCCTCCATGCGGACATTCCCAGAAGCCGATCAAGCGGCTCAAGGACACGTTCAAAAGAGGCAGTTAAGGTCTTCGTTCTCTGTCCGCCATCTATCATACGACAAAGAGGCATCTATATCCTGTATTCTTTTTTTAGGTCAAACACAACATATAGTGTTTCAGCAGGTCAAAGCAATTAGTCATTTTGCAGACGCATTAAAAATGAAGGGCTCTTGGCAGAGTGCTAAAACGTTATCAGCTCGACTACCTGCACGGCAGTTTTGAAACCCCCTCAACCGCGCCGCTGACAAATCCTACCAAAACCAAGCCGCTCACGCCAAAAGAATCCAAAAGATTATGCTTGACCAACATGTTGCGGTCGTGCCTTGCCGTGCCTCATGCAACCGCGGCACGAATCCTTAAAAGATATGTGTATGCAAACGGAGAAGATGAGAGTTTCCTCGGATGACTACTGAGAAGCATCCCGGAAGATCAAAAACTCGAAATTTGGCGACCCATTTGGCGACCAAAACAAAACAGCCCAGAGGACATAGCCTCTGAGCTGCGAACATTTGGTGGGCGTTAGAAGATTTGAACTTCTGACCTCTTCCGTGTCAGGGAAGCGCTCTCCCCCTGAGCTAAACGCCCAAATGGAGCGGACAACGGGGCTCGAACCCGCGACCCCAACCTTGGCAAGGTTGTGCTCTACCAACTGAGCCATGTCCGCTTACGAGGATTAATCTTACGTGATACCCGCATCCTATGCAAGAACTTTTTTTGAAAAGTTTTGCGACGCCCTCTCGAACCTCGCGAAGACATCAGCCACCACGGAAAGCGCGGGCAAACGCAAACTCGCCGCAAGAGGCCCCCTACAACTCAGCGAGCATGATCCAGGCAGAGCTGTCCTGCGCAAGTCTGCCGTCTGCAAGCGGTGATGAGGTGAGCAGGACCTTGCCCGCCGGCAGCTCCACGGGTGCTGCACCGAAGTTCGTCACACACGCCCAGCCGTTGTCGCGGCGATAGGCGATGACGCCGCCCTCAGCGCCCTCGGCACCATCCGCAAGGCCGGTGCGCCCGTCAAGATCGAGCCACGCAAGATCGTTGGCGCACCCGCGCAGCTTGCGCCGCAGCCAGAGGGCGTCACGATAGAGCGCAAGCATCGATGTTGGGTCCGCTTCTTCCCTATCGGCAGCGTAATCGGAAAACCATGCAGGCTGCGGCAGATGGGGCGCCGCATCGGCGTCCGCCGGTGAAAACCCAAACGATCCGCCCTGCGTGGGATCGTCCGCTGCCACCCACGGCAGGGGCACGCGGCAGCCGTCGCGCCCCTTCTCGCGCTTCGGTCCGTGCGTATTGGTCGCAGTAGGATCTTCGAGTGCGGCCCACGGGATATCGGCCACCTCAAAAAGGCCGAGCTCCTCACCCTGATACACGTATGCCGAGCCCGGAAGCGCCAGCTCGAGCAAAAGGGCCGCCCGCGCGCGGCGCTCGCCGAGTTCACGGTCCTCGTCATAAGACGACCCGTCGCGTAAGAGCCAGTCGAGCGCAATCTGGTGGTAGCGCGTCGCCTTGATCTGCGGCAGGGCATAGCGCGTCGCCACGCGCGGCACGTCGTGGTTGGAGAGTACCCAGGTCGAGGCAGAATCGGATTCGATAGCTGCCTTCAAGCCCTCCTCGATTGCAGCGTGCATGTCATTATAGGTCCAAGTGGCCTTGGCAAACTCAAAGTTGAATGTCTGGCCAAACTCGCTGGGACGCGCGTAGAGATACTGGCGCTCGGGCAGCACCCATGCCTCGGCAACGGCGCTGCGCGGCGGATTATAGCGGTCGAACACGCGGCGCCACTCGCGATAGATCTCATGGACCTCGTTGCGGTCCCACAGCGGATGGGTGCCGTCGTCAACCATGTCATCGCCCTCGGCGAGATGCCACCTGTCGAGGTCATCGCGGTCGAGATCCTTGGCGAGACCGTGCGCCACATCAATGCGAAAGCCATCGACGCCTCGATCGCTCCAAAACGCCAGGACGTCGCAAAAGAACGCATGAACCTCGGGGCACGACCAGTCAAAGTCCGGCTGCTCGGGCGTAAACATGTGCAGATACCACTGACCGTCCGCGACGCGCGTCCAGGCGGGGCCGCCAAAGTTGGCATTCCAATTGGTGGGAGGCAGCTCGCCGTGCTCGCCGCGACCATCGCGGAAGATATAACGGGCGCGCTCGGGCGATCCGGGGCCGGCGGCAAGAGCGGCTTTGAACCAGGGGTGCTGGTTGGACGAATGGTTGGGCACGATGTCGACGATGACCTTGATGCCGTGCGCGTGAGCCGCAGCGATCATGTCATCGAAGTCGTCAAGCGAGCCGAGACGTGGGTCGACATCGCAGTAGTCCGCCACATCATAGCCGCCATCAACAAGAGGCGATGGGTAAAACGGGCTCAGCCAGATGGCCTCGATACCCAGCCGCTCAAGATAGTCCATCTGCTGGGTAATGCCCGCGATATCGCCCAGACCCGAACCAGTCGAATCCTTAAACGAGCGCGGGTAGATTTGATAAATCGCGGCATCGGACATCCATGAGCGCGAAGAGGACTTTTCTGTAGCCATGGGGTGCGCCTCCCTTGCAACGAGGTTTTGCGAGATGCCCACGATGATACGCCCAAAGCGGACATTCGCGGCAAACAACGCCACAGCCACGCCCCAAAACGCTCGCTCCCTCACGGGTTCGAGCCCAGACGACGGGTACGAAAAAGCCCGGCTACCGTAGTAGTCGGGCTGTTACGCTTGGAGCGGACAACGGGGCGTCTGCGTATCCGCTTCGCGGATCCGCACCGGCTTCGGCCGCCTGCCGGCGTCCTCGCCAGCTCGCTACAAACGCTCCGCGTTTGCTTAACGCTCGCTCCCTCACGGGTTCGAGCCCAGACGACGGGTACGAAAAAGCCCGGCTACCGTAGTAGTCGGGCTGTTGCGCTTGGAGCGGACAACGGGGCTCGAACCCGCGACCCCAACCTTGGCAAGGTTGTGCTCTACCAACTGAGCCATGTCCGCATATGTAAAACAAAACGGGCGCCGGAGCGCCCGGATGTTGCCTGGAGGCGAAGCCCGGATTCGAACCGGGGGTAAAGGCTTTGCAGGCCTCTGCCTTACCACTTGGCCACTTCGCCGAAAAAGGACCGCCTAAACGGTCCGGAAATGCAATGGAGCGGACAACGGGGCTCGAACCCGCGACCCCAACCTTGGCAAGGTTGTGCTC
>CATYZK010000056.1 GCA_958415665.1 uncultured Collinsella sp. | reverse complement strand
GGTCCGGTCCGACCGGGCCGCGCGGCAAGGAGATATATTGCCAGACCGGAGGGGCGCCGGGGGCGGGAATCGCGCACTCCATATTTTGTTCACAAATAAATAGATCCCTCAGTTGTTTCACTGAGGCCATATTCGAAGCGACAGCTTCTGATATTGGCGATGACCAGCTGGTTTATAGGTGTTGAGGCATCGGTCATCTCTTGAGCGCCACTTTACTCCAAAAGCATCAGCTATTTGTTTCCCGTCGGTAAAAGGCAGGTTTCGCTCGCCAAGCGTTCTTATATATAGAGAAGTTCGGGTTCGAACCCGTGTCGCGGCAACAAAAAAGCGGCCGGCATCCGCCAGTCGCTTTTCTATTCTATGGTGGGCCGTCAGTGGTCCAGCCTGCTCCGCAGGCGGCCGCTGCGGCGCTTTCGCGCCTTGCGCGCTGCGCTGGCAAACGCTCACGCGTTTACTCAGCTCCGCGCCCCGACGGGTTCGAACCCATGAAAAGGCGACAAAAAAGACGGCCAACCGAAGTTGACCGTCTCAACAATCTTTGGGTGGGCCGTCAGGGGTTCGAACCCTGGACCTTGGGATTAAAAGGCGCCCCTCGTTTGATTTAACGCTTGGACAGTGATACCGTACACCCACTCTGACCTGCGGTTTTGTTCGACTAGACGGACTGCACGGCCTGAGCGGGTTTATTCAACACGGGTACTCCGCGCGGTACGCAGCGGGTACACACCGCGAATGTGGGGTATCGATGAAGCCAAAACGCTACTACACCTCGTCCTGCCTGCTGCCATACCGCAACGGCGGATGGCGCGGACGTCTGAAGTTCAAGAAGCAAGACGGGACATATGGTCAGGTCAGCAAGGTCATGGCCGCCAAATCGAAACGTGCGGCTCAGGCCGAGCTGAGGGAATGGCGCGAGGAGATGGAGGAGCTTGCGCAAAAGAAGCTCAAACTCGGCAGCATGGCACACAAGACAGTAAAAGACCTGCTAGACGGCTATATCGATATGCTCAGTGCATCCGGCTCTATTGAGTCCTCGACCGTCTACGACTATCGCGGTGCCGCGCGACTCGTTGAGCGCAGAATCGGCGGCATCGAATTCGACTCGTTGGACGTATCCGCAGCTCAAAACTGGATTAACTGGGCCGTTGAGGAGGGCTACAAGCCGTCCACCATCCGCAAGAGTGTGACGCTTCTCAAAGCCGCATACCGCGATGCCGTCGGCAGGCTCCGCGTGATCGACTACTCCCCCGTCGACTGCGTTCGCGTGCCCAAAGCCCGTCACCGTGAGCCCAACGCGCTGGATGAGCGCGAGCGCGGACGGCTGCTCACATTTCTCTCCATCGCTCGTGATTGCCCCGAAAACGTCGGTATCTACCTCGCTCTGCTCACGGGCATGCGCCGAGGTGAGTTACTCGCGCTCAGGTGGCGCAACGTTGACTTCGACCAGAGGATACTCCACGTCAAGGCATCTATCGGCTTCGGGGAAAACGGGCATTACGAGAAAGAGCCGAAAAACGGCGGGAGTCGCAGGAGCATCCCCATGCCCGATGAAGTCGTGGGGATTCTTACTCGCCGCCTGACCGCCGCGCGAGCCGAGTGCTTTAAGGCAGGCGTGCCGTTCGAGCAGTCGATGTTCGTGTTGGGCGGTCCCGACGGCGAGTTCATGGCCCCCGAGCGCCTGTCGCGTCACTGGGCCGTCACGGTTCGACAGCTGGGGCTGGTGGGCTCGGAGGGTGACCCGCCCAAGTTCCACGACCTGCGCCACACGTTCGCCACTGCAGCGATCCTCGCGGGAACGGACATCAAGTCCGTGTCCTCGCTCCTGGGCCACGCCAACGCCGCCATGACGCTCAACATCTACACGGGCGTAAACGCCGAGGCTAAGCGAACGGCAATGGATGCTGTAGCGGCAACGATGACGGCGGCACCGCCTGTCGCTGAAATACTGGAGCTGCGGGCAGCTGGAGAATAGGGCTACACGGCGTTCAGATGCCGATTTTTAGCCCGAAAAAGCAAAGACCGTCCATCGGCTCCAGAGGTCCCATTTTTGAGCCGAAAAACGGCTCTTATTTAAACAAAAGACCAGCTAGACAGCTGTTTCTTATAGAGACTATTCGGACTATCCAGACAATGAGACGGAGGTGAACCATGCTCGAATTCAGAATAAGCGGCGAAACTGCTGAGGTCAGCTGTTTGGCAGACCAGTTGGAGAAGGCGGGCTATGTTGTCAGGCGCTCGAAGCCCTGTCGCAACAGGGACGAGAAAGGCTGTCGGATCTATCTCGAATTGGACGAGGACAAGGTCATGGGCTGGATGCTTGCCAACCTTGAAAAAGCATCCCTAAACGACCCCTCGTAAGGCCCGCCTTTCGACGAAGGCGAAAGGCGGGCCCGAGTACGGAAACCCACCGTTTAGAGCGGGACAGACGAAATCGGGCGAAATGACCGTAAGGGTAGTTTTTTGAAATACGCAAGAGTCGTACGCTGCCGTACAAAACTGCGTTTTTCCCGTCAGCGTACACGCCGAAACCTACGGTTCGGCGCTTGTTAGGGCTCTGCCCTAAGACCCGGCGCCCTGCGGGCGAGAACCCACGTTCCCGAAAGCGTAGCTAGACGAAACGAAATACCCTGCTGTTCAAAATTGTCACCGTTTGTCACCCCTTGGCACCAAACGGACGCGCACGGAGGCCATAACCGTCATAGCCTTGTTTTAGCGGCATAAACCGGACAGTCTTTAACGGGCCAAAGAGCCTAGAAAGGAGTTGATTATGCATAAATCAGAGGAGGCCATCTTGGAGCGTTTCCGCCTAGGCGAGTACGACACCCTGCCGCTACTCATCACGCCCACGACAGCCGAAGCAGCAATCGGAATCAGCGCTAAGCACCTGCTTAGGATGGTCGATCGGGGCGAAATCCGCGGCGTGCAAATCGGACGTCGTTGGAAGCTCAACCGAGATGATTTGCTCGCAGTGTGTGGACTGCGCGAAAAAGGTGCTGCTTAATGGGACGCGCCATCAGTGACGATGAAGCGATCGAAGCCGCATGGAACGTACAGCTGCCCTCGCTACGAATCGAGCTGCCGATAACAAACGCCCACGAACTCAAGCAGCTGTATGCAGCTCGCGGCGACAGAACATACACAGATATAGGCGTATGGCTCGCAATGTGCTCACTCGCATCATCGGCTCCAGGTCACTCATTGCCAGCAGACAACGAGCTACTCGCATCGCAGCTATATGGATCGCGCAGCAAGTCGACTATCGCAGCTGAGCACGTTAACGCGTTAATCGCCGCAGGACTCGTCTTTATTGGCACTGATGGATTGCTATATATGCCGGCAATCGAGTCAGAATTTGTTAGGCACGGAAAAATGATTGTGGGCGGAACCCGTGGCGGGCGCCCCAAAAAGAAAAGGAGGCGTTAACCGTGGATGAGGACCCGCCCCAAAAAGAAACGCCGCCGGAAGTAGCGATTCCGTCGGCGTCAAGCACCGTGAAAGGTGCGATTCGTATTGAAAATACTATATCACGCGAACGGTATGCACAGCTCAGCGGCTCCGAACCGCCACAACTAAGCGCCGTGGCAAGCGGGGCCGAACTATCCGCAAAAGCGCGACTTCGCGCGGACAAGAGCAATCGATGGTTATACCTTGCAGCGAGCGGCAAGCTTGAACTTGAGCTCATGCTCGAGATATTGCGCTACGAACGTATCGGCGTCCGCAAGGGGTACTCCATTTGTGGACTAAAGAAATCCAACCAGGATTTGGCCCAGTTCTTCGGCGTTGGATGCGACAGCATGTCACGAACGAAGAATGCACTATTGCGACGCGGCCTAATTGACACGGTAGATGGTGTCCTGCAGCTGCGATACGCCGCCGTTCTCAAGGCTGCCGAGGCAAAGGGCTGGAATTAATAAAACAAAGACCGCGACAAGGCAGGGGCCCCGCTCATTAAGGGCGGGACCCCTTTTAAATAACGAGTATCCAATTGCCATGCGACCGCCCACTGGATGCTGCGATAAAGGCCTATGTCAGGCCGACAAGATATGGCAGGATATCGCGAGCCAGGCGCAGGAGTGCACCAAGCAGCACGAACAGCCCGACTCCCCTATAAAGACATGTCCTCTTCCCGAAGTGTCCTGGACGGATTACAAGGAACAGAGCAAAGCCAAATCGGCCGAGGAGCGATATGGCATGGAGCAAATTCAAAACTGGTTCCATGAAGCCAGTCCGTCTATCCGCTTCGAGCCTATTTCGTGGCACCACAGCCGGAGCAGCGGTAGCCGGTGAGCACCTGTTTGGTCCCAGTCTGCACCTGATATTGTTCCTCATGCGTAACGGCGTCATGGTGAATAGTTACTTGTGGTGTGTAAATAGAGTAAGAGCACCCGGTATTATCCTGATGGTTAATAGCATCTGCGAGAGAAGTCGTTACATAGCCATCAGAGAATCTAAATTCATCATAGTTTGCATTAACAGTCTCATCCCATGCGTCTTGGTCCACAACAGTACGAGTGCGAGTCTCGTATACGGGGTCGTTGCGGTACTGCGCCTGCCACGTATGCTCATGGGACGGCTTGCTGGAGGAGCCGGAAGAGGGCTTGGAGTCAGATTTTAACGGCGCGGAGCCAGAGCCAGTTGACGGCTTTGCCGCATCGGTCTTCTTGTCCTCTGCCTTCACGGCGCTATCGGTCGCGGCGTCCTTCTTCTCCTCGACCTTCTCCTTGTCGGCGGCAGGTGCCTTGGAGGCGTTGTCCGTGACCTTGTTCACCACGTCCTTGCCGGCATCCCCCGTGAGCGTGCCGTCGCCCTTGGAGATGGCCTCGTTCACCTTGTCGAGTACCTTGTCGATATCGTCCTGGGTCACGTTCTCGGCGGGCTTCGTCTCGCCGGTGAACTCGGTGGAGCCGGAGCCCTTCTGGTCGCCCGAGACGGCCTGCTCGCCGCCGCCGGCGGGCGTGGTGATGGAGCCGTCGGGGTTGATGATGGGGATCGCGGTGATCTCCCAGGTGCCCTCGGTGAGGCGCACGCTGTCCTTGCCCTCGATGGCGTCGGATGCGGATGTGGCATGGTAGAACTCGACACCCTCATCGGCGCCGTCGGTGCAGACGTAGCGGGTGATGAGGGGCGATGAGTCGGCCGTCACGCCCTCGGCCTCGATCTTGACGGTCCAGTCGACGGTTTGGTCGGTCTTTTCCGAGACCTGCTTCTTGTTGTTGCCGCTGTCGGCCTCGATTTTGGTGATCTCGGACTTGGGTGCGAAGGCGCCGGTAGCCCATGCGCCGCCGAGTCCGAGCCCGGCGACAACGAGCGCGACGGTCGCGCCGATGGCGATCTTGCGCTTCAGGGGCAACTTGTTGCCATCGCCTCCATCGGGTACGAGATTCGGGCCCTGGCCGTCTTGAGTGTTGAGGTTGTTTTCATCCATGATGTTGCCTTTCTCTAATCCCCTATCTAGATATTAGCCCTTCGCGCTGACATTCCTACATTCGCGGCATGTTGCGGGCTCGACCTGAAGCGACCGCATCAGCGGCGCAGACGATATGGGCGCAAGGCTTTTTCATTGCAAAAAAGGCAGGGTTAATAATTGACCTCATGTCAATATCTAACACTAGAAAGGATTGACTTCATGTCAATAAAAATTGACTTCATGTCAATTTCGGTTGACCTCATGTCAATTTAAACCCACCCTCAAAAGGGGGGCATCCAATTCCGCATATCTGCAGGTAGACAAGTTGCAAAATTGACTTCATGTCAATTCCCCTTTTATATAAATATATAAGTTAAAGAAATAGGCGTGGGCTGCTGAAGCGTCAAAAAGCCCGCCCCACCACAGAGC
>CATYZK010000055.1 GCA_958415665.1 uncultured Collinsella sp. | reverse complement strand
TTCCGTTCGCACGATATTGCTCTGGACCGACCGAGTTTCCGCAGCTCGCCTGCCGCATGCATGACAGGGGTTAAACACAAAAAAGGAGTCAATTATGGTTTCTGAGAAGGCTACCCTCGTCAATCCGCAGGGTCTTCACATGCGTCCGGCTGGCCTCTTCGCCTCCACCATGGGCAAGTACGCCTGCGACGTGACTGTCGTCACCCCCGAGAAGGAGGTCAACGGTAAGTCCCCGATGGCCCTCATGGCTGCTGGTATCCCCTGTGGTACCGAGGTCGAGGTCAAGTGCGACGGCGCTGACGAGGCCGAGGCTCTGGCTGCTGCCATCGAGCTCATCAAGAGCGGTCTTGGCGAGTAGAACTCAAACGGGTCGCATGTTGAACAACTAAGTTCATATTTGGGGGCGCAGTGACCTGTTTTAAGGTAGCTGCGCTCTTTTGTCATGGATATGGCAAAACGCTTTATCGCATGACACGGAGAGAGGAATGGGAATGTATCAGGGAGTCAACGCTTCCGAGGGCATCGGTATCGGCACCGTCATGGTCGCCGTCGATCCCGACTTGACGTTTGAGCCGCACGAGGTTGCTGATTCGGCAGCAGAAAAGGAGCGCTATCAGACCGCTCTTTCGGTCTTCTGCGAGAAGACCCAGGCTCAGGCCGACCACATGAAGGAGACGGTGGGCGAGGCCGAGGCCGAGATTATGAGCGGACACATTGTCCTGGCTCAGGATCCGGGCATGACCGACGCCATTAACGCCGCCATTGACGGCGGCACCTGCGCCGAGCAGGCGCTCATGGACACCTCGACCATGTTCGAGAACATGTTCCTGTCCATGGACGACGAGATGTTCCGTCTGCGCGCGGCCGACATCGCCGACATCCGCACCGGTATTCTGGCTGAGCTGCTGGGCAAGGAGGTCGTCGACCTCTCCGTCCTGCCCGAGAATACCGTCGTTGTCGTGCACGACCTCACGCCGTCCATGACCGCCACGATCGATAAGGCCCACGTTGCCGGTATCGTCACCGAGACCGGTGGCCGCACGTCGCACTCTGCGATCATCGCGCGCGCCCTCGAGATCCCGGCCGTCCTTTCGGTTTCCAACAGCTGCACCGCACTGCGCAACGGCATGACCGTTGTCGTTGACGGTGGCAAGGGTATCGTTGAGGCCGATCCAGATGAGGAGACGCTCGCCGCTTACACTGCCAAGGCCGAGGCTTTCGCTGCCGAGAAGGCGGCTCTCGAGGCCTTCCGCGGCAAGCCGTCCGTGACTGCCGACGGCATCAAGAAGATCATCGCCTGCAACATCGGCAACCCCGATGACGTGCCCAACGCGCTCGATCATGACGCCGAGGCTATCGGCCTGTTCCGCTCCGAGTTCCTGTTCATGGACTCCGCCGAGCTTCCTTCCGAGGAAGAGCAGTTCAACGCCTACCGTAAGGTCGCCAGCGCGCTCAAGGGCGCTCCTGTCATCATCCGCACGCTCGATGTGGGTGGCGACAAGGAGATTCCGTATCTGCACATGGTCAAGGAAGATAACCCCTTCATGGGCTTCCGTGCCGTGCGTTACTGCCTGGCCAATCCCGACCAGTACAAGGTCCAGCTCCGCGCTCTGCTGCGTGCTAGCGCCTTCGGCGACGTCAAGATCATGATCCCGCTCGTCACTTGTGTCGAGGAGGTCTTGGCTGTCAAGGAGCTCGTCGAGCAGTGCAAGGCCGAGCTGACCGAAGAGGGTCGCAAATTCAACGAGAACATCGAGGTCGGCATCATGGTCGAGACGCCTGCCGCCTCGCTGCTCGCTGACCGCCTGGCCGAGGTCGCCGACTTCTTCTCCATCGGCACCAACGACCTGATCGGCTACACCATGTGCGCCGACCGTGGTAACGACACCATCTCCAACCTGTACCAGGTTTACTATCCCGCCGTGCTTCGCTCGCTCAAGAACATCATCGAGAGCGGCGTGAAGGCCGGCATCATGGTCGGTATGTGCGGCGAGGCTGCTGCCGATCCGCTGCTCGAGCCGCTGCTGATCAGCTGGGGCCTGGAGGAGTTCTCGATGAGCGCTCCGTCGATCCTGCGCGCCCGCAAGACCATCAGCCAGTGGACCAAAGCCGAGTGCGACGAGCTCGCCGAGAAGGCGCTCGCCTGTAACACCGCTGCCGAGGTCAAGACACTGCTCGAGTCCGCAGCTCGCTAATTTGGTATCAGAGGTAACCGCGTGGTTGGAATGGGCCGACCACGCGGCCCTCACATATACAGGGGGTACTGTAAATGTTCTACACGCTAACCGCTAACCCGGCTGTCGACATGACGGTTTCGAGCTCTCCGCTCGAGCCCGACGAGAACGTCCGCACCGGCTCGGCCAGCTACACGGCTAACGGCAAGGGCCTCGACGTGTCCTTCGCCTTTAAGAAGATGGGCGTCGACACCGTCGCGCTCGGCTTCTTCGCCGGCTTCACGGGCAAGTTTATCGTCGAGGAGGTCATGAACCTGGGTTGCCTCTGCCGCCCGGTCTGGACCGACGGTATCACGCGCATCAACACCTACGTCAACGATGGCCAGCACGAGTACGGCATCTTGAACCCTGGTGCTCCGATCACGCCGCAGCACCAGGAGGAGCTCTACAACATCCTGGACACCGCGGGCGACCTTGAGTGCCTGATCGTCTCCGGTTCCGTGCCTCCCAAAGCTACGCCCGACTTCCTGGCTCAGGTCATGGAGCACGCTCAGGCCCGTGGCGCCGACGTCGTCCTGGACCTGTCCTCTGACAAGCTCAAGGAGCTCGCTCACAAGAAGCCGCTGCTCATCAAGCCGAACCATCACGAGATGAAGGCTATCTTCGGTGTGCCGGTCGACACCGACGACGAGGTCCGCGTTGCCATGAAGCTGGCTCACGAGGCCGGCGTCCAGAACGTGCTGCTCACCCGTGGTAGCCGCGGTGACGCTTACTTCTCCAACGGCGAGGACATCTGGTATGCTAAGCGTGAGTTCAACATCAAGCTGGTCTCTTCCGTCTGCGCCGGCGACTGCACCCTCGCTGCGTTCCTGCACAAGTGGTACAGGGATCGCGACAACGTCGAGGAGGCCATGAAGCTCGCTATGGCCACCGGCGCCAATGTTGCCGAGTCCGTCGGCATCGGCGACTTCGGTCACGTCGATGAGTACAGCAAGCGCGTTGCTGTCCGTAAGCTCGATCGTCAGTAATCGAAACGCGACATATTCGTGCGCATGCGGCGCCCCGGTTTCGGCTGGGGCGCCGTTTTTTATCGTGAGGGAGTGACGGATTGCGCCGTCCTTCACGCGTTACACACCGTTCGCCGAGTTGCTATAGCCTTTTACGGATGCGTGGAATATACTTTCATTAACACGTTGCTTCGTGAAAGGAACATTCATGATTTACACGCTCACTGCAAATCCCGCTATCGACTACAACATCGCTTGCGACGGCCTCACCTCCAACACCGTTACGCGTACCCGCAACGCGGTCTACACCCCCAACGGCAAGGGCCTCAACGTCTCGTTTACGCTCGATCACTACGGCGTTGACACCACAATTCTGGGCTTTTTCGCCGGCTTCTCGGGCGAGTTCATCGTTAAGGGCGCCGAGGCACTGGGTGTGCCCGTCAAGCCCGTGTGGACCGACGGCATCACGCGTGTCAACGTCTTCCTCAACGCCGGCCCCGACACCGAGTACAACATGGTCAACGCCGGTGCCGCCATCAACGAGGCCAACGAGCGGGAGATGTTTGAGCTCATCGATTCGCTCGACGACATGACCTGCCTGGTCATCAGCGGTTCGCTGCCTCCCAACACTTCCGAGGGCTTCCTGGCCGAGGTCCTGCGTCGCGTTAAGGCCAAGGGTGCCGAGTTTGTCCTCGATATCTCCAGCCATCAGCTGGCCGACCTTATTGCCATGGAGCCGCTGCTGATCAAACCCAACGATGACGAGCTGCTCGACATCTTTGGCATTAAGGTGAGCGGTGGCGACGATGAGTCCGTCAAGGGCGCCATGGCAGAGCTGCACGCCAAGGGCGCCAAGAACGTTCTGCTGACCCTGGGCGGTGCCGGTGCGTACTTCTCCAACGGCGAGCACATCTGGTTTGCCAAGCGCGACTTCGAGGTCAATCTGCTTTCCACCGTCTGCGCGGGTGATTCCTCGCTGGCCGCCTTCCTGTCCGTGTGGCACGACGCTCCCGAGCGCGTCGAGGACGCCCTGCGTCTTTCGATGGCCACTGGCGCCAACGTGGTCGAGTGCCCGGGCCTGGGCGATTTTGCCAAGGTCGAGGAGTATAAGAAGGGCATCGTTATCCGCGAGGTCTGCTAACTTCGGCGTAAAGCTTGAGTATTTCGAGTAGTTCGCATCCGTCTTGGGAACAGGGCGGATGCGTTTTTGTTTATCGGACTTGCGTGTGCAGGGGAGGCTGTTTCTTGCTAGACTTCTTGCAGACGCAATCGACAACCAATTTGATAGTTGCAGGAGGTCACAGGTATGTGCAATGTTTCGCTCAACGGTACGCAGCCGACCGAAGCCTCCCTGCGAGTGCTGCGCGCGCTCGAGGCAGCCGGTCTTGAGGCTTGGTACGTGGGCGGTTGGGTGCGCGATGCCCTGATGGGATGCCCCAGCCACGATGTGGACATGTGCTGCAGCGGCCTGTGGCAGGAGTCTAAGGTGGCGCTTGAGGCCGCCGGTATTGCGGTCGTGGAGTCGGGCATTAAATTTGGCGGCATCACGGCCATTAGCGATGGTGAGCGCATCGAGGTCACCACGTACCGCCTGGATGGCTTTTATACCGACGGCCGCCATCCCCAGAGCGTGGAGCGCGCGGCTTCGCTCGAGGACGACCTGGCGCGTCGCGATTTTACCGTCAACGCTATGGCCTGGCATCCCGAGCGCGGTCTTGTTGATCGTTACGACGGCCAGGGCGACTTGGAGCGCAAGCTGATCCGTGCTGTCGGCGACCCCAAACGTCGTTTTAACGAGGACGCGCTGCGCATGCTGCGTGCGGTGCGTTTTGCCTGCCGCCTGGACTTTATGATCGAGCCCCAGACGAAGCTCGCCCTTGCCGAGTGTGCGCCGCTGCTCGATGCCGTGGCACGCGAGCGTGTGGGTATTGAGCTCGAGGGTATTCTTTCGACCGGCCACGGGGGAGACGCGATGCTGCGCTATCCCGAGCTTATTTGCGCCGCCGTGCCCGAGCTTGCCGCGGGTCGTGGATTCGACCAGCGCAGCGTCTACCATGCTTTTAACGTGTACGAGCACATCGCCCGCGTGCTGACGGTGGCGGGGGAGCTGGCGCTGTGCGATGGCGTCGCGCCTTCGCCGAGCCTTATGTGGGCTGCGTTTTTGCATGATGTCTCCAAGCCTGAGTGCTTTACCGTCGACCATGCCGGGAGCGGCCATTTCTACGGTCATCCCGAGCTTGGCGCCAAGAAAGCGCGCGTCATTATGGATCGCCTGGCGCTCTCGCACGACTTGGTGCGCGACGTGTGCCTGCTCATTAAATATCACGACAAGCCGCTGCGCCCCGAGCGCTCCTGCCTGCTCAATATGATGCGCGCGCTTTCGGGCGAGGGCGTCGATACGCCGCGTCTGATTGACGAGCTTATGGACCTTAAGCGTGCCGATACGCTGGGCAAGGCGCCATCATGCTTCTATTACGTCGAGACGATTGAGGAGATGCGCGCGCTGGCGCACGAGCTGCTGGAGGCGGGGGAGCCCTATACGCTCAAGATGCTTGCCATCAATGGTGGCGACTTGATCCGCGCCGGTGTGAAACCGGGGCCCGAGCTAGGCCAGCTACTCAACGCCGCCCTCGAAGCCGTTATCGAGGACAACATCCCCAACGATCGCGAAGCCCTCCTGGCTCATCTCAACTTGAACTAGCTAACCAGTTGACCTGCGCGTTCCATAACCTGCCGACAATTTTTCGGCAATTTGGAATTTCTTCTTGCGCTGATGTTTTTTGTCCCGTAATATATGTCTTCGCAGCACGGCAGTGCAGATGTCATGTGGCCCGTTCGTCTAGCGGTTTAGGACGCCGCCCTCTCAAGGCGGAGATCACCAG
>CATYZK010000054.1 GCA_958415665.1 uncultured Collinsella sp. | reverse complement strand
TATTTGGGCTCTGGGTCATTGATGGGCTCTTGCGAGATGTGGGGGCGATGGAATCGAATCGGTTGCGGGCTGGATGCTTCGTCCTGCTCCGGCATAAACGTGTTGTCCTGTTTTTGATCGTCCATGATGCCCTTAGTTCGTCATCAATATCGTGTATGCGCCCATTGTAAGCCAGCCGTCTAGTTTTGATGGGATTGCATACATTATTTAAGCCTTCGTTCAAATTCCGTTTATTAGACAAAACCTTAGTCAACCAGACTTAGATATGCTTATATCAATAGACTCAAAAAACTTTATAGTCGATGTATATATAAGAAGCGGCTGGGCATATATATGAGCGTCAAAAGAAGTCCCAGCCACCTAGAAGATGGCTCGGCAGTCCTTAAAAGGAGTGGTAAACATGGCAAGCATGGTTCCTTATCGTTCGGTTTTTGGCGTCCGTCCTTCTGCAAGTTCGCTGTTCGATTTGTTTGATGACATGACCGACCTGGCGAATAGCTCGATTGCCTTCAAGGCGTTCCCCGTTGACGTTGAGGACAAGGGCGATGGCTACGAGGTCAAGGCGTATCTGACCGGTGTCGCCAAGGACGACATCGACGTCGAGCTCAATGAGGGTCGCCTGTCGATCAGTGTGAACGTCGAGGAGAGCGCCGAAAACGAGGGCAAGAACTTCCTCCAGAAGGAGTTCGGCTCGTACAGCGCGACGCGCGGCGTGTATCTGAAGGACGCTTCGAGCGAGGGCCTTTCGGCTAAGTATGCTGACGGCATCCTGACCGTTACGGTTCCCAAGATTGTCGAGAAGAAGAACGTCACGAAGATCTCTATCGACTAACGATGGCTCTGCTTCAATCGAGAGTATGAGTTAAGGGGGCTGGGAAGTGATTCCCAGCCCCCTTTTGTTGTCTTGAGTGGGCTATTGAATAGTTGTCGGTCGATACTGACTTGCAGGGCGTATCGAGAGCTTCCGTGGCCCTTGAAGACGGGTGGCTGAGCTGCCGAGTTCATCATCGAGACTCGCATCAAGCGCGTTGGCATAGCTTTTGACGGTAAGGCTTGGACGATTATTGTCCTGGCTGATATGCATGGCGATGAGCTGTTCGGTGCGATCGGTAACAAGTTCGCGCGCGGCTTCGGCGGCCTGGTTGTTGGAGAGATGCCCCTTTGTGGACAGGATGCGCTCCTGAAGAAAGCGTGGGTACGGTCCTTCGCGCAACATAGTTACATCGTGGTTGCTTTCGAGCGCGAGAACTCGACAGTCTTTGAGGATGCCTATGGCCTTGCTCGACAACTCTCCGGTGTCGGTGGCAAACCCAATGGAATCATCGAGAGCATTGAATCGATAGCCGACAGGATTGATGACATCGTGCGATGTTGAGTAGGTTTGTACCTGGATGCCGGCAATGGGGAGCGTGTCGCCGGGGTCAAATTCCTCCACGGGCAGGTGCGCGAGGTTTTCTTTGCATGAAAGGGTGTCCCTACTGGCAAAGAGGGGGCCATGCCAGTGCTTGCACCATACATCGAGCCCCTTGATATGGTCTCCATGCTCATGAGTGATTACAAGAGCGGCGACGTCGTCTGCCGAGAGGCCAAGCTCCGCCAAGCGTTTAAGTGTCTCGCGGCGGGACAGGCCGTTATCGATCATGATGAGCCCCTGAGGCCCCTCGACGAGTGCGCAGTTGCCTTTTGAGCCGCTGCCGAGGATATGAAGGTGCAGGCGAGACATAAGATTCCAAAGGATACAATGGGTGCGGACGAATAGAGGAGGAAGCGAATGCCAACGGTATCTCAGCACTATGGACATCATGCCGCGCCGAGGACGGATAAGAACGTTCTGGCAACGCGGCAGACCGCTGCCCCCGTAGTGCTCATGGTATCAGGCGGTGCGGACTCGACGGCGCTGCTCCTTATGGCTTGCACATCAAAGCTGGATATCCAGGACGGGCGCGGCATCGCTTCCATTGCACGCGAGCGTTTGCACGTGCTGCATGTGAACCATCATCTGCGCGGGGAGGCATCCGATGGCGACGAGGCCTTTGTACGTGATTTGTGCGTGCAATACGGCTTGCCGCTGTGCGTTGAGCATGCCTATTTTGATGACGAATCGGGCAATATCGAGGCTGCTGCCCGCGAGGTGCGCTATGCCGCGGCACGGAGATATGTTCGCGAACTTTGTGCCGAATCGGGCGCACCGCGGACGGCGGCTCGTATCTGTACCGCGCATACCTCGTCGGACCGCGCGGAAACATTTTTGATGAATGCCATTAAAGGGTCGGGTCCCGCGGGTCTATCAAGCATTCCACGCCGTCGGAACATTGTGGTGCGCCCCTTGCTCGACCTCACGCATGATGAGCTCGTGAGCTATCTGCAGGTGCACGGTCAGCCATGGCGGGAAGATGAAAGCAACGAGGATGTTTCGTACCTGCGTAACTATGTGCGCCATCGGGTGATGCCGGTGGTGGCACAGCGCAACGCGAACGTCTGTAAGACGATTGGCGCCGCTTGTGAAATTCTGGGCGACGAAGACGCCTTTCTTTCCCAGCTTTCGGCACAGGCGTTTCGAAGCTGCCTGCGCAAGGAAGCGGCGGGCGCACTGGTGCTCGATGCGCGCCGTCTTGCCGCCGCCGAGGTTGTGATTGCACGACGTATCGTGCGGTTGGCGATTAAACGCATCGATCCCGACGCGCGACCGGAGATGCGGCACGTGGAGCGCGTGCTCTCCTGTGTCGCTGCGGGCTCGGGCTCGGTAACGCTTCCTGCGGGAATTGATGCCCGTGTGGAGTTTGGCATGCTGGCGTTCAAGGCCCCGGCGGCGCGCGAGGGCTTAGTGGCCGACTGGATCTCCGTTCCCGGTCGTCTGCCGCTGGGGGCGGGGCGTATGCTGACAGCAGAGCCGATGGCTGTGGAGCCGGGGCGCGATATCGTGCACCGTGCCCGCGAGCTTGCTGCTGTCGGAGAGGTTGCGGCCTTGGTGGATGCGGCGGCCCTGGGGTTCGCTGACCGCGATAGCGAGCGGATGCTAGCCGGCTCGCGCGGGGAGATTCCCGCCGAGGCGCGATTGGCGCGCCTGTGGGTGGATAGCCCTGTGCCGGGAGACGTGATGTGCCCGTTGGGGATGAACGGTCGAAGCAAGAAAGTGTCAGACCTGTTGAACGAGGCGCGCATTCCTGTTTCAGACCGCTCTGGCGTACCCGTGGTAAGAACGGCTCCGGGAGGTGCCGTAGTATGGGTCGCGGGCGTTCGCGCGGACGAACGTTTTAAGTGCACGGCGGCGACGCGCGTGGCCTATCTGCTTCGCGTAGTCGATGCGGAATAGCGTCCCACGCCAGCTATTCTGTGCGACGTTGGCGGTATTCCCGCGCTGATGGCGTACGGGCTGGAAAATATACCCCGTGCGCTGCTAGAATGTGTAGTTCGCGTCCATACGGCGGTGTGTGGGCGATTAAGCACAAGAAAGGGTTGTCATGGCTTCTCAACATCCGGATATCGAGAAGGTTCTGTTTACGCAGGAGGATATCGACGGTATCGTCTCTCGCTTGGGCGAGCAGATTACGCGCGACTATGCGGGTAAGGATCTGGTGCTGATTGCGGTCCTGCGCGGCGCCGTGGTCTTTATGGGCGACCTGATGCGCAAGATCGAGCTGCCGACCAACATCGATTTCATGGCTGTTTCGAGCTATGGCGACGGTGTGAAGTCTTCGGGCATCGTGCGTATCATTAAGGACCTGGATATCGACATCCGTGGTCGCGACGTGCTGATCGTCGAGGACATTCTGGACTCGGGGCTGACGCTCAAGTATCTGATGAAGAACCTTGAGAGCCGCAAGCCCGCCTCGCTGGAGGTCGCCGCCTTCCTGTGGAAGGACGTTGAGGACCGCGTCTCGGCCGTCACGCCCAAGTATGTTGGAACCCATTGCCCCGATGCCTTTGTGGTGGGCTACGGCCTCGACTATGCCGAGCGCTATCGCAACCTTCCGTATCTGGGCATTTTGAAACCGGAGGTTTATTCGTAAGATGCCCGACGACCGTAACGACAACAATTCCCAGACTCCCCGGGACCCAAAGATCCCGGGGATGCCCGGAGGCAAGAAGCCCACGCGTACGGGCTGGCTGTATTTTCTTTTGGCTTGCGCGCTCCTGGGTTACGCCTTCTTTAACATGGGCTCCGGCTTTGCCAACTCCAGCAATACCGTAAAGCTCGCGACGAGTGAGATGGTCAGCGCCATCAAGCAGGATCGCGTCGAAGATCTGACCTATACGGTTCAGGACGGAAGCGTGACGGGTCATTACTGGAAGACGAAAAAGGACAAGGGCGACACGAGCGAGCTCAAGAGCTTTTCCTCGACCTATGTCGGTTCCGATTCGCTTGCCGAGCTCATGGCGGAGCACCCCGATACCAAGTACATCGTCAACACCAACGATCCCGATTTTTGGGGCGACTTGGCGATGAGTGTGCTTCCGACGATTGCCTTGATCGCCATCATGTTCTACTTTATGCGCCAGATGATGGGTGCCAACAACAGGAACATGCAGTTTGGCAAGACCAATGCCAAGACCAACGAGGCTACGCGTCCCAAGGTCAAGTTCGAGGACGTTGCTGGCGTGGATGAGGCGGTCGAGGAGCTCGAAGAGATTCGCGATTTCTTGAGCGACCCGGACCGCTATCGCAAGCTGGGCGCCAAGATTCCCCGCGGCGTGTTGCTGGTGGGCCCTCCGGGTACCGGTAAGACGTTGCTGGCCAAGGCCGTTGCCGGCGAGGCGGGCGTGCCGTTTTTTAGCATCTCGGGTTCCGACTTTGTCGAGATGTTCGTGGGCGTCGGCGCCAGCCGCGTGCGCGACCTTTTTAAGGAGGCCAAGTCTCAGGCTCCATCAATCATCTTTATTGACGAGATCGATGCCGTGGGACGTCAGCGCGGAGCCGGTTTGGGCGGCGGCCACGACGAGCGCGAGCAGACGCTCAACCAGCTGCTGGTCGAGATGGACGGTTTTGAGGAGAGCGAGTCGGTCATCCTGATCGCTGCCACCAACCGCCCCGACATTCTGGATCCGGCATTGCTGCGCCCCGGTCGTTTTGATCGTCAAGTTACGGTCGACCGTCCGGACGTGAAGGGCCGCGAGCAGATCTTGCGCGTGCATGCTGAGAACAAGCCGATGGACGAGGACGTTAAGTTTGAGAAGCTCGCCCAGATGACCGTTGGCTTTACTGGTGCCGATTTGGCGAACCTGCTCAACGAGTCTGCGCTGCTGGCCGCTCGCCGTCATCGTTCTGTGATCTCGATGGACGAGGTCGAGGAGTCGATGGAGCGTGTGATTGCCGGACCGCAACGCAAGGGCCGCGTGATGACCGAGGCCGAGCGCACCACGATTGCTTACCACGAGAGCGGTCACGCCCTGGTGGGCCACATCTTGGAGCATTCCGATCCGGTTCATAAGATCTCGATTGTCAGCCGCGGCCAGGCTCTGGGCTACACGTTGCAGCTTCCGCAGGAGGATCACTTCCTCAAGACCAAGAACGAGATGCTCGACGAGCTTGCCGTGTTCTTGGGCGGTCGCGTCGCCGAGGAGCTCATGTGCGACGACATCACGTCGGGCGCGAGCAACGACCTGGAACGCGCGACCAAGATGGCGCGCGAGATGGTTACGCGTTTGGGCATGAGCGAGGAGCTGGGCACGCAAGTGTTTGGTGAGGCGCAGCATCAGGTATTCCTGGGCCGCGATTACGCCGATCACCAGGATTACTCCGAGGAGACGGCGCGCCGCATCGATATCGAGGTTCAGCGCATCATGCGCGAAGCCCATCGCCGTGCGGTCGAGATTTTGGATGCCCGTCGCGATCAGCTCGATCTGATGGCGAAGGTGCTGCTTGAGCGCGAGACCGTCGAAGGCGACGCCGTGAACGCCCTGCTCGACAACGAGTGGGATGCCTACCTTGAGCGCGAGGGCGATATCCTGGCGGCCAAGGAGGAGCGCAATGCCAAGGCGGCCGGCATGCCGACCAAGAAGCGCGCGCCTCGCATGAGCGAGGAGGAGCTGGCGGCTGATGCCGCGGCCTTTGCACAGGCGGCTATGCAGGAGGATGCCGACGTCGCATCCGAGGATGCTGACGATGCCGAGAACGCTGACGAAAAGAAGGCCGACGGCAATACTGACGTCGACGAGTAATCTTTGTCACGAAAGCCTCCGCGGGGAAACCTGTGGAGGCTTTTCTTTTGAGCGATATGGGGCCGTCTGTTGATTGGGGACAGACTTAAATGAGCGTTTTCACGCATTTAAGTCTGTCCCCAATCAACA
>CATYZK010000053.1 GCA_958415665.1 uncultured Collinsella sp. | reverse complement strand
CGTCTGACCGAACGAGTCCCCATACCCTCGTTCGGTCAGACGCACCGCCGCGTTGCTGTTTTGTGCCGTATAATGACCATTATCTATGACGTGATACAAAAGAAAGGTGTTTGCCCATGCAGGCACAGAAGGCGGAGGGAACCCGCGACCTTATCGGCGCCGAGATGCGCGCCTGGCAAAAGATGCAGCAGATTGCTGCCGGCGTATTCGAGCCGTTTGGCTTTAAGCCCATCGAGACGCCCGCGATCGAGCAGGTGGACGTCTTTGTCCACGGCATCGGCCAGTCGACCGACGTCGTGCGCAAGGAGATGTTCCGCGTCTTTAGCGGCGCCAACCTGGAGCGCGTCTTTGCCGAGGGCACCGACACCAAGCTCAAGCCCAAGCAGCGCCTGGCGCTTCGTCCCGAGGGCACGGCCGGTGTGGTGCGCGCCGTCGTGGAGAACAACCTGGTGCCCCAGGGCTCCACGCCGTTTAAGGCGTACTACGCCGAGGCCATGTTCCGCGGCGAGCGTCCCCAGAAGGGCCGCCTGCGCCAGTTCCATCAGGTGGGCATCGAGTGGCTCGGTGCTCCCGATCCGGCGGCAGACGCCGAGTGCATCATCATGCTCATGGAGTTCTACAAGCGCTTGGGCTTCGACCTTTCCAAGCTCCGTCTGCTCATCAACTCGATGGGTGACGCCCAGTGCCGTCCGGCTTACCGCGAGCAGGTCAAGCAGTTTATCCTCGATCACGCCGACGAGATGTGCGACGAGTGTCGCGAGCGCGCCGAGCTCAACCCGCTGCGTGCCTTCGACTGCAAGAACGACCACTGCCGCGAGATCATGGCCGACGCGCCGCTGATGGGCGACAACCTGTGCGACGAGTGCCGCGAGCACTACGAGCAGGTCAAGCGCTATCTGGATGCCGCCGGTATCGAGTATGTCGAGGATCCCACCCTGGTGCGTGGTCTGGACTACTACACCCGCACCGTCTTTGAGGTCGAGGCTCCCGGTGCCGGCGTCGGCTCCATCGGTGGCGGCGGCCGCTACGACGGCCTGGTCGAGCTCGAGGGTGGCAAGCCCACGGCGGGCGTCGGCTTTGCCGTCGGTTTTGAGCGCGCCCTGCTGGCCCTGCAGGCCTTTGGCAGCGATTTGGGTGCCGATGAGGTCCCGTGCGTCTATGTCGCCAACGCCGGCAAGGAGCTGCGCCAGAACGTCTTTGCCATTACGCAGGAGCTTCGCGCCGCAGGCATCGTGACCGAGGCCGACTATCAGGGCCGTTCGCTCAAGGCCCAGTTTAAGCAGGCCGATAAGGTGGGCGCCAAGCTCATCCTGGTCTTGGGCGGCGACGAGCTTGCCGCCGGCAAGGTCAAGGTGCGCGACATGGAGAGCCATGAAGAGGTCCTTGCCGATCTGGCCAACGTTGTCGAGGCGGTTCGCGAGCGCCTGTAGCGCATCTTTTTGAGCTGCGGACCCGCTTGAGTGTCTCGTCCATTGCGAGCGATTGTTACGGGGGTGTTTCGCATTTATGCGGAATGCCCCCGTTTGTGTATGCCGTCCACCGAGAAATACGACCATTTAGAGCAAAAACCCTTGCAATGCAGAAAATACTTTTGTGTGGTAAAGCGCAATCAGTGTCGAAAGTATTTCTCAAGCGCCTATAATGAATACCGCATGTTACGTGCATAGAAGGAGGAATGGGAGGAAACGTGGCTGAGAACCTAAGCAACCAGTCTGTACCCGAAGCCGCGGCGCGCGTCGCTGCCGTGGTCAACCGCCTCGTTAACCGAATCGGCTCGAATGCCGAGTCCAGGGAGCGTCTCGCCGAGATCGAGATCCCCGAGGAGCTGCGCGACAATCTGGCGCTGTTCCTGCGCCTGGAGCGTCGTGTGCTTAGCGAGTATGATCCTGAGATCGCGGACCTGTTCGACAAGATCCTGTCGGCCGAGATTGTGGCCAATGCCGGCAACCCCGGTACCCGCGCTGCCGACGAGGCCGTCGACGAGCAGGGCGTGCCCACCGCCGACGAGTCCACCGCCGTGGCATTCCGTGAGGTCGTCGATCTGATCGACAGTCTGCCGCTCGATAAGCAGCAGGTTATCGTCCGCGCCTTTACGAGCTTCTTCCACCTGGCAAACCTGTCGGAGGAGAACTACCGTGTGGCGCAGCTGCGAGAGCGCGAGGCCGGTGCGTCGACCGATACCGAGGTCGATCCCGCCAACGAGCTCACCGTTGCCTATCACCAGCTGGTGAATGAGCTGGGCGTCGAGGGCGCCAACGAGCTGCTCGGCAAGCTTGAGTTCCATCCCGTCTTTACCGCGCATCCCACTGAGGCTCGTCGCAAGGCCGTCGAGGGCAAGATTCGCCGTATCTCCAACCTGCTGGAGGAGCGTCCGCGTCTGGGCGGCTCCGACCTGGTGGAGAACGAGCGCCATATGCTGCAGGAGATTGACGCCCTGGTGCGTACGAGCCCCATCGCGCTCAAGAAGCCCACGCCGGTCGAGGAAGCCGATACCATCATCGACATCTTCGATAACACGCTGTTCGACGTCATCCCCGTTATCTATCGTCGCTTTGACGACTGGGTGCTGGGCGACAAGGCCGGTACCGTGCCGCCGCTGTGCCCGGCGTTCTTCCATCCCGGCAGCTGGATTGGTTCCGACCGCGACGGTAACCCCAACGTCACCGCCAAGGTGAGCCGTGAGGTCGCCGCCAAGTACTTCACCCACATGGTGCTCAAGCTCGAGGACAAGTGCCGCCGCATCGGCCGCAACCTCACACTCGAGGCCACCTACAGCAAGCCGTCTGCTGAGCTCATCAACCTGTGGAACCATCAGGTCGAGATGAGCACCCAGTACACGGCCCGCGCCGAGCTGATCTCCGAGCATGAGCCGCATCGCGCCGTCATGCTCGTCATGGCCGACCGTCTGAACGCCACCGTACGCCGTATCACCGATACCATGTACCACAGCGCCGATGAGTTCCTGGAGGACCTGCGCGTCGTCCAGCGCTCGCTGGCCGCTTGCGGTGCCGTCCGTGCTGCCTACGGCCCGGTCCAGACCATCATCTGGCAGGTCGAGTCCTTCGGCTTCCATATGGTCGAGATGGAGTTCCGTCAGCACTCCGTGGTGCATGCCCGCGCCCTCAAGGATATCCACGAGAACGGTATCCATGGCGACCTGCAGCCCATGACGCGCGAGGTCATCGACACCTTCCGTGCTATCGGCTCCATCCAAAAGCGTTACGGCAAGAAGATGGCGCACCGCTACATCATCTCGTTCACCAAGAGTGCCCAGCATGTGGCAGACGTCTTTGAGCTTGCCCACCTGTCCTTCGCACACGAGGAGGATGTCCCCGAGCTCGACGTGATCCCACTGTTTGAGCAGCTCGAGGACCTCGAGGGCTGCGTCGACGTGCTCGACCAGATGCTTACGCTGCCCGTGGTGCAGAAGCGCCTTGCCCAGACCAACCGCCGCATGGAGGTCATGTTGGGCTATTCCGACTCCTCCAAGGATGCCGGTCCTACCACGGCCATGCTCGCGCTGCACTCCGCGCAGGAGCGCATTGCCAAGTGGGCCGAGAAGAACGATATCGACCTGGTGCTCATGCACGGTCGCGGCGGTGCCGTGGGCCGTGGCGGCGGTCCGGCCAACAAGGCCGTGCTGGCGCAGCCCAAGGGTTCGGTCAACTGCTTCTTTAAGCTCACCGAGCAGGGCGAGGTCATCTTTGCCCGTTACGGCAACCGCACGCTGGCTCAGCGCCATGTTGAGTCCGTTGCCGCCGCAACGCTTTTGCAGTCGGCCCCGAGCGTCGAGAAGACCAACACCGAGACCACGCAGAAGTTCTGGGATATGGCCGAGAAGCTCAACGCCGCAAGCCACGAGCGCTATCTGGACCTGCTGAACACCGAGGACTTTACACCGTGGTTCTCGACCGTGACGCCGCTGACCGAGGTCGGTCTGCTGCCGATCGGCTCGCGTCCCGCCAAGCGCGGCTTGGGTGCCAAGTCGCTCGACGACCTGCGTACCATTCCGTGGATCTTCAGCTGGAGCCAGGCGCGCATCAATCTGGCCGCTTGGTACGGCCTGGGCACCGCCTGCGAGCAGCTGGGCGACCTTGACCAGCTTAAGGCTGCCTACCAGGAGTGGCCGTTCTTCCGCACCTTTATCGACAACATCGAGATGTCGATCGCCAAGACCGACCAGCGCATCGCCAAGATGTATCTGCACCTGGGCGACCGCGATGATCTTTCCGAGAAGGTCTTTACTGAGATGCAGCTCACCCGTAAGTGGGTTCTTGCCATCGTCGGTGACGAATGGCCGCTGCAGCGCCGTCGCGTGCTCGGCTGCGCCGTCCGCGTGCGTAACCCCTACGTCGATGCCCTGTCCATCGCCCAGGTTCGCGCCCTTCGCGAGGTGCGTATGAACCAGGACGAGATGGCCGAGGAGAAGAAGGCCGAGTACATGAGCCTGATTCTTTCGACTGTGACCGGCGTCTCGGCAGGACTGCAAAACACGGGGTAATAGATAGCCCTGTGGCTCTCGCCGGGCCCCGATGGGTTTCCCTCTGAGCGCGTCCTCGCACTTGAAGCCCCCTTATCCTGCTCCTTCGGAGCTGCGGATAAGGGGGCTTCGTGCTGCGGAATGCGCTCAGAGGGAAACCCATCGGGGCCCTTCGTCTTCGGTCTTCTGCGGATTACGGGCTGAGAGAAGAATGGCGCGCTTCGCGCGTTTTGGATGGGGATCTGTCCCAGCGGCGCGTGCGGCGCTTCGCGCCTAGCGCCTTATCGGTCGGGATTGAGATGCATTTGGCGCTTCGCACGTTTTGGACGGCGGTCGTGGTTCCTTTTTGGGCTGCGGCCGCCTTTTTGTACTTGTCAATTGTGAGCGTTTTGTTAACGGGTTGGTGGGTGGTTGGTTGTTATCGGTGAGCGGCGTATCCTTCCTACGGTTTATCTAGTGTGTTAGATGAAAGGAAGAGGGCGCTCGTCATTGTTTGAATGTGAATTGCCGTTTGACCACAAGAAGCTGCATCTGGAGCTTGAGGACAAGAACTTCGCAGGTGTGATGGAGGGTCATCAAAACGAGTTTGAGACTACGAAAACGCAGCAAGAGCTGGTAGAAGAGTCGCTGGCTAATCCTTATGGCTCGCCTTCGCTCGAGGAGCTTTGTGCTGGCAAGAAGGATATCGTTATCATCAGTTCTGACCATACGCGTCCGGTTCCCTCGCGCGTGACGATGCCTATTCTGCTGCATCACATTCATACTGCTGCGCCCGAGGCTCGCGTTCGTATTCTGGTTGCGACTGGTATGCACCGTCCCTCGACGCATGAGGAACTCGTCGACAAGTATGGCGAGGAGATCGTTGCCAACGAGGAGATCGTCATGCATGTCGCGACCGACGACAGCATGATGAAGAAGATCGGTACCCTGCCTTCTGGTGGCGAGTGCATCATCAACAAGATCGCTGCCGACTGCGATCTGCTGCTCGCCGAGGGCTTTATTGAGCCGCACTTCTTTGCCGGCTTCTCTGGCAGCCGTAAATCCGTGCTGCCCGGTGTTGCCAGCTACAAGACCATCATGTACAACCACAACGGTCAGTTTGTGAACGATTCCCATTCGCGTGCCGGCAACCTGTGCCATAACCATGTGAGCGAGGACATGTTTGCCGCCGCCGAGATGGCTCACCTTGCCTTTGTGCTCAACGTGGTGCTTAACGGCAAGCACGAGGTCATCGGCTCCTTTGCCGGCGACATCCACAAGGCGCACGAGGCCGGCTGCGAGTTCGTGAAGAGCCTTGCCGGCGTTGAGCCCGTTGAGTGCGAGATCGCCATCACCACCAACGGCGGCTATCCGCTCGACCAGAACATCTACCAGGCCGTGAAGGGTATGTGCGCTGCCGAGGCGACGCTTCCCGAGGGCGGCGTGATTATCGACGTCGCCGGTTGCGCCGATGGTCACGGCGGCGAGGGCTTCTACCACAACATCGCCGACAACGATCCGGCTGAGTTCGAGCGCGCCTGCATCGACCGTCCCAAGGACGAGACCCTGCCTGACCAGTGGACGAGCCAGATCTTCGCCCGCATCCTGGCACATCACCCGGTGATCATGGTCACCGATCTGTGCGATCACCAGATGATCAAGGACATGCACATGACCCCGGTCAACACCCTCGAGGAGGCGCTCAAGCTCGCCTTCGAAATGAAGGGTGCAAACGCCAAGGTTGCCGTTATCCCCGATGGCCTGGGTGTTGTCGTCGCGCAGCACTAGCGCGCGACTCAAACGAATCGTTTATAACCGACAAGAAAGATAAGGTTTTATGCTTACCAAACTCCTGTGCGAATTCGGCGCGACGGCCCTCATGATCATCTTTGGCGTGGGCGTGCACTGCGATACCGTGCTCAAGGGCACCAAGTATCAGGGCTCCGGCCATATGTTTGCCATCACCACCTGGTCTTTTGGCATTTCGGTCTGCCTGTTTGTCTTTGGCGGCGCCGTGTGCATGAACCCGGCCATGGTGCTTGCCCAGTGCATCATCGGCCTGGTGCCGTGGGGCAACTGCATTCCCTTCATGCTCGCTGATATGCTCGGCGGCTTTGTGGGCGCCGTGATCGCTTGGTTTATGTATGCCGATGAGTTCAAGGCCTCCGAGGGCGTCGTCGACCCCATCGCTCAGCGCAACATCTTCTCGACCAACCCCACCACCGAGGGCACCAACTATGCCCGCAACTTCTTCTGCGAGGCTATCTGCACCTTCGTGTTCATCAGTGCCATCCTTGCTGCCGCTAGCCGCGCTGGTGAGAACGTTCTGATGCTCGCTATCTGCGTCGGCCTGATCGTTTGGGCCGTTGGCATGGGCATGGGCGGCATCACCGGCTTCGCCATGAACCAGGCTCGTGACCTTGGTCCTCGTCTTGCCTATCAGGTGCTGCCGATTAAGAACAAGGCCGATAACAACTGGAAGTACGGCCTGCTTGTTCCTGGTATCGCTCCGTTTGTCGGTGCTATCGTGGCCGCACTGTTTGTGCATGGTTTCTTGGGCATGTTCTAGTCCGAAGTAATTGATATAACGTTCGGGTCCGGCATAGGTTAACTTTCCGCCGCGTCCTCGAA
>CATYZK010000052.1 GCA_958415665.1 uncultured Collinsella sp. | reverse complement strand
ACTTTATATAACTAACTATGCAAGACCTATTTCGGATTTTTTTGATTTTTCTTTAATAAAAAGCCCGCCGATCAAATGATCGACGGGCATAGACATAGAGTATCGGTTCAATAAATACCGAACACCAGCATGTTTTCGGCTAAAAAACGTCCTTGGCAAACACCTTGGCGTCATTGGGAACCTGACGGATTTCGACGGCCACGCCATCGCCCAGGAGCTCTTGGATATGCTCGGCATCTTTCTCGGTCGCAAAGATTGCAGGGGTCGGATGAAGCGTGGTCTCAGGGGTCTTTCGGGTTCCACCCAGATTGATCTCTTTGATGTCTTTGCAACCCTTAGCGAGACGATAGACATCTTCAATCGTCTCAGCGATGATAAACAGCGAATACTTGTCGGTAACGCCGCTGTTGAGCGCCTCGATAGCAGCGTCAACATCCTTGATGACGAGTTTAACGCCGCTGGGGCGGGCGAGCCTCAAGGCCGCCTTCCTCATGTCGTCTTTTGCCACAGCATCGCTGGCAAGCAGGATGCAATCTACATCCAAAGCGTGAGTCCAGGACATGGCAACTTGGCCGTGAATCAGTCGGTAATCAACTCTCGTAAGCTTAATCATCGTTATCATCTCCGCACGTGATAAAGGAATGACAGGTGTGGCCCTTAGCTAGGGCTCGAACCAGAACTAACTAGAACTCTTCTTCCTCGGCGCCGGCAAGCATGTCCGCCGCCTCGCAAAGCTGAATAAACGGACGCGACCCCTCGACCGCGGCCTTGGCCTTGTCCGCATCCAGGGAGTCCAGCTGTGTAACCATTTCCACCAGCAGCGGCAAGTTCATTCCGGTAATCAACGTAAACGATCCGGTGGTCTGTCTCTGAATGAATTCGTTGTTTACAGAGCCGCCAAAGATGTCAGTCACGACAAACCAAGAGTCGGCAGGGTCCCTCGTCTCCATCCATGCATCAATCAACGCCGCGACGTCCCTTGAATCGTCATCGACATAGGCGCACAGGCACTCGATTCGGTCGTTGGTGCCCATCAGAATCTCCAGAGAGCTTTTCATGCCTTGGGCGAGATAACCATGACTCGCTAGCAATATCTTATTCATAGTTCTCCAATACCAATAGGACGTACTATATTGTCATAACAAAGTATATTAGCAATCTACCCTACGCGGTGTGTCTATTTTCCAAATCCGCGAACGGTAACAATTGATCGGTAAATAGACCAATCTATCTCTAATTTACAAATAGAACTTCAGCCGCTCGGTGCAGTACACCTGACGGGAGATGAAGAGCGGCTCGCCGCTTGGAGCATAACGTCTATCGACAAACAGAAGCAGCGAAGAGTCCAGCTCCACGTTAAGATATGCCGCCTCGAGCTCGCTCGCATAGCAGACCTCGAGCGTACGCGTGTTGGGACCCATCTTGATCCCCTGGCGATCGAGTACCGCCATCAGCGAATCATCAAGGGATTCATGCTCCAAAAAAGAAAGCGCAGCGGAATAGCTATTGGTTTCCAGCATCGTGGGCTTGCCATCCACAAGCCGCAGACGACGACTACGCAATACCTTTTGGGTATCGTCTACGCCCAGGAACTTCGCGTCTCGCAGGCTTGGGAAGTCCCAGCCCATTTCGAGAACCCTGGTAGACGCCTGTTTGCCCGCAAGCTGGCACGAATGGGTAAAGCTCTCACGGTCGTCCGCGGCATACATCTGCGTGTCCGACGAAACGAACGTGCCCTTGCCGCGGGCCCTCTCAACAAGCCCAGCATCTTCCATTTCTTTAATTGCGGAGCGAACCGTTATTCGGCTCACGCCAAATTGCTCGATAAGCTCCGCCTCGGTCGGGAGCTTATCTCCCGGGCGGTACGTGCCGTTGGCGATCGAATCAGAAAGCGCGCGAACAATCTGTTTGTACAGGGGGATAACGCTATTTGCTTCAACCATATCAACCATACCTTTGCAAGGAATCAGCAGTTTATAGATAGATGACTTATATTGTATTAGAACTTTTTAGGAGTCCATATATTTCCTAAATGATTCGGTAAACGGGGTGTTATTTCACTTTAGCGGGGTGCAGCGGCTACCCGCGGCATTCGTTATCAACCTAGTTAGGCTAGTCTACCCACATCGTCTCCAGTTCGCTGCAGAGCCGCGCTCCATATGGGTATACTCTCGAGGATTCGACTCGATTCGCCCCCGCTGGGGCGTCAAAGGAGACTGCATATGCCCACCACCTCAACCGACCCGCGCGCCGCTGCCGCCGCGCTGCTGGTGCCCGGTACCACCTGCCACGGTTTTGCCGTCGAGCGCTGCGAGACCGTGCCCGAGCTCGACTCTGACGCTTACGTGCTGCGCCACACTGCCTCGGGTGCTCGCCTGCTGTACCTGGCGTGCGACGACGAGAACAAGGCCTTTGCCATTGGCTTTAAGACGCCGCCGGCCGATTCCACCGGCGTGTTCCATATTCTTGAGCACTCGGTGCTGTGCGGATCGGCTAAGTTCCCCGTCAAGGAGCCGTTTGTCGACCTGATCAAGAGCTCCATGCAGACGTTCCTCAACGCCATGACCTACCCCGACAAGACCATCTACCCCGTTGCCACCACCAACGAGCAGGACCTGTACAACCTGATGGACGTGTACCTGGACGCGGTGTTCAACCCGGCCATCTATACCAAGCCCACCATTTTTGAGCAGGAGGGCTGGCACTACGAGCTGGACCTGCCGGAGAGCGCCGAGGGCGAGGGCGACGGCAGCTCCGCGAGCCTGCGCGAGGGCACGCTGCGCTATAACGGCGTGGTGTTCAACGAGATGAAGGGCGCGCTGTCCGACCCCATGAGCGTGCTGGACGACGCCGTCAACGCCGCGCTCTACCCCGACACCGCCTATGCGCACGAGAGCGGTGGCGACCCGCGCGCGATTCCCGCGCTCACCTACGAGCAGTTCCTGGACACGCACGCGCGCCACTACAATCCTTCCAACTCCTACATCACGCTTTACGGCGACCTAGATGTGGACCGCGCACTGGCCTTTTTGGACGAGCGTTATCTGTCGCAGCCGAGTGCCGCGAGCCGCCGCATGGACGCTGCCGTCGCCGCCGGCGAGGACCCGTCCACGCTGGCGCCCAATCCGCTGGGCGTGCAGGCACCCGTGACCTGCGAGTATAAGCGCGTCGAGATGGCCACTACACCCGAGAACGCCCTGGTGGGCCTGGGCCTTGTGCTGGGCAGCGCGCTCGACCGCAAGCGCACGATCGCGGCAGACATGCTGTTCGAGGCGCTGCTGGGCTCCAACGAAGCACCGGTTAAGAAGGCCATTCTGGCTGCCGGTCTGGGCGGCAACGTGGTGAGCTACACCGCGGCCGAGAGCCTACAGCCCTACGAGCTCATCATGCTGCAAAACGCGCAGCCCGGCGTGGCGCGCGAGCTGCGCCGCGTGTTCCAGGACGCCTGCCGCGACCTGTGCGAGTACGGCGTTCCGCGCGAGCGCCTGGAAGCCATCATCAGCAGCAACGAATACGACCTGCGCCAGCGCGACTACGGTATCGCCGACGGCGTGGCGATTGCGTGCGACGCGCTAAGCACCTGGCTCTACGATGACGACGCCGCGACGCTGGCACTCAAGTACGGCCCGGTGTACAAGGAGCTGCGTAGCGAGCTGGACGGCACCTACTTTGAGGACCTGCTGCGCGAGTTGGTGCTGGAGAACGACCACATGGCGCTCGTCGAGCTGGTGCCGGTGGACGCTGGCGCCGGCTCGGAGGGCGCCGAGGCCGCTGAGCTGGCAGCCAAGCGCGATGCCATGACCGATGCCGAGCTGGCCGACGTGGTCGAGCGCACGGCTGCGCTGCGTACCGCGCAGGAGGCGGAAGACACGCCCGAGGCCAAGGCCACGCTGCCGCGCCTGCGCGTGTCCGACATTGGCGAGGCGCGCCCCGAGCCGCCGCTGGTCGTGGACACGACCGCACCCATCCCCTGCCTGCGCCACGGCATCCCCACCAACCGTCTGGCCTACGCCATGCAGTATTTCGACCTGAGCTGCGTCGCGTTTGAAGACCTGCCCTACGTGACACTGCTCTGCCGCCTGTTCAAACAGCTGCCCACGAGCGAGCACTCGGCAGAGGAGCTCGATAACTTGCTTGCCGGCAGGCTGGGCTTTTTGAGCTTTACGACCGAGGTCATGACCCAACCCGACGTGGACGGCGTGCACCCCTACCTGCTGGTGAGCGCCGGCGCCCTGTCCGAGAAGATCGATGCGCTGGCGAGCCTGCCGCGCGAGGTGTGGTCGAGCACGCTTTTGCTCGATGCCGATGCCGACCGCGTGCGCGACGTGCTCACACAGATTCGCATTGGGCTTGAGCAGGGCTTTATCAACAACGGTCACTCGGCGGCGCTCGGTCGCGCGATGAGCTACAGCTCGCCTTCGGCCGTGGTGCGCGAGCAGCTTTCGGGCGTGGACTTCTATCTGTTCCTGCGCGATCTGCTCGACCACTTTGACGAGCGCCTGGACGGCCTGCGTGCCAAGCTTGCCGAGCTGGCAGGTCGTATCTTCGTGGCCGATGGCTGCATGGCGAGCTTTACCGGCAGCGATGAGGACTTTAACGCGTACTGGGATGCCGCGGGCGACCTGGGGCTGGACGCCGGCGACGGCGCCGTTGCCGGCCGCGACGCGCTCGTGGTGCCGACGCCGTGCGACCGCCACGAGGCTTTTGTCATCCCCAGCGACATCTGTTTTGCGGCAAGCGCGTGCGACCCGCGTCGCTTGGGGCTCGACGTGACGGGCACCTGGGCGGTTGCCGCCAACGCACTCTCCTACGACTACCTGTGGAACGAGATCCGCGTGAAGGGCGGTGCGTACGGCTGCGGATTCCGCGCGGAAGGTGAGCGTCAGGTGGCGTTCTACACCTACCGCGACCCGGCAATCGACCCCTCGATTGAGCGCGTGGCGCGCGCAGGCGAATGGCTCGGCAGTTTTGAGCCCGACGAGGCCGCCTTTGAGGGCTTTATCGTTAGCTGTGTGAGCGGCATGGACGCGCCGGTGAAGCCGTACGCGCTCACCAAGCGCCGCAACACGACCTACCTGGCCGGGCTCGATCCGCATGCACGCGAGGAACGCCGCGCCCAGATGCTCGCTGCCACGCCCGGTGAGCTGCGCACACTCGGCGCCGACGTGACGCGCATTGCGGCCGTCTCGCCCTCCTGCGTCTTTGGCGGCCGAGACGTCATCGCCAAGAGCAACACCGGCTTTAACGTTATCGACCTGCTGGGCTAACGCACAGCAAAGGTAGATTTTTGGGACATGCCTGAAAATCTACCTTTTTTCTGCGGCTTGGACGGGGCGGCGCAGCCCACTGCGGCGGTTTGTCTCGATCTGTAACATCTAGGTCCGATTTTGCCGAGTTACTGTTACAGATCGAGACGAACTGCCGCAGACGCCCATCACAGCACAGACCACCACAAAGGTGCCTGTCCCCTTTCTCAGTGGTGATTCGAACACTTGTTCTATACGTACACATGTTCTATAGTATGGGTGATTGCATCGGACTTAAATTGCAACTATAATATAGTTGCAGGATGTGAGGCAGGATGACTCGGATCGACAAACTCATCGCCCAGCTGCTTAGCTGTCCTTCAACGTATAGATTTGCTGACTTTCTTAAAGTTATGGCTTCATATGGCTTTGAAATGGACGACAAAGGCAGGACATCCGGATCGCGCATTCGCTTCTACAGGCCATCGGACGGCAGAATGTTCGTGATGCACGCACCCCATCCATCTGACGAATTGACGGCGGGAACCATCCGAAACATCGTTCGATTTCTACAAGATGTCGGAGGCAGCCATGAGTAACGTTTTGGCTTACAAGGGTTATTTCGCCCCGGTCGAGTTCGATGCCGAACAGCACGTGCTGACAGGTATGGTCGCCGGCATTAGGGACGCAATTGTATTTGAAGGCTCCACGGTTGAAGAAGTGGAGCGATGCTTCCACGACGCCGTCGACGATTACCTTGAGTTTTGTGCCGAAAAGGGCAAGGAACCAGAGCGGGCTTTTAAGGGCTCATTCAATGTGAGAACAGGCTCCGAGCTTCACAAGCAGGCAGCACTGGCGGCGGCAAAGAAGGGTGAATCGCTTAACAAATTTGTGGCCGAAGCAATCGCCGCGGCGTTGTAATAGAGACGAGTCGCCATCAAAACCACCACGAGGGTGCCTGTGTTCCCTTCGTGGTGGTTTTCGCTGTTTGCCCAGATAAAACCTGCCAAAATAAACCTGTCCCTTTTTGGTAGGTTTGGGAGAGGAAGCCGGGATGGACAAGGCTGAGTTGCGGCGGGCGGTGATTGCTCGGCGTGATGCTCTTGATTTGGACTTGCGGGCGGCGAAGTCTGCTGATATCTGTGCGCGACTGGTTGAGCTGCTGGGCCGCTTGGATGCCGCGGCGCCGCACACCGTTGCCGTCTATGCCGCGATGGGTTCCGAAGTCGACTCAGCCGCGTTTGCCGCAGCTGCCGCCAAACGTGGCTGGCGCGTGGCCTATCCGTGCATGCTCTCGGCAACAGACACCGCAGCTTGTGGCCAGCGCATGTGCATGCGGGCAGTTGCCGTCAGCGATGCGTCCGCGGCGCCGTTTATCGCCCACCCCACGCGGACCTTCGCGGCCACGGACATCGACAGCGGCCGCTTCCCTATCGTGCCTGCCGAGGCTCTCGACATGATTATCATGCCACTCGTAGCCTTCGACCGCGCCGGCGCGCGCCTGGGCTACGGCGGCGGCTGCTATGACCGCTACCTGCCCATGCTCTCACCCGCATGCCAAATCATCGGCATCGCCTTTGACGAGCAGCGTGTCGACCACGTCCCCACCGACGCCCACGACCTGCCGCTACCCCACATCATCAGCGCCTAACGGCTGGCGCACCTCCTGACGGCCTAGTGCTCTTCGCCGGCGCGGGCCAGGTCGTAGGGCGTGGTCTGGTAGACGTAGTAGTTGAGCCAGTTGGTGTAGAGCAGCTGAGCCTGGCTGCGCCAGACGTTACGCGGCTCGGCGGTGGGGTCGTCACCCGGGAAGTAATGCGCCGGCACCTGAGGGTTGAGGCCGCGCTTCACGTCGCGCTCGTACTCCAGGCGCAACGTGTCGGTATCGTACTCGGGATGGCCAAAGACAAAGAAACGGCGGCTGTCGGTCGACT
>CATYZK010000051.1 GCA_958415665.1 uncultured Collinsella sp. | reverse complement strand
CCCGAGGGACTCCCATCCCAAATCTCAACTCTGTTATCATAATTATGATAAGGTCCTGATACTTCAGGAGGCATAGCATGAACATTAGGCCAGTATCCGATCTAAGGAATCACTACCCAGACGTTGAGCGCGAAGTCGAACAAGAGGGCCCTGTTTTTCTAACAAAAAATGGGCGGGGCTCTATGGTCGTCATGAGCTTTGAACAGTACAAATCGCTGAGCAACACAATCGAAAGCGCACTTGATGCCGCCGATCGTCAAGCCGCCAACATGCAGCTTCGCTACACGCATGACGACGTCTTTAGCTCTGTCAGAAACATGCTCAACGGCGGTCTCGATGAACGAGCCCTATAAACTCCGATACCTTCCGCTATTTTGGGAGGACCTCAGCCAAGCGGCATCATATATTGCGTTCGATCTCAATAATCCAGCCGCGGCAAACAGGTTTGTCGACAATGTCGAAATGGGAATACTAGAACACCTCAAAAATCCGACCCTAGCTTCAACATATCCATCGACAAGAAAACGCCCTCGCCCGTATTACCGCTTTTATGTTGGCAATTACATTGTCTTCTATGTTGTCATTGGCAATATCATGGAAGTCCGCCGACTGCTATATAAGAGCCGCGATATTGAATCGATTATCAAGTAGATAATTTTCACCTAAAGAACGCCGGAAATTCGACGCTGGCTTGTTAATCTTGCTGGACGTTGTCGACGCCAAACCGGCTCAGAAGCTATATCGATACAGAAAGGTCCCCGACCGGAGGGGCCGGATATAAGGTTTATCGCGAGTTCCGCACGCAAAGAAGGCCACTTAATGTGGCCTTCGTCTTGCGCAGGACTGTAGAGCAGGAAACCTTATATCCGGCCCCTCCGGTCGGGGACCGAGCCGTACCAGCTACAGCGACATGTTCGGATCGGCGTCGACGTCGAACGACGAGATTTCACCTCGGTCGAATTTGCGGCGGGCGACCTCCGCGATCATGGCTGCGTTATCGGTACAGGCAGACAAGGGCGGCACCGTTACGCGGATCCCCTGACGCCCAAGCTTCTTGATCATCATCTCGCGCAGATGCGGGTTGGCCGAGACGCCGCCACCGATGCAGTATTCCTTGCATCCGGTAGCGTGCAGTGCGTTTTTGGCCTTCTTGTACTGCACGTCAAAGACAGCTGCCTCAAACGAAGCCGCCAGATCGGGCAGGTGAATCGTGCGCCCGGCCTTGGTCTCCTGCTCGATGTAGAGCGTCACGGCCGTTTTAAGACCCGAAAGCGAGAAACGATAGTCTCCCCTGCTGTTAAGCGCACGGGGGAAGTCAATCGCCTTGGGATTGCCCGTCTCGGCCAGCTTGGAGATGATGGGGCCACCGGGATAGCCCAGACCCAACGCCTTGGCTACCTTGTCGAAGGCCTCGCCCACAGCATCGTCGAGTGTCTCACCAAGTACCTCGTAGTCGCCCCATGCCTTCACGTGCACGAGCATGGTATGACCGCCCGAGACGAGCGTGAAGATAAACGGCGGCCTGAGATCGGGCTGCGCCAGCAGGTTGGCGAACAGATGGCCCTCCAGATGGTTGACGCACACGAGCGGCTTGCCGGCGGCATAGGCAAAGCCCTTGGCGAAGGCGACGCCCACTACCAGAGCACCCACCAGGCCCGGACCCTGTGTCACGCCAACAGCAGCGAGTTCGCTCGGCGCGATGGCTCCACCCTCAAGACCAAGCGATGCTGCGGCATCCTCGAGCGCCGCATCCACGACACTCACAATCACCTCAACGTGTTTGCGCGAGGCAATCTCGGGCACCACGCCGCCAAAGCGGGCGTGAAAATCAATCTGTGTTGACACCTGGTTGGCCAGCATATTGCCATCCGCATCGATAATCGCCACGGCCGTCTCGTCGCAGGAGCTCTCGATAGCGAGCACTAGGCGGCGGCGCTCAATTTCGGCACGCTCCCCCTCGGAGCGCCCAGGCGCAGGCAGCGGCCATACGCGCTGTTCTGCCGCCGTCGGCTCGGGCGAAGCATTGTCGACCGGAAGCACCAGGGGCAGCGGAGCCGTCATGACGATGGCGTCCTTGCCGGCACCATAGTAGCCGCGGCGACGGCCAGCCTCGGTAAAGCCCAAAGCGTTGTAAAGCGCGATCGCTCCCTCGTTGCCGTCCTCGACCTCGAGCGAAGCCGTGGTGCAGCCGAGCATCTGGGCATCATAGCTCACATGCGACAGCAGCTTGCGGGCAATGCCCTCACGGCGATGTGCCGGGTCGACGGCGACATCCAGAATCTGCACATCACCGTCCACGACCATACCGCCGGCAAGGCCCAGCAGCTTGCCGTCGTCGTGTGCCACCCACCAACTACGCGGCGCAGCGACGTCCTCGCCCAGTTCGGACAGGAACATGCCCGGCGTCCACGCCTTGTGTCCGGCACCTTCAAAGCAGGCAGCCTCTAGCGCGCTCGCGCCCTCGGCATCCGCCGCGCCCATGGGACGGAACTGCAGATGACGACCGGCGAGCTCATCGGCAACGCCCGTAATTTCGCTGTGCGCACTCTCGGCAAGACCAAGACGCTTGCGCTCGTTTTCCTCGGCATCCGAAAGGCGCGTGTAAATCGGCAGGACGCGGGCCGGATCGCCGTCGCCCGCAGCGTGCGCGAGCAGCAAGCCCTCGCCCGAAGGCCACCACAGGTCGCGCTCCACGCAGCGGGCGGTCTCGTCCTCACCCAGCAGCTTGCCATAGCGCACGAGACCGTCACCGGTCAGTTGAACCTGGTCCCAGTCCGCTGCTTGGCGCCACTCATCGAGCGCCACGGCGGCCTTGACCACGTGCTCGCGCTCAAATTGACGCTCGGGACCCTCATCGACCAGCATATACAGCGCTGGATATACCTCACCGCGCATAGCATCGGCCAAGATACCAAGCTTGCCGCGCACGCCAGCCTTCCACGCCGTCCAAGCACAAGCGTCGAGCGTCGATACGCCCAGCAGCGGAACGTTGGCACCGCGCGCGAGGCCCTTGGCGGTGGAGATGCCGATGCGCACACCCGTAAAGGACCCCGGGCCGCGGCCGACCACATAGCAACCAACATCGCTGCAATCCAGACCGGTTTGAGCCAGCACGCCATCAACGGTATTCACGAGCTCAACGTTGGCGTGACGGCGACACATGTGGTCGCCACTCACGAGCTTCGTCTCGCCCGTCTGCCCATCAATCCAGCTTGCCGCGCAGGCAAGCATGTCGGTCGAGGTATCGAGCGCCACCACCAGCGCGTTGTCGTTATGCAAGCTCATCTTGTACAGCCTTATCAATCAAATGGGAAAGCTCCATTGCGCGGTCACCGTGCGCCTCAAGCGTTATCGTCCGCACATCGCTGTCGCCCTCATCACGCTTGAGCGTCACCGAAAGATACTCATCCGTCAGCTCGTCCTGGAATTGTTCGCCCCATTCCAGCAGGCAAGCACCCTCATAGCCCAGCACATCGAAAATACCCGTATCCTCGAGCTCGTAGGCATGCTCCAGGCGGTATAGATCAAAGTGAAACAGCGGAATACGACCTTGATCGTGAACGGCCATGAGCGCGAACGTAGGGCTCGTAACCATATGCCCATCGCCCAGCCCGCGCGAGACGCCCTTGGTAAAGTGAGTTTTGCCCACTCCCAGGCCACCGGTCAGGATGAGCACATCGCCGTCCTCAAGGCACGGTGCAATTAGCTCGCCAAAGTACTCCGTATCGGCAGCGCAAGTCGTTTTGTAAGTACCTACCCCCAGGCGCTCCAGGGACATATATGCTCCTTATTATTCCGAGGCGTCCTCTGGCGCGGGATGTCGCTCCAGATAGTCGCCCAGCATCTTAAAGTCTTCCTCCAGCAGCTCCTGCCACGCCGGATTGCGCAGCGCTGCTGCCGGATGGAACGTGGGCATTACCACAAAATGCCCCATCTGGTGGAACCTGCCGCGCAGCTTAGTAATGCCAATCTCGGTCTTTAGCACAAAGTGTGTCGCGGGGTTGCCGAGCGTCACAATAATATCGGGCCAGATGCTTCGAATCTGCTCACGCAAAAACGGCGAGCAAGCCAGCACTTCCTCGGGACGCGGATTGCGGTTTCCCGGCGGGCGGCACTTAAGCACGTTGGCAATGTAGACGTCTTCGCGTTTGAGCCCCGCCATCGACAAAATGCCGTTGAGGTCCTCACCTGCCGCCCCCACAAAGGGCTCGCCCTGCAAATCCTCATTGCGGCCCGGCGCCTCGCCAATAAACATCACGCGAGCGTGGGGGTTTCCCACGCCAAACACGATGTTATGGCGCGACTGGTAAAGCTGGCAAAGGTGACAATCGCCCAGAACGGCCTCGATCTCCTCGAGTGCGACCTCACGCGGCGCCTGATGGCTATGGCCGGGGATGTGCATGACGCCCATAACGACTCCTACACGTAGACCTTGTCGAGACGCATACCAAAGCCGCAAGCGACCTCGTAGTTAATCGTGCCGCGTAGGCGCGCCATCTCGTCCATGGTAATCTCGGCATCTCCATCGCGGCCGACAATGATCATCTCATCACCATACTCGGCCTCGGGAATCTCATGCGCCGGGTTGGACTGAATGGCGACCATAAACTGGTCCATGCAGATATTGCCCACCTGTCGCACACGCTCGCCACGATAGAGCACGTCCATGCGATTTGAGAGCGTGCGCGAAAGACCGTCCGCGTATCCAATCGGCAGCGTGCAAATCTGAACACGCGTGCGCGGCACACGATAGGTAAAGCCGTAACCCACGCCCTCGCCCATCGCAGGATGTGCCACGCGCGTCACGCGCGCATGGACGCTCATAACGGGATCGAGCTGCATCACGCGACCGCTCAGCTCACACGGCTGCATACCGTACAGGCCAACGCCGGCGCGAATCATGTCAAAATGCATCGAGGGATCGAGCATCGAGGACGGCGTATTGGCACAGTGCACGATGCCGCACTCAAAGCCTGCGTCCTTAATGGCTTGAACGGCCTCGGTGAAGCGCTGGCACTGCAGCTTGTAGTCCCAGCCCGAAGGCTCGTCAGCCGTGGCGAAGTGCGTAAACACGCCGTCACACTGAATACCGCGATGGAAATTAATGCCTCGTACAAAGTCGAGTACCTGCGTGTAGTGAACACCGATACGGTTCATGCCCGTCTCGATGGCCAGATGATACTTGCCCACTTTGCCCGCCGCAACAGCGCACTCGCCATAGGCCAGCGCAAAATCGGACGTATAGACCGAAGGCATAATGTCGAACTCGAGCAGCGTAGGGATAGCCTCGATGGGCGGCTCGCTCAGAATCAGGATGGGCTTGGTGATTCCGCCCTGACGCAGCTCGACGCCCTCGTTGACCGTCGCCACGGCAAACATGTCAGCACCGGCCGAATACATGATCTTGGCGCACTCAACGGCACCATGGCCGTAGGCATCGGCCTTAACCACGCAGCACAGGCGCTGGCGCGGATCGAGCAGGTTCTTATAAGCCCTCGTATTGCGACGAAGCGCCCCACGGTCAATCTCAACCCAGGACCAACGCGTCAAATCGGCCTTATTCATGATTACTCATCCGACCCTTCGTCCATGATTCCCAGATCTTCGAGCGCATCCTTTGCCGCCAGTTCCATGGCAGGACCGATCAAGTCGATAAGATCGGTCGCGATGACGCTCTTCTCACCATACTCCGTCGCCGCGGCAAAACCCGCGTAACTGTGAAGCGCAACGGCATACGAATACAGTAGCTCCCAGCGATCCATCTCATCACGCATGGTAGCCAGCGTGCCAGCCAAAATGCCCGCAAGAACATCGCCCGAGCCGGCAGTCGCCAACGACGCCGGACCCGAGAGCGGCAAAAGCACGCGCTCAACGCCACAGATAGCCGTCGTCGGACCCTTGGCAATAACCACGAGATTGTCGGAGCCAGCAGCCCAGACAACCTTCTGCGCGGCCGCGATTGCAGTCCCCAGATCGTTAACCTCGTCACCGGCGACCAAGCGCGAAAGCTCGCGATAGTGCGGCGTCATGACGAGCGGTTGCTCACGGCGGTACATCTCAGGGTTGCTATCGATACCGTCGATAGCAATCTTAGAAAGGCAGTTGAGCGCATCGGCGTCAAGGATCAGTGGCACATCAAGCTCCAGCAAGCCCGAAACCACCTGCATGGCACCGGCAGACGTCGTCATACCGGGGCCGCACAGTACGCAGCTGTACTTCTTTGCGATCTCGCACACGGTCATACGCGCAGCGGCACCAAAAGAGCCGCGGGAATCGGACGGAATAGCAAAAACCGGAATCGAGGGAAGCGCCATACGAATAAGATTGGCACACGCATCGGGGGTCGCGACAGCCACATACCCGGCACCTGCGCGGGCGGCAGACTTAGCGGCCATAATGGCAGCGCCAGGATATTGCGCCGAGCCGGCAACAATAAGAACAGAACCGCGGGAATACTTATCGATATTCGTAGGCAGCGGAGCAAAGAAATCCACCAGGTCACCGGGCTCGACTATCTCGGCGGCATGGTCGACATCATCGATGACCTCATCAAGCCGATCATAGAGGCTACCGCACACCAGATCACCGGCGTACTCTGGGCCATCAGCGCTGTAGAGGCCAATCTTGGGCGTAATCATCGTGACCGTGCGCTCGGCACGAATGCAGTCGTCGTCGACAACACCGGTCTCGGCATTCAGACCCGAAGGAACATCGATGGACACCACATGGTCGGCGCAGTCGTTAACTGTCGGAATCCAGATGGAGAACGGCGCACGCAAGTCACCGTGGAAACCGGTACCAAAAATAGCGTCAACAACAACGTCAGCCTTATCGATCAAAACCTCAAGCTCATCTCGTGAGGGACCGACGCACACATGTACGTCACGACCGGCGGTACGGCGGGCAACATGGCGAGCCAGAGCAGCAGGAATCTCATCCGGCTCAACCGGAGACACGATGTCCACGTCAACGCCCTTGTGACTCAAGATATCAGCCGCGACCCAGCCATCGCCACCGTTGTTGCCAAAACCGACCAGAACAAGGACGCGATCGGGATTGAGTTTTAGAATTTCACTAGCAGCAAACTCACCCGCCAGTTCCATAAGCTCGGCCTTCGAAGTTCCTTCGCGTTCGATAATATCCTCGAGGCGAACGACTTCCTCGGTACTCAAAACCGGTTTCATCTATGCTCCTAGCGTATCTTGCGAAGCATCGCCCTGGTGCTCCGCCAAAGCTGAATTTTGCAGTTGCTCAAGCTCATCTAAAACCGAGCGAGCCTCTTTAAATGTTTGTGCAACGCGTTCCTTGGTGCTCACCTTTTCTTCCTTAGGCTTTGGTCGAGCATCCTCGGTGATCGCAATGGCATTGGCTACGGCCAAATCACCCGTCAAGGTAATAGAAAGCGCAACTTCAACGACACCCAACTCTTGGGCAATCTCGAGTGCTCGACCCGAAAGCACTGCTTTAGGCTTTCCGAGCTTATCACGCGTTACCGAGACGTCTTTGCGCCCGACGCCCTGACTAAAACCCGTACCAAGAGCCTTGAGAACCGCTTCACGAGAAGCAAAACGGCTCGCATAGTGCGCCGCAGGACGCGATGAAGCATCACAATATGCGCACTCTTCTTCAGTAAACACACGCCGAGCAAACGACGGCGTCTTTTCAAGGATTGATTTCATGCGGGAAATCTCGACGATATCAACGCCGATACCAGCTTCAGCCATGTTCACCTCCATATTGCACAGAC
>CATYZK010000050.1 GCA_958415665.1 uncultured Collinsella sp. | reverse complement strand
GTTATGAAGGGTGTCGCTTCGGCATCCACCCTTCCCATCCTGTCGGGCGTGCTCGTTAAGGCCCAAGACGGCATCTTGGAATTCCAGACCTCTAACTACACCATCTCGATCCGTCATCGCATCGCGGCGCATGTCGAAGAAGAGGGCGAGATGGTTATCCCCTGTAAGATGCTCTCCAATATCACCAAGACCCTCCCCGATGCCCCGGTCACCTTTGAGCTGTCCGAGCGCCAGGTGCTGATTGGTTGCGAGAAGAGCTCTTTTAGGCTGAACACGCTCGATGCCAATGACTTCCCCGAGTTTCCGGCCTATGCCATCGAGAGTGCCGTGGAGCTGCCGACCGATGTCTTGTCCGAAATGGTCGGCCGCGTGTGGCGCGTCACCTCGACCGACAAGGCTCGCCCCATCCTGGGCGGCGTGCACATGAAGGTCGAAAACAACACCGTACGCCTGGTGGCGACCGATTCCTTCCGCTTGGCCGTGTGCGATACGCAGGTCGAGACCTCGACCCTCGAGGGCTCCTTTGAGCTCAACGTTCCGGCCGACGCCTTTAACGACGCGCTAAACATCATGGCTAGCCAGGCGACCATCATGATCGGGGCTACCGACACCCAGGTCGTCTTCGAGGCCGGCAACACCACCTACGTGTCGCGCCGCATCGAGGGCGTGTACCCCAACTACAAGCAGCTCATCCCCGATTCGTGCGTGACGAGCGTCAAGATCGACGTCGCCGCCTTTAACGCCGCCCTCAAGCGCGTGGCCGTTATCGCGAGCGCCAACCCCGCCGTCAAGTTCGAGATCGATGTCGAGAACGGGCAGATGGGCCTGTCCTCCATTTCCAATGACCAGGACCTTGCGCAGGAGACGATCGATGTCGAGGCCGAGGGCGAGTCGGGTACCATCGCCTTCAACTACCACTACATCTTCGGCTGCCTCAATGCCCTGTCCAAGGAGAAGGAGATCACGCTGGAGCTCAAGAGCTACTCGCAGGCGGGCATCTTCAAGTCCTACGACAAGATCAACTACCTGTACCTGGTCATGCCGGTCCGCATCTAGCGCTGCGCCATGACCATGTTCGCCCGCGATCTTTCCGTCGCGCACTACCGCAGCTTCGATAGCTATCGCCTTGCCCTGGACGAGGGCGTGACGATACTTGCGGGACCCAACGCGGCGGGAAAGACCAATCTCATAGAGGCGCTGCAGCTGCTGACGAGCGGTTCCTCGTTTAGGCATCCGACCGCAGCCGAGCTCGTCCATGACGGCGTGGGCTCGTGCAAGGTCGAGCTGAGGCTCGAGGGCGACGGACGCGTGCTTGATATGGGATTGAGCGCGGAGGACGGTAAGCGCTCGTTTAGCCGCAACGGTAAGAGATGCTCTGCCGCCGGTGTGCGCGGGGTTCTGCCGAGCGTGCTGTTTTGCCCCGACCATCTGGACATGGTTAAGCGAGGCGCCAGTGTGCGCCGCGCCGCCCTCGATGACTTTGGCATGCAGCTGAGTGCGCGTTATGCCGATCTTGCGAGCACCTATGGGCGCTGCGTGACCCAGCGTAACGCCCTGCTCAAGGAGACCTGGTGCTGTCGCGAGATGCTCGGCGCGTGGAACGATTCGATTGCCCGCGCGGGTTCGGCCCTGCTCGTGCACCGGTTGGCCCTACTCGACCGGCTGGCGGGCCATGTGCACACCGCCTACGGGCAAGTGGCGTCCGGCGAGGCTGCCAACGTGGCCTATGCGTCCACGCTGGGGGATTTGCCCCAGGTCGAGGATCGCGAAGAGCTGAAGGGCTGGGCGTACGAGCGCATGCTGGCTGCCCTTGATGAGCACGCCGACGAGGAAATCCGCCGCGGCGTGACGTTGGTGGGACCGCATCGTGACGAGATCGAGTTCACCGTGGCGGGTCGCTCCGCCCGTTCATTTGCCAGCCAAGGACAGCAGCGCACGCTGGTGCTGTCCTGGAAGGTGGCCGAGGTCGCCGTGGCTCGCGATGTCCTGGGCACCGCCCCACTGCTGCTTCTGGACGACGTGATGAGCGAGCTCGACGGCGAGCGTCGCGGCGCTTTCCTGCGGCTGATCGGCGATGATATCCAGACGGTCATAACTACGACCAACCTGGGGTACTTTACCGATGACCTGCTTGATCGAGCCAAGGTGGTGAGCATGGGTGAGACGTGCTAATTACGAGCGCGAGAGCGAGACAGTCGCCTTCAGCGGGTTTTTGAACGCAGAGCGCCAGCGCATCCTGGCGGCTGCGACCCCCGAGCGCCGTGCGCAGATGGAGGCCGCCGAGGAGTCGCGCACGGTCTATCGCGCATGGAACGCTGTGTGCTCGGGCACGCGCGAGGGGCGGCATGTGACGGGATTGCGCTACCTGCCCGAGTCCAATGAGCTGCTGGTATATCTCGACTCGCCCTCGTGGACGCAGGAAATGACGCTGTTGCGCGAGATCATCCGTGCGCGCATGGAGCGCGCCGGTGCGCATGTGGACGGCCTGGTGTTCAAAACCACCGCGCCCGGTCACACGCCGCCCGCCGCCAAGGAGCGCCTGCGCCCGGCGACGACCGAGCGACCGCCGGCCCCGCACGCCGACCTAAGTGAGGCCGAGCGTACCGAGATCGAGCGCCAAGTGGCGCCCATCGAAGACCAAAAACTGCGCGAGGCCCTCGAGAATGCCATGAGAGCCAGTGCCGAGTGGGCCAAGGGCGTGCAAAGTAAAAAAGAGCCTTAAATCGCATCTGGTGGCCTTGTAGAGCCAAATACCCTCGTTCCCGAGGGTATTTTTTTACGATAAACTAGTAAGGCTGTACACATTTTCTTGACTGAAGGAGGACGTGTGGCAAACGAAAACGATTACGATGGCGGCGAGATTAAGATTCTCGAAGGTCTCGAGGCCGTTCGTAAGCGCCCGGGCATGTATATCGGCTCGACGAGCGCCAGCGGTCTGCATCACCTGGTGTGGGAGATCGTTGACAACTCCGTCGACGAGGCCATGGCCGGTTTCTGCACCGAGATCCAGGTGACGGTCCACGCCGACAACTCCATCACGGTCGTCGACAACGGGCGCGGCATTCCCGTCGACGAGCACCCTGTTAAAAAGATCCCGACGCTCGAGGTCGTTATGACGATCTTGCACGCCGGCGGTAAGTTCGATAACTCGGCCTATAAGGTCTCGGGCGGCCTGCACGGTGTGGGCATCTCCGTCGTCAACGCACTGTCCAAGCGCGTGGTCGTTCAGGTTCGTCGCGATGGCAACACCTACGAGATGGAGTTCTCGCGCGGCAAGACCGTCAAGAAGATGGAGGTCGTGGGCACCTCGGATTCGACGGGCACCACCGTCACCTTCTGGCCCGACGACGAGATCTTCGAGACCTGCATCTACGATTTCGATACGCTGCACAACCGTCTGCAGGAGACGGCGTTCCTCAATAAGAACCTCAAGATCGTGCTGACCGACGAGCGCGAGACGGCTCCCCACGTGGAGGAGTTTTGCTACGAGGGCGGCATCATCGACTTCGTCAAGTTCCTCAACGAGGGCAAAGACGTCCCCGAGGCCTTTAAGGAGCCTATCTACATCGAGGGCAAATCGGACCCGGATGCGCCCGTGGCCAAGATGGGCGAGGTCGAGGTTTCCCTGCAGTGGAATAGCGGCTACGGCGAGAGCGTCATGTCGTTTGCCAACGACATCTACACTCCCGAGGGCGGCATGCACCTTGAGGGCTTCCGCACCGCGCTCACCCGCGTGATCAACGACTACGCGCGCAAGCAGAACCTGCTCAAGGAAAAAGACGCCAATCTGACCGGCGACGATGTGCGCGAGGGCCTTTCGGCCGTTATCTCGGTCAAGCTGCCCGATCCGCAGTTTGAGGGCCAGACCAAGGCCAAGCTCGGCAGCTCTTATATGCGCGCGCTGACGCTCAAGATCGTGACCGACGGCCTTGCCGATTACTTGGAGGAGCATCCCAAGCCCGCCCGCGAGATCGTCAAGAAGGCGCAACAGGCCTGCAAGGCGCGCAATGCCGCCCGCAAGGCGCGCGAGGCGACCCGCCGCAAGAGCCTGCTCGAGACGGCGTCCCTGCCCGGTAAGCTCGCTGACTGCTCGGTGCGCGATGCCGAGCTGACCGAGCTCTTCATCGTAGAGGGCGACTCGGCAGGCGGTTCGGCCAAGGACGGCCGTCGCCGAGACATTCAGGCGATTCTGCCCCTGCGCGGCAAGATTCTGAACGTCGAACGCGTTGGTGACCATCGCGCGTTCTCGAGCGACACCATCCAGTCGCTGATTACCGCGATCGGCTGCGGTGTCACGACGAGTGCCGGCGACGGCGGCGACTTCGATATCACCAAGGCGCGCTACCACAAGATCATCATCATGACCGATGCAGACGTCGACGGTGCGCACATTCGCATCCTGCTGCTGACGTTCTTCTACAAGTACATGCGTCCGCTGATCGATGCCGGCTACGTCTATGTTGCCTGTCCGCCCATCTTTGGCATTAAGGTGCGCAACAAGATCCACTACGTGTATCCCAACGGCCGCCAGCCCGAAGACGAGATCCTGCGCGACACCATCCAGAGTCTGGGCCTGAACCCCGACGATAACGACGAAGACGGCAAGGCCAAGGACGGCAAGATCACCAAGAAGCGCAAGGGCTATACCGTCCAGCGCTACAAGGGTCTGGGCGAGATGGACCCCAAGCAGCTCGCCTCGACGACGATGGACCCCAAGACCCGCATTCTGCAGCGCGTGTCGATCGAGGACGCCGTGGTGGCGGACCGCGCCGTGCGCGAACTGATGGGTTCCGAGGTCGGCTATCGCCGCGAATATATCGAGAAGCACGCCCACGACGCGCGTTTCCTTGATGCTTAAGAGGAGGTAACGTGGCAGACGATATCAACAACAACGAGGGTATGGGCGAGGCCGGCGACGCCGGCATGCCCGATGATCTGAAGCGCCTGCTTGCCCGTGCTGAGCAGGGCGAGGACGGCGATCCGGATGCCTATAACCCCGATGCCGATGATGATGAGGAAGAGGACGACGACGCCGAGCTCGAGGAGAGCTTTGGCGAAGTCGACCGTGGCGCCTCGGCCGGCGAGGATATCAACGGCGGTCAGCTCCAGATTTCGGAGTTCGGCCGCGAGATGAAGCAGTCGTTCATCGAGTACTCGATGTCGGTCATCACCGCCCGCGCCCTGCCGGACGTGCGCGATGGCTTAAAGCCGGTGCACCGCCGCATCCTGTACGCCATGAACGAGAGCGGCATCTACCCCAACCGTCCGCACAAGAAGTCCGCTTGGACGGTCGGCGAAGTTATCGGTAAGTACCATCCGCACGGTGACTCCGCGGTCTACGAGGCCATGGTCCGCCTGGCGCAGTGGTTCTCCATGCGCACGCCGCTCATCGACGGTCACGGCAACTTCGGCAACATCGACGGCGACGGTGCCGCCGCCATGCGTTACACCGAGAGCCGCCTGGCGAAGCCCGCCATGGAGCTCCTGCGTGACCTGCAGAAGGACACCGTCGACTGGCAGCCCAACTACGACGAGTCGCTCGCCGAGCCCGTGGCACTGCCAGCGCGTTTCCCCAACCTGCTGGTCAACGGCAGCCAGGGCATCGCCGTCGGCATGGCCACCAACATCGCCCCGCACAACCTTACCGAGGCGATCGAGGCCACTTGCTACCTGATTGACAACCCCGACGCCACCGTCGACGAGCTCATGCAGATCATGCCCGGTCCGGACTTCCCCACCGGTGCCATCATCATGGGCAGTGCCGGCATTAAGCAGAGCTACGAGACCGGCCGCGGTTCCATTACCGTGCGCGCCAAGGCTCATGTGGAGTCCACCAAGACCGGCCGCAGCCGCCTGGTCTTTACCGAGATTCCCTACATGGTCAACAAGGGCACCCTGCAGGAGAAGATTGCCCAGCTCGTCAACGACAAGCGCATCGAGGGTATCTCGGATATGCGCGATGAGTCCAACCAGAAGGGTATCCGTCTGGTCATCGAACTCAAGAAGGGCGTCATCCCGCAGGTCGTGCTCAACAACCTGTACAAGTACACCTCGCTGCAGACGACCTTTGGTGCCAACAACCTGGCGCTTGTCAACGGCGTTCCCAAATGCCTGAGCCTGCGCGAGATGCTGCAGCACTACATCGACCACCAGGTCGACGTCGTCACCCGCCGCACCCGCTTTGACCTCAAGAAGGCCCAGGCGCGCGCCCATATCCTCGAGGGCTACCTGATGGCTCTCGACCATATCGACGAGGTCATCAGCATCATCCGCTCCTCGCAGACCGACTCTGAGGCCAGCAGCCGCCTGATCGAGCGCTTTGGCTTTACGCCCGAGCAGACCACGGCCATCCTCGAGATGAAGCTGCGCCGCCTGACCGGCCTGGAGCGCGACAAGATTCAAGAAGAGCTGGACGGCTTGCGCCGCGCCATCGCCTACTACGAGGACCTGTTGGCGCACGAGGAGAAAATCCTGGGCGTCATCAAGGAAGAGATGCGCGAGATCTCCAAGAAGTTCGGCGACAAGCGCCGCACCGAGATCAGCCATGTCGAGAAGGACCTGGACGTCGAAGACCTGATTGCCGACGAGGACATGGTCGTGACCATCACCCACACCGGCTACGTTAAGCGCATCCCGGTGGCTGCCTACCGCGCCCAGAAGCGCGGCGGCAAGGGCGTGTCGGGTGTCAACCTCAAAGAGGACGATGTCATCGACGAGATGTTCATCGCGTCCACGCACGAGTACGTGCTGTTTTTCTCGAGCAAGGGCAAGGTCTATCGTCTGAAGGTGCACGAGCTGCCGGTGGGTACGCGCCAGGCGCGCGGTACCGCGATCGTCAACCTGCTGCCCTTCGAGGAGGGCGAGAAGATCGCGAGCGTCATCAGCTGCCGCGAGTTCCCTGCCGACGAGTATCTGATGTTTGCCACCAAGAGCGGCATGGTCAAGAAGACCGTGATGAGCGCATATGACCGCAGCCGCCGCGACGGCCTGATCGCTATCAACCTGCGTGACGACGACGCGCTGCTGAACGTGCGCCGCGTGCGCGAGGGCGACAAGATTATCCTGGCCACCACCGCGGGCAAGGCGATCATGTTCTCCGAGGAACAGGTGCGCGCCACCGGCCGCGATACCAGCGGCGTTCGCGGTATCGGTATGAAGGACGGCGTGAGCGTTCTGGGCATGGAAGTCACTAACGGCAACGGCGATCTATTCGTCATCACCGAGCGCGGCTACGGCAAGCGCACGCCGGTCGCGGACTACCCGGAGCAGAATCGCGGCGGCCAGGGCGTCTACACCATCCAAATGACCGAGCGCAAGGGCAACCTCGCGGCCATGAAGACGGTGGGCCCGCAGCACGAGCTATTCATCGTGACGGAAGGCGCGACGGTCATTCGCGTCAAGACCGAAGAGATCAGCCAAACCGGCCGCGCCACCCAAGGCGTCAAGATGATGACCGTCGACGACAACGACCGCATCTGCGCCGTAGCCCGCATGACGGCCGCCAAGGAGAAGCCCGAAGGCGAAGCTGCAGAAGACGGCTCTGCCCCCGAAGAAACCCCTGTCGATCTGGGCGACGGTAACGACATGCCAGAAGATCTCCTCGACGAGTAAGAGGCCCTAGCTGGTAAAAATCATCAGACCCCATATATCGGCGGTCGGCGCACTGCGCGCCGACCGCTTTTTTGAAAACTTTGGGACTCGCGTTCGCCCCGGCCGCACGGCGGCATGTGAAGTCGATCGCGAGTTCCGCACGAGCCAGAGAGCACTTAATGTGCTCTCTGCGCGAGTCAGGACTGTCCGAGCAGGCGACTTCACATGCCGCCGTGCGGCCGGGGCGAACACCCTCCAAAGATTTTCAAAAAAGTTGTTGACGCGCGCGTAACGACTCGTCTAATATATCCCTTGCGCGATGGACCTGTAGCTCAGTTGGTTAGAGCGTCCGGCTGATAACCGGGAGGTCACA
>CATYZK010000049.1 GCA_958415665.1 uncultured Collinsella sp. | reverse complement strand
GACAGCGCCTACGAAGGCTGCAAGGCTCTGACCGATACCGGCCTGGACAAGAATACCTCCATTACATCGATTGGCGTTTGCGCGTTCAGGTTCTGCTCGAACCTTGCTACCACCGGGCTCGAGAGCAACACAACGGTCGAAACGCTTGGCCACACCTGCTTCTACGGCACCGACTTGAACGGCGGGCTGACGCTGCCATATAACTCTAAGATCGAGGAGTTGCCGGAAAAGGCGTTTTATAGCACCAACCTCGAGACCGTGTTCTTTGGGTGCAACCATGCGGTGCTCATTAATACCGACACGTTCCCCAAGCGCAACATGACCGTCATGGTCCCTGCCAAGATGATTCCGAAGTACAGCAAGGGAGAGCCCAAGGCTGTTTGGGAGAGGTGCAACGGCTGTCTGCCCGTCCCGGTGGGCAAGGTGCTCAAGAACGTTGAAATCTCGCACGATCCCAACAACATGATCTATGAGCCGGGGGACACCATTTCGCTCGAGGGCATGAGCGTCGAGCTCGATTACCCGCATTCTGTTTCGATTTGGAACTACGAAGCCCTCATAAAGGAAGAACTGGGTGAGTACCTAACGGCGACTCCGTGCGACGGTGACGTCTTCGATGAGTCTATGGACGGACAGCCCATCAAGCTCGTGTATGACGACGGCTATTCGCATTTCGAAACCCAGGCCAAGGGCACGTTGCACCTCAAGAAGCCCGCGTCGTCACCGCTTACCATCTCCTATGTCCAGGCGAACAATCGGCGCGGATGCAAGTTGATGGACGGCGTTGAGCTGCCCGATGTTTCCGGCGCGATGACGATTAGTGCGGGCGACGAGGTCACGCTCGATGCCGGCGCTCTGGGAATGCTCAACGACAATCTGACCTTTAAGGGCTGGTATGACACCGAATCCGAAAGGTACATCTCCAAAGAAGCGGTCTACACGTTTACGCCGGATAGGGATCTGTCCCTGGAGGCGCGTTTTAAGCTCAAGGACTACGCGATCCACATCAATGATGCGCAAGCGACCGATTCGTCGCAGGATTATGCGCACCTGAGCGTCACTGCTCAAAACTGCTATCGCAACGCCGGCGAGACGGTTGAGCTTTCCGCCGCCACGGATAACGCCCTGTTCCTGGGCTGGTACCTGGGCGAGGGCGATGATGCGTACGCCGTGAGCGACCAGCTCGACTTTACCTATACGGTGGACGAGGAAGACGTGCCGGAGCACTACGACGCATATGGTCCAAAAATCGAGGTCACGCCGCGCTACTGTGCTCCACAGGCCAGCGTGGTTCTGAGCGTGGACGGAGTCGACGAGAACGGTCAGCCGCTCGGACAGTTCCTTTCCACCGGTCTGTATGGCATCGGGTCGCGCGTAACGGTCGTGGCGGTCCCAACGCCCGGCTATGTGTTTGACTATGCGACCGACGCCCTCGGCAATGTCGTCTTTACCGGCGACGATGGCCCTTCCTATACGTTTGTGCTCGAGGGGGATGTGCAATACATCGCGCATTTCCGCGAGGCGAATGGCCCCGATGAGTCACTCGCCGCGCTCAAGGCCGCGCTCATCGCGGCGATCACGGCTGCTGCCGTCCTCGCCACCATGTATGGCTTGGGCGAGATCGTCGACCCCATCGCGGCCGACGCGGTGATCGAGATCGGCATGGCGGATAACATCGAGGATGTGGCCGCGGTCGGCACCAAGGTGCTCAAGGAGATCAAGGACATCATCGACGACCATAAGAAGCCCAAGCCTCATGGCGACCATAAGATCGAGATTATTGCCACCGCGCAGCCCGAGGTGGGCGGCGTCGTCACTGGCGGCGGTATCCACTATGAGGGAACGGTCGCCACGCTCGAGGCTGTCGCCAATCCCGGGTACCGCTTCGTATGCTGGAAAGAGAACGGCGTCGAGGTCTCGACATCTCCCCTCAAGACGATGACGATCACGAAAGCGACGCCCGAGGTCGTAAAGATGACGGCTGTTTTCGAGAAAAAAGTCGAGGTCACTGCAGTTGCCGAAGCCGATGGCATTCAGGCCGATTTTTCGACGGGCTGCACCGCAAGCCCAGTGACGCAGAGCATTGCGCGTGGCGATCAAGCTATGGTCACCGCGAGCGAGGGGCCCGACTATGCCTTTGTGGGATGGTTTGAGGACGGCATCGAGGTCTCGCCCGAGCGTACGTATGTCTTCAAGGCCGAGGTCGACCGCCATCTGGTTGCACGCTTCCGTAAGGCGGATAAGACCATCCTGGTGAATACCGATCCCTTCGACAGTGCCGAGGTCCTGTGCGATGGCGTGCCGGTCGTGGACGGCAAGGTCCGCGCGAAGGATGGGGACATCCTCACGTTTACGATGCGCCCCAAGACGCGCCCCGACAATCCGGAGAAGACGTACCGGTTTGTGGAGTGGCGCGAAACCGATGCGCAGGGCGTCACGATCGCCAACAAGCAAGAAGTTTGCGAATACCGCGTCAACGGCAATGCCCGAATCGAGGCCGTGATGGACGGCAGGGATACGCATACCGTGCGAGCCGAGGCCGACCCGCTCGAGGGCGGCACCGTAACGCTCAAGCGCGGAGAGACTGCCGGCATGGTCCTCGAGGTTCCCGAGGGCGAGCGCGTGACCGCCGAGGCCACGCCATCCGAGGGCTACATCTTTGACGGCTGGTATCTGAGCAGCGGCGGCTCGGATGCTACGTCGACGCTGGTTTCGAGCGAGCGCTCCTATACCTTTGAGCCCATTACCGACTGCGTGATCCAAGCGAAGTTTACGCGTGCCTGCAAGGTGGACGTGGTCGTTGAACCGGCCGCGGCCATGGCGGGTAAATACTTGGTGCATGGCGAGGGCTACTGCATTAAGGGCGAGCCTGCCACGCTGAGCATTGAGCTCACGGCCGAGGCGAGCAAACAATTTACTTTTAAGGGCTGGTATGACGCCAAGACGGACCTGCTGCTGGGTACCGATCCCAGCTACCTCGAGTTCTATCCCGAGGACGCGGAATGCACGGTGCGTGCGGTGTTTAAGGAGAATACCTACACCGTGACGGCGAAGGCAAAAAAGACCTTCGTTGAGCGCGGCACGGTGGAGATCGAGGGGCACCCCGGGGCATCTTCGGTTACCTGCGGATACGGCGACACAGTGATGCTCAAGGCAAAGGCCAACGATGGCTACCGCTTTGACCATTGGAAGGATGACTCCGGTAAGGAGTACGACACCGCCGAGCTGGTCGTTAAGGTTACCAAGAGCGATACCTATACCGCTATCTTTGCCGACTCAAAGCCCGAGGTCATGGTCACGGCTGATTCGTGGCTTGGCGGTACCGTGACGTGCAACGGGACTGTGGTGAAGCCCACGACCGACAAATTCAAGCTGGGGGAGACCCTTCATCTGACGGCCAAGGCCCATCCAGGCTTTTTGTTCCGGGGCTGGTATGTCAACGGGCGCCTGAAGAGCCTTAAGCACGAGACCTCGTTGGTTGCCAAAGCTCGCGGTAAAACCGGGCGCTGTGTTATTACTGCGGCCTTTGTGCCCATCGATACCGTCTGCGTGCCCCTCGCCGATCCTGCAGAGGGTGGCACCGTCAAGGCGAGCCGCATCCTTGCAGACCGCGGTGCGGAGGTTGCCCTTAAGGCGACGCCCAATCCCGGTTACGTCTTTACTGGTTGGTATACGGCCGACGGCACGTTTGAGTCTGCCGATGCGGAGTTCACCTGCCACCAGGAGCGCAGCCATGTGCACGTCGCTCGCTTTATGGCAAAAAGCTATGAAGTCGACGCTACGACGGTAGTCGATTCCGGCACCGGTTCGCTGGTCGAATCGAGTGCCGCCGGCCGGGTCGAGGGTACGGGTACCGTCGAGGCGGGGCATACCGCCACGCTGATGGCTCACGCGCTTTCGGGCTATGCGTTTGAGTATTGGGCCGATGCCTCGGGCGCCGTGGTAAGCCGTGACAGCACCTATCACGTGGTGCCGACGTCTGACACGACGCTCCAGGCCGTGTTCTCGGCAAAGCAATATACGGTGGATGTATCGTGCGAAGAGAGTATGGGTACGGTCAAGGGCGCGGGGACGTATGCCGCCGGGCGGGTCGCTACGGTGCGTGCGGTCGCCGCCGAGGATACGGCTTTTGTGGGCTGGTTCCGTAACGGCACATGCGTGAGCTCCAAGAAAACCTATCGATTTACTGTGCGCGAGGACACGTCGCTCTACGCCGTCTTTGCGTCGGGTTCGTATGTCGTGAGCACGGTTGCCTCGCCTGCCGAGGGTGGAGCCGTGAGCGGCTTTGGCGGCTATGAGGCCGGCGACCGTGCAACGCTTCGTGCGATCGCCAACACCGGGTATTCGTTTGCGGGTTGGATGGACGACAAGGGCGAGACGATCAGCGAGAACGCCGACTATACCGTTAAGGTCACGGGTGATGTCACCTATACGGCGACCTTTAAGCCTAAGTCCTATCAGGTCGTTTTGAGTGCGAGTGACGATGGCGTGGGCACCCTGAGCGGCGAGGGCTCCTATCAGTTCGGTGATACGGTCGAACTCAACGCTACGCCCATGGGGACCAAGCGTTTTGTCGGTTGGTATGTTCTGGACACCGAGGGCAATAAGTCGCTGCTGAGTTGTGACGCCCATTGCTGGGTTAAGCTCGACAAGGATATGGTCGAGGGGCTCGAGGACGAAACACTGGAGCTCCAGGCCGTGTTTGCCGATCCGTACGAGGTGACCGTTTTGGGCGAGGTCGTGGTAAAGGACAAGGCCTCGAGCAGGGGCTGCCGTGTTACGGGCAGCGGTAGCTTTGCCGTAGGCGATCAGGTGGAACTGACCGCTGTTGCCGGCATGGGCTATCGCTTTGTGGGCTGGAGCACCGATAAGGAGGGTATCTCGATTGTCGAGACCGCGACGACCTTCGATGTGACCGCCACGCAGGATATGACGTACTACGCGCAGTTCGAATCCGATGGACAGGTGACCATTACCGTCACGGGCTCGTCCATATTCCGCGGTACGGCCCTTCTGGTCGACGGCATTCCTGCTGGTAGCAGGTCGTACGACAGGGGCGACATGTTTATGGCGATCGCGATTCCGTGGAAGAAGTACCACTTCTCGCACTGGGTCGACGATGCGGGCGTCACGGTGAGCTACAGCGCGTTCTATATCGGCACCGCAAAGGAGAATAGGCAGCTCACGGCTGTGTTCTATGAGACGGGCTGCGATGTTCAGGTCGCTACGTATCCCAAGGACGCGGGCTTTAGCATGGTTGCGCTCGGCACCGGCGGCTCCTACCACTCCGCGGCGATTATGTTTACCGTGCCGCATAAGGGCTGGAAGTTTAAATACTGGGTTGACGAGAACGGCCTTCCCGTGGGGGCCACGCCGGTAATCAACCGCGTGGTGTTTGGCAACCGTACCTTTACGGCCGTTTATGAGCGGGCGTCGATGACGGTCACGGCGGTGGATCCACGAGAAGGCGGACACGTCGAGGGTTCCTCCGAGGACGAATCGCTGGGCTATGCCGTGACCAATGAGGTCGAGAACGGTGAGTCGACAACGCTGACTGCCGTTCCCGATGCGGGCTACGTGTTCGATGGGTGGTATGCGCGCAACGATGACGGGTCGTTGGGCGATGAGCCGCTGAGCACGGATGCAGTTTGGACGTTTGTCCCCGAGGACAACATGACCGTCGAGGCACGCTTTGCGGAGGCGCGCAAGTACAAGGTGGCGGCCCGAGCGGTCAACGGATCGGTTGATCCAGAGACCGCTTCGGTCGCTACGGATGGCAAGGTGACGCTTTCGGCGACGCCCGATGAGGGCTGCTACCTGACGCGCGCGACCGTTGCCGAAGAGGCTGGCGAGGACGGTTTGGCCGGTAATGCCTATGACCTGGATATTTCCGACTACCAGGGCGGGGCGTACGAGGTCACACTGAGCGGCGTGAGTGCTCCACAGCAGGTCACGTTTGAATTCGCGAAGGCTGCGGCTCCGGAGGTGCTCGCTCAGCCGCAGGATGCGAGTGCTTACGAGGGCGATCCGGTTGAGCTTTCTGTTACTGCCGAGGCGGGGCGTAATGTTCGCGTTCATGCCGCCGTATCTTCGGGTTCTGCCGCCGACGTTAAGCTGAGCTACCAGTGGTATCGCGTGTCTGCCGACGGCAATGTGAAGCTGAAGGGCGAGACCGGGGAGACCCTCTCGATTGCCCAGCTCGACAGCGACAGCGAGGGCGAGTATTTCTGCCGCATTACGCAGAGCTACCTGGGCACGGTGACAAAGACGGATACCGAGCATGCTACGGTGTCCATCGTGCTTCGCGAGGCTCTCGTGTTCAACGGGCGCGTGCTACCGGCGGCGACCGCGCACGATGACTACCGTGTCGTGATTGCTGGTGCCAGGGGCGGCAAGGCGCCGTATGCGTACAACTTGGATGAGGTTGAGGTTCCCGAGGGCATGCAGCTGACGCTGGGCGATGACGGAACGGGTGCCTTGGTGCTCTCGGGCGTGCCTTCGGTTACGGGCGTGTGCCGCTTCGAGATTAGGTGCACTGATGACCTGGGCAACAAGCGTGTTGCAAACTTCGCGCTGGTCGTGAAGGCGAAGGAAGCCCCGCTTGCGTTTGAAGGCCAGAGCTTTGTCTACAACGCGACGGCGCAGGCTCCTGAGCTTTCGGGCGTGCCTGAGGGCTGCGAGGGCAATGTCGCGGTAACGTATGTGGGCACGGGCGATACACATTACTCGTCTGATAAGGCGCCGGTGGACGCCGGTACGTATCGTTCGGTGGCGTCGCTCGACGCCAACGGATATGTGGGCAACGCGAGCTGCGACTTTGTCATCGAGAAGGCTCCTGCCGATATTTCGATTGAGACGTCCGACGTGACATACGATGGCGCACGACACGGTGCGACGGTTGCGGTTGTCGGCCTTGATGCGTCCGCCTATTCCGTTACGTATCGCGGTGTCGATGGAACCTCCTATGGCCCCACGGCGCTGGAGCCGTGCGACAGTGGCAACTACCGCGTTACGGTTAAGGTGACTGACCCTAACTATCAGGGTAAAAAGAACGCCGAGTTCTCGATTGCAAAGGCCAGCCAGGTCATTACGGGCACGACGAGCTATTCGGGCGTGTACGGTGGCGACCCCATTGTGTTCGATAACACTGCCCAGACGCCCGTGAGCTTTGAGCTCGTTGACTCCGCGGACGACAGCGCAAGCCCGATTTCGATTAAGGGACGTTGTGCGACGGTGAAGGCCGCCGGTACGGCGCGTGTTGTCGCCCATGCCAAGGCGTCTCGAAACTATCTTGCTGCCGAGGACGTTGAGCTTGAGGTTACTGTTGCGCCGGCTCAGCTGCTGGTGAAGGTCGACGATGCCGAGCGCTTTGAGGGCCAGGCGAATCCCGAGTTTACCTCCAGCCTGGTGAGTCGTTGCGATACCTCGGACATAAAGGTTACATACTTCTGCTCGGCGAATAAGAAATCGCCGGCGGGTGAGTACCGGATCGACGCGGCGGTCGCCGACCCGAACTTCGATGTCGCGGTCGATCCCGGAACGCTGACGGTCAAGAAGAAGCCCGAGCGCTACAAGGTGACGGCGAAGGCGGTTAACGGTTCGGTCGACAATGCTTCGGTTACGGTTGTTGAAGGCGGGGATGCGACCCTTTCGGCGACGCCTGACGAGGGTTGCTATCTCGAGCGCGTGACGGTTTCTGAGGTCGGCTCGGACGAGGCCGTCGACCTCGACATTTCTGATTACAAGGGCGGGGCGTACGAGGTCACGCTGAGCGATATCACCGCGTCGCAGAAGGTTACGTTTGAGTTCGCGAAGGCGGACGCTCCGCGTGTGGTCGCGCAGCCGCAGGACGTGAGCGTCCATGGGGGCGAGTCCACCGTGCTCTCGGTTGCTGCCGAGGCGGGGGAGAATGTCCTTGAGCATGCCGCCGCGTCCACGGGCTCTGCCGCAGAGATTGAGCTTTCGTACCAGTGGTTCCGCATGGTGAATGGCAAGGCCGTTGCGCTCGAGGGCGAGACGGGAGAGATGCTGCCGCTCTCGGACCTTGATGGCGAGCGGGCAGGCGAGTACTTCTGCCGCATCACGCAGCGTTACCTTGGTACCGAGAAGCAGACAGATAGCGACCGAGCTGCGGTTTCCGTCGTGCCCTGGGATACCCTCGTGTTCAACGGCGACGTGCTGCCGGCGGCGAGTGCGCATGATACATATCGTGCCACGATTGCCGGGGCCGCGGGCGGCAAAGCTCCGTACGAGTACGCGTGGGACGAGGCAAAGCTCCCCGGTGGACTCAAGCTTTCCCGTACGTCGGGTGGTCTGACGCTCTCGGGCACCCCGTCCAAGACGGGCGTTTCTACCTTTGATGTCACGTGTACGGACGCGAGGGGCGAGACTGTGACCGCCCGCTTTGCGCTCGTTGTTCAGGCAAAGCGTGTGAAGCTCGCGTTTGCGGATAGCGACTTTACCTACAGTGGCGCGCCGCAGGCACCCGAAGTTATCGGGGCTCCTAAGGTCTGCAAGGGCGATCTCAAGGTTAGGTACTACGGGACTGGAAGCACGCAGTATTCATCTACCGAGGCTCCGACTGATGCCGGCACGTACCGCGCCGTGGCAACGCTGCGAGCCCATGGCTATGCCGGTGCCGCCGCCTGCGAGTTCGAGATTGCTCCGGCAAAGCTCAAGGTGAAGGTCGACGATGCTGAACGCTTCGAGGGGGAGGCGAACCC
>CATYZK010000048.1 GCA_958415665.1 uncultured Collinsella sp. | reverse complement strand
GCGGGTGGAGACAAACGGCTTTACAAAGCCACCCCTCCGACCGATATTGACGATTGTTCAGGCCGTCAAGAATTCGAGTCGAAGGGGTGGTCGCCATGGCCCAGAAGGCCTACAGCCTTTCCCACACGAAGTGGATGTGCAAGTACCACGTCGTGTTCACGCCGAAGTATAGGCGCAAAGTGATCTACAACCAAATCAGGAGCGACATAGGGGAGATCCTCAGGAAGCTGTGCGAGTACAAGGGGATCGAGATAATCGAGGGGCACCTGATGCCGACCACGTGCACGTGCTGCTGGCGATCCCGCCGAAGTACAGCGTCGCGAGCGTCATGGGCTACCTGAAGGGGAAGAGCTCGCTGATGATATTCGACAGGCACGCCAACCTCAGGTACAAGTTCGGCAACAGGAAGTTCTGGGCGGAGGGCTACTACGTGTCCACCGTCGGCCTGAACGAGGCGACGATCGCGAAGTACATCAGGGAGCAGGAGTCCCACGACATCGCGCTGGACAAGCTGAGCGTGAAGGAGTACGAGGACCCCTTCAAGAGGAGGTGAGCCCGCCGGTTCGACCGGCGCGCCACGGGTCAAGATGCACTAGGCCTGGACGAAGTCCGGGCCCGCGCCTTTAGACGCGAGCCCGGGGCCCGTGGGTTATACCCTAAGAGCAAACCACCCTTTTTAAGGGTGGTTTTGATTACTTTACATACACCACGTTGTCGCGGCGGGGTTTGGGCTCGGGTAGCGTGTCTTCGGCATAGCCCAGAATGCAGTGACCGACACCGCGCAGGCTGCCGTCGGCGGGCAGACCCCACTTGGACAGCAGCTCCAGGCCCTCGGGCGAGTCGAAAACCTCGTGCGCGCGATGAATCCAGCACGAATCGACGCCCAGCGCATAGGCGGCGTTAAGCAGGTTGCCCATGGCAAGCGAGCCGTCTTCGACATGTGTGGGCACGTTGCGGTCGACCAGCACTACAACCACGGTCTTGGCGCCATAGAAGGGATCGCCATTGCTGCCCATAACCTGGGCGTTGAGCTGCGAGAGTCGCTCGACGGTTGCAGGGTCGGTAACGGCGACGAACGTGACCGGCTGGCGCCCCATGCCGCTGGGTGCATACTGGCCAGCCTCGATAATGCGTGCGAGCTTTTCGGCCTCGACGGGGCGCTCGCTGTATTTGCGGCAGCTGCGGCGATGGATGAGCGCTTCGATTGTCTCCATGGGTCCTCCTGACATTGATATTAGATGCCCCGTTCTTACCCGTCGAGCTGCAGCCATAATCGCGCGAAAGGCTCCGGATAACGCTAGTTACCAATTGGAAAAATAGGTTTGCATAAAATCGCAGACAAAATGTGAGAAGTAAGTGGGATGGTTAAACGTTTTATCCCGTCTACCCTGCGGTTTTTTACCACTTGCCTAAATGACGAACGCATAACCTCTGATAAAGGTTTTACTAAAGGAGTGCCAACGTTTATCAATGCGCCGTGGTGGCGCCGGGCCAGGAGGTAACATCATGTTCCAGGCTGGAGATGTCGTCGAGACCGACTTCGAAGGATTTCTGAAGCTGCTGCGTTCCAAGACGCGCGCTTTTGTGACGATTGACGATCACGAGTACTACATCACGCACACCGATGGCTATTGGCGTGTTCAGGATTGCGAGGCCCTCAACGATAAGGGCCACTTTACTGACTGCTCCGAGCTGGTCAACACGGTCTGCGAGGTCGTCGAGCTGCCGTGGATTGCCGGCAAGAGCCTGCATGACAGCTTCTCGGGCGCTACGGTCTATGAGGCCGTCGCCGCTTAACGGGCGATAAAACCCGATTTTCACGTGACCGCTGGCGCTGCCCCCGCGCCGGCGGTCTTTTTCTGCCGATAGGCCATAAAAGTGCAAGCATTTGCGGAGAGCCTGTTGACGATAGTCAAAACTCGGACTAATCTAGAGATACAAAATTGGTCAAAAATCGGACAATCGAATGGTGGGATAGATGAATAGTGCGGTTACGCTGGTCGACTTCGACCGGTTGCTCAATGGACTCGACCATATCTATTCGGAGTTCTCGCGCGCCTGCGGTCTTTCGGACTGCGCTTACTGGATGCTCGTCGATACCAGCACGGCGGGTGGCAGTATTGCCGTAAGCCGTCTGACAAGCGAATGGTTCTACAGCAAGCAGACCATCAATTCGGCCATTAAAACCTTGACGGCGCGGGACTTTGCAACGTTGGAGTTTGCCGAAGGCAGCCGTAAGAACAAGGTTGTGCGTTTGACCGAAGCGGGCATGCGGTTTGCCGAGCGTTATGCGCTGCCGGCACTCAAGGCCGAGCAGCGAGCCTTTGGCGCGCTTGAGCCGTGTGAGCAACGCGAAATCATGCGCCTAATCGGAAAATTTTCCCATGCGCTCGGCGATGAGTGTGATGCCTTTAAGCAGCATATCGCTGCCGAGAGCCAGGCCGAGAATCAAGGTGAGGGGGAGTCGTGCGACTCTTAATGAGGTTTATGAAGCCGTACCGCGGGCTGATCGCGGTGACGCTACTGGTGCTGCTGATAGACAACGTCGGCACGCTGCTGGTGCCCACGATGCTGGCGAACATGGTCAACACCGGCATTACCACGGGCGATGTCGACTACATTTTGCGCAATGGCTTCTACATGTTTATCGCGACCGGCATGGCCAGTGGCGGCGCGGTGCTGGGCTGCTATCTATCGGCGCGCCTGGCGGCAAACGTGGCCTGCGATATCCGCAATGCCGTCTACGACAAGTCGCTCGAGCTGTCTGCCAGTGACTTTGAGCGCTTTGGCACGGGTTCGATGATCACGCGCTCGCTCAACGACATCAACGTGATTCAGCAGGCGATTCTGCAGACCATTCAGCTGGTGCTGCCGGTGCCGTTCCTGGCGGTGGCAGGCATCATCTTCGCCTGGCTCATCGATCCGGCCATGGGCATGCTTCTGGGCGTCGTGGTTGCGATCGTGCTGGTTGCGGCGGTCTTTACGGTTGCCAACGCGGCTCCGATTTTTATGCGCTTGCAGAGCTTTATCGACCGCATGAACGTGGTGCTGCGCGAAAACATCGTGGGTGTGCGCGTCATCCGTGCGTTTAACAAGGAGCGTCGTGAGGAACAGCGCCTGGACGAGGTGTTTAGCGACTACGCCGCCAACGCCATAAAAGTCAACCATCTGTTTGTGGGCCTCGACAGCTCCACCTTCTTTCTGATGAATATCGCCGAGGTGGCGGTACTGTGGGTGGGCGGCAACCGCGTGGGCGCCCACGCCATGCAGATCGCGAGCATCTCGGCGGTGCTGGAGTACGCGCTTCTGATCCTGTTCTTTGTGATGATGGCCCAGATGGTGGTGCTGACGCTTCCGCGTGCCGCCGCATGTCTGAACCGCGCACAGCAGGTGCTGGAGATTAAGCCGAGCATCGTCGATGGCCAGCGTACGCTCGATGCGGCCGCGTCCGACTCAAAGGACGGGGCCGATGCGGTCGCCGTGTTCGATCACATGTCGTTTCGCTTTGACGATGCCGACGAGGACACCCTGTGCGATCTGAACTTTGCCTGCCGCCGCGGGCAGACCACGGCAATTGTGGGTTCGACCGGCTCCGGCAAGTCCACGGTGGCAAAGCTGCTGCTGCGCTTCCACGATGCCACGAAGGGTGCCATTCGCCTGGGCGGCGTCGATCTGCGTGAGCTTTCGCAAGACGAGATCCGCGGGCGTATCGCCTACGTGCCACAGAAGGCGTGGCTGTTCTCGGGCACCGTGGCGAGCAATCTGCGCTTTGGCAACGAGGACGCGACCGAGGCGGATATGCTCCATGAGCTCGAGGTTGCTCAAAGTACGTTTGTGCTCGAACAGCCCCAGGGGCTCGATACCCCGGTGGCCCAAGGCGGTACGAACTTTTCGGGCGGTCAGCGCCAGCGCCTGGCCATCGCCCGCGCGCTCATGAAGCGCGCCGACCTGTATATCTTCGACGACAGTTTTTCGGCCCTAGACTTTAAGACCGATGCGGCCCTGCGTCATGCGCTGCAGGATGAGACGCGCGATGCCGCGGTGCTCATCATCGCCCAGCGCATCTCGACGATTTTGCATGCCGACCAGATTGTCGTACTCAAGGACGGCGAGGTCGTGGGCCTGGGTACGCACGGCGAGCTTATGGAGACCTGCGAGGTGTACCGCGCCATCGCGGAGTCGCAGATGAAGGGAGGTGAGTAGCATGACCGAGGAGCTCAAGAAGCGCAGCGACGCTATCGATGCCGCCGCTGCGGACGCTGCCGAGGAAGCGGTCGAGCAGGCTGCCGCGCCGACCGAGCTGGATGACGTTGCCAAGGCCGCGGCCGAGCGTGAGGCTCGCCGCCAAGCGCTGTACGAGGAAAACGAGCGTGCCGAGGACGAGCGTGCCCGCGCGGAGGCAGAGCGCATGCGCGATGTGGACGACGAGGATGAGGACGAGAAACCCCGCGATACCTGGGCGACGGTGCGCCGCTTGTGGGGCGAGGCCGCCGGCGACCATTGGCGCTTCTACATCGTGTTTGCGAGCATCGTGTTCTACGTCATCTTTAACACCGCCGCGCCGGCATATAGCGCTCATGTTATCGACGAGCTGTGGGGCCATATACAGGTGGCGTTTGCCAACGGAACCACCTTCAGCATCACCTGGGATCAATGCGGCAAGACCATCTTTGTCTACTTCTTGATCTGGACGGCCGCCGGGTCGTTCTATGCGTTGCAGAGCTTTTTGATGTCGAGTGTGGCCGAGCGACTCAACCTGCGTCTGCGCAACCGCATCGCGCAAAAGCTCAGCCGCCTGCCGCTAGCCTACTTTGACGCGCATCGCCCCGGCGAAGTGGTCAGCCGTGCGACCAACGACTTGGACAAGATGTCCGAGAGCATGCAGCGCGGATTGCTGCAGCTGCTGGTATCGATCGGTACCGTGACGGGCGCCATCATCATGATGTTCGTCTATAGCGTTAGGCTCACGTTGATCTTTTTGGGTTTTACGGCGGTATCGCTGCTGGTGACCAAGGTGGTTTCGCGCCGTACGCATGATGTGACGGGCGAGCGTCAGGAGTGGGTGTCCAAAATCACGAGCGCGGTCGAGGAAGGCTATTCGGGCCGTTTGGTGATTCGCGCATTCAATCGCGAGCACCAGAGCTCTGCCGAAGTGCACGAAGCCTCGGGCGAGCTGGCCCGCGTGAGCACCAAGGCCGACTTTATGATCAACGCCGTCGGACCCGCGGTCCGCTTTATCGGTCGCCTGGCGCAGATCGTGATTGCGCTCGTGGGCTGCAGCATGCTGGTCGCCGGTCACATGACCGTCGGCGTGTTCCAGGCGTTCTTCCAGTTTATCTACGAGGCGTCCGAACCCATGACGCAGCTGTCGTTCACTTTCAACTCGCTGCAGAGCGCGCTAGCGAGTGCGGAGCGCGTGTTCGACCTGCTCGATGAGCCCGAGATGGGGGCCGATCCACTGCCGGACGAGGCCGCCAAGCTGTCGGGTCGCGTGGAGGGCCGTGTCACTTTTGAGCATGTGCGCTTTGGCTACACGCCCGAAAAGCCGCTCATGCGCGACGTGTCGTTTACCGCCGAGCCGGGCCAGAAGATTGCCGTGGTGGGAACCACGGGCGCAGGCAAGACGACGCTCATCAACCTGCTCATGCGCTTTTACGAGATCGACGGCGGCCGCATTACGCTCGACGGTGTGGATACGCGCCTCATGAACCGCGGGGAGCTACGTCAGCAGTTTGGCATGGTGCTGCAGGACGCCTGGCTGTTCGACGGCACGATTGCCGAAAACATCGCCTATGGCTGTCCCGAGGCAACGCGCGACGAGATCGTGGCTGCCGCCCGCGCCGCGCAGGTCGACTTCTTTGTGCGCACCATGCCGCAGGGTTATGACACGCGGGTGGCCAACGATGTCGAGAGCATTAGCCAGGGCCAGCGCCAGCTGCTGACCATCGCGCGCGTGCTGCTCAACAACCCGGCGATTCTCATCTTGGACGAGGCAACCTCAAGCGTGGACACGCGCACCGAGCTTGCCATCGGCCGCGCCATGGACGCGCTCATGCGCGGGCGCACCAGCTTTGTCATCGCGCATCGCCTGTCGACGATCGTGGACGCCGACCTGATCTTGGTCATGGATCACGGCAACATTATCGAGCAAGGCACGCATAAGGAACTGCTGGCTGCCGAGGGTGCCTATGCCGACCTCTACTTGAGTCAGTTCGCCTAATGCGACAAAGGGACAGCCCCTTTGTCGCATCGGAAACAAGGCGCGCCGGGGATGAACTCCCTGGCGCGCCTTTTGCGTCGGTGCCGATGTCGTTTTGTGCCGCTTGCGTTCCTAGCGTTCGTCCACGAGCTTGGCGACGAGGGCCTTGAGCTCCGCCACCTCTCGCTCGAGTTCCTTGACACGGCGGGCATTCTCGGTGATGCCCTGACGGTTGAGGGCGGACTGCTCGGCGGCGTCATCGGGCATGTACTCGCGATGCTGCTTGGCGTCAAAGCTCTCCTCGAACACGCGGCAGCCGTTGCGCTTGATGATGCGCCCGGGCACGCCCACGACGGTGCAGTTATCGGGTACGTCCTTGACGACGACCGAGTTGCCGCCGATTTTGACGTTGTTGCCGATGCGGATGTTGCCGAGCACCTTGGCGCCTGTGCCCACAGTGACGTTATTGCCCAGGGTGGGGTGGCGCTTACCGGTTTCGTTGCCGGTGCCGCCGAGCGTGACGCCCTGGTAGAGCACGCAGTTGTCGCCCACAATGGTGGTCTCGCCGATGACGACGCCCATGGCATGGTCGATAAAGAAGTGCTTGCCGATCTGCGCGGCGGGATGAATCTCGACGCCGGTGATATGACGGGTGAGCTGCGAGAGCACGCGGGCGAGCGAGCGATGGCCGTGCTCCCAGAGCCAGTGCTCGGGTACGTGATTCCACTTGGCGTGAAGACCGGGGTAAGACAAGAAGATGACCAGGCCGTTTTGCGCAGCGGGATCCTGCGCCTGGACGGTCTTGATGTCCTCGCGAATGGTTTTGATAAAGCTCACCGGCCGCCCTCCCTTAGCGCCGCGACAATGCAATTCAATAAAGTATAGCGATTCGCTAGGGATTAGGAAGGGCAATCTTGTCCAGCTTTACGTGACAGGTGTCAGTTATGCAAACTTGCTGGGAATGAAGTCGCACTTTTGTGGGATTACGCCCGCGTCCGCGCCGTAACCGTATACTGGTCAACTTGGACGTGTCCGCGCCCACAACTGAGAGGTTTTACTTCATGGGTTTCATTAATTTTATCGCCGAGCTGCTCAAGGATCCGCGCACCGCGATCGCCAGCTGGATCGCCGCCGGCCCGCTCATGGCCTACGGCTGTGTGTTCCTGATCATCTTTATCGAGACGGGCGTGGTATTCTTCCCGTTCCTTCCCGGCGATTCGCTGCTGTTTGCCTCGGGCTTTTTTGCCCACAACGGCGGCTTTAACATCGTGGCTTTGCTGGCCGTTGCATGGGCCGCTGCCATCTTGGGCGATCAGTGCAACTTTATGATCGGCCATTTCTTTGGCAAAAAGATCATTGCCTCGGGCAAGGTCAAGGCCATGACGCCCGAGCGCATCAAAAAGTCCGAGGACTTCTTGGATAAGTGGGGCCACCTGGCCATCTTCCTGGGCCGCTTCTTTCCGTTTATCCGCACCTTTGTGCCCTTTATCGCCGGCATGGGCGGCATGCACTGGCGCAACTTTGTGATTTTTAACGTGCTGGGCGGCATTACCTGGTCGACGCTCTTTACGCTGCTGGGCTACTTCTTTGGCGGCATTCCCTTTGTGCAGGAGCACTTTGAGCTGCTGATTATCGGCATCGTCGCCGTGTCGATCATCCCGACCGTGGTCGGCTTGGTTAAGGCTAAGCTGGGCAAAAAGAACGCGTAGATCGAGCCAGCGCGCAAACCGTGCAGTTGAGGCCCGTCACCGCTTACGGTGGCGGGCCTTTTTGCTTCGGTCAAATGAAAATACTTTAGTTAGTTAAAGAAAAGCGTTTTATCCGATGCGTGTGCGGAGTACAATCTCGTGCATGCGAATCGACGTGCCATCGGCTTTGATGCTGCTCGCGTGTCCCGTCCGGCTCTACGCTCCGGGCGTGCGACGTTGCGACGCGGTCGGCCTCGGTCCTTGCGTGCGGGTTCGCGAGTATGCAACTGTGTATGTAAGGAGCGACATATGACTGTCGAGAAGAAGGATATCGATTGGGGTAGCCTCGGCTTTGGCTACATGAAGACCGATTACAGTTACGAGGCTCATTGGAAGGATGGCGAGTGGGACGAGGGCGGCCTGACCACCGACCACACCCTGCATGTCTCCGAGTGCGGTGGCATCTTCCATTACTGCCAGGAGGTCTTTGAGGGCCTGAAGGCTTACACCGCCGAGGACGGCAGCATCGTCTGCTTCCGTCCTGACATGAACGCCGAGCGTATGTATAACTCTGCCCAGCGCCTCGAGATGCCCCCGTTCCCCAAGGACAAGTTCGTTGAGGCCGTCAAGCAGGTCGTTTTTGCCAACGCCGCCTGGGTTCCGCCCTTCGGTTCCGGCGCAACCCTGTACGTGCGTCCGTTTATGATCGGCTCCGGTGACGTGATTGGCGTGGCTCCCGCTCCTGAGTACACGTTCCGCATTCTCGTGACCCCGGTCGGTCCGTACTTTAAGGGTGGTCTCAAGCCCGTCAAGCTGCGCGTTTCCGAGTACGACCGCGCCGCACCGCACGGCACCGGCAACATCAAGGCCGGCCTCAACTACGCCATGTCCCTCAAGCCCACGATGGAGGCCCATCGCGAGGGCTATGCCGAGAACCTGTATCTCGACTCCGAGTCCCGTACCTATGTCGAGGAGACCGGTGGCGCTAACGTCCTGTTCGTGAAGGAGGATGGCACCCTCGTCGTTCCGCAGTCGCACACTGACTCCATCCTGCCCTCCATCACCCGTCGCTCGCTCGTTCAGGTTGCTCAGGACCTGGGCATAACCGTCGACCAGCGCCCCGTCGAGTGGGCCGAGGTCAAGGCCGGCACCTTTGTGGAGTGCGGCCTGTGCGGCACCGCTGCTGTCATCTCCCCGGTTGGCGAGATCGACAACAAGGTTTACGGCGCCGACGAGACCGTGACCTTCCCGGCTGGCTACACCGAGATCGGCCCTGTGATGAAGAAGCTCCGCGAGACCCTGACTGGTATCCAGTCTGGTGCTGTTGAGGATAAGCACAACTGGGTTTACACCGTCGCGTAACCCGTCTTACCTGTCCGGGCGGGGAGCAAGTTCCCTCCCGGCGCGTCCTCGGACATGCAAGAAGCCCTCGCTGCGCACTTCGTGCGGCGAGGGCTTCTTG
>CATYZK010000047.1 GCA_958415665.1 uncultured Collinsella sp. | reverse complement strand
GCTCGTTGGTCGACGGATCGTAGTTCTTGGGCATTTCTTCCATATATCTCTCCCTTGCCCACCGGGGAGGAATGTAGGCCCGATTTTCGCTCGGTCAAGTCCTGGGCTCGCTCGAAGACCACATTAAGTGGTCTTCGGCTCGTGCGGAATCTACGAAAATCGGGCCTACATTCCTCCCCTTAGGTATCGATTACTTCAGTCTGAATTGACTTCGCTGAGGCTTAAACAAACACACAGAATAACACAGGTAGTTGGGGTTATTGCGTATCTATAAAATAGCCTCCGACCGCGGGTGGCCGGAGGCTATTTGCAAACACGTTTTTGGCTGGTTTAGCCGTAGATGCGCTGGGGCTGTTCGGTGCCCTTTACGGCGGCTTCGGTTACGACGACCTTGGCTACGCCTTCCTCGCTGGGGAGGTCGAACATCGCCTGCTGCAGCACGTCCTCGCAGATGGCGCGCAGGCCGCGGGCGCCGGTCTTGCGGGCGAGCGCCATGCGGGCGATCTCGTGCAGGGCCGCGTCCTCAAACTCAAGCTCGACGTCCTCGAGCTGGAACATCTTGCGGTACTGGCGAACCACGGCGTTCTTGGGCTCGGTCAGGATCGACACCAGGTCGTCCTCGTCGAGCGCCTGCGTCTGAGTGACGACGGGTGTACGACCCACGAACTCGGGGATCATGCCAAAGGCGTTGAGATCCTGCGGGAGCACCTGGCGCAGCAGGTCGTTCTCGTCGACCGAGGTGGGGCCGGCGATCTCGGAGTTAAAGCCCACGCCCTTGTTGCCCACGCGGTCGGCAATGATCTTGTCCAGACCCACAAAGGCACCGCCGCAGATAAACAGGATGTTGGTCGTGTCGATCTGAAGCAGCTCCTGCTGGGGATGCTTGCGGCCGCCGGTGGGCGGAACGCTGGCCACCGTGCCCTCAAGGATCTTCAGCAGCGCCTGCTGAACGCCCTCGCCCGAGACATCACGGGTAATGGAGAGGTTCTCGGCCTTGCGGGCGATCTTGTCAATCTCGTCAACATAGATGATGCCTACCTGAGCGCGCTCAATGTCGCCATCGGCAGCGTTGATGAGCTTGAGCAGGATGTTCTCCACGTCCTCGCCCACATAGCCGGCCTCGGTGAGCGCGGTGGCATCGGCGATGGCAAACGGCACCTCTAGGATGCGCGCGAGCGTCTGGGCCAGCAGCGTCTTGCCGGTACCGGTAGGACCGAGCAGCAGGATGTTGGACTTGGCAAGCTCTACCTCGTCCATATCGTCGTTGAACTGCGAGCCCATGCCGTCGTCAAAGGCAGACACCGCGGCGCCGCCCTCGATCACGCGGCGGTAGTGGTTGTACACGGCCACCGACATAGCGCGCTTGGCGTCTTCCTGGCCCATGACATAGGCAGAAAGCTCGTCATAAATCTCGTGCGGCGTCGGCACGTGCGTAATGACCTGACGGTCGTCCTCGAGCTCAAAGCCCTCGGCCTCGGGGTCTACGGCGGGCTGGGACGCAGCCTGGCCGTGGTCGTTGAGGAAACCCGGCAGCTTGCCGTTGCGGGCGGCGTCCATAAAGTCCGAAGCCAGCGACTCCTCCAGGATCTCGGAGCAGGCGGCGACACACTCGTCGCAGATAAAGATGTTGGTCGGGCCCTTTACGAGGCGACGGACCTGGCCTTGCTCTTTTCCGCAGAAGGAGCAGCGGATGGGGTTGCCGTTCTCGTCAAAGTTGTCCTGCATGTTACCTGCCATCCTAGGCGTCCTTCGCGGCAAGATCGCGCGAGGTGACGATACGGTCGATCAGGCCGTAGTCGAGGGCCTCGGCAGCGGTCAGGTAGTTGTCGCGCTCGGTGTCGGCCTGGACCTTCTCGATGGGCTGGCCCGAGGCATCGGACAGGATCTGATTGAGCTCGCGACGGGTCTTCTTGATCTCCTCGGCCACGATCTCGATCTCGGTCTGCTGGCCCTGGGCACCGCCGCTGGGCTGGTGAATCATGACCTTGGAGTGCGGCAGGCAGAAGCGCTTGCCCTTGGCGCCGGCCGAAAGCAGCACGGCAGCCATAGACGCGGCCATGCCCACGCAGATGGTGGAGACCTGCGGCTTGATGAAGTTCATGGTGTCCAGAATCGCCAGACCGGAGTAGACCTCGCCGCCGGGCGAATTGATGTAGAGCGAGATATCCTTCTCGGCATCCTGGCTCTCAAGATGCAGCAGCTGGGCAACGACCAGGTTGGCGCTGACGGAGTTGATCTCCTCGCCCAAGAAGATGATGCGGTCGTTGAGCAGGCGCGAATAGATATCGTAGCTGCGCTCGCCGCGCGGCGTCTGCTCGATAACGTATGGCACGAGGGCGGAATCGAACTTAGCGATCATACGCATCTCCATTTCTCTTACGGACTAATAGTGGTTCTAGACAAACGTACGGTGCCCGCATGCTATGCATTGGCTGGCACCGTACGAAGCAACCGGATAACCGGCTTATAACTTTACCCCATCACGGGCGCGTACATGCGCTCGCGGGAAAGGTGGCGAGAATTACTCGGCGTCCTTGGCGGTCTCGTCGACCTCGGTCACCTTGGCGTTCTCGACCAGGTGGTCGACGGCCTTGGAGCGACGGATGGACTCGCGGACGGCAGGCATGCGGCCATCGGCGATGAACTCGGCCTTGGAAGCCTCGACGTCCTTGACGCCGGCCTTCTCGAACTCGGCGTTGATGTCGTCCTCGGTGACCTCAATCTTGAGCTCACGGGCGAGGGCGTCCAGGGCCAGGGACTCACGGGCAACGTCGTTGGCCTGCTTGTGCAGGTCGCCGATGAACTGCTCCATGGTCAGGCCGGAAGCGGGCAGCCAAGTGTCCAGCGTCATGCCGCGGGCAGCGAGGTTGGACAGGAAGTTCTGACCAAGCTCCTCAAAGACGGACTGCTCGTAGTCGGCGTCCATCTCGTCAAGCTGCAGACGCTCGGCGAGAGCGGAGACGCAACGGTTCTCCTTCTCAGCCGGGAGACGGGAAGCCTTGTCCTGCTCGATCTCGATCTTAATGGCGTCGCGCATGGCCTCGATGCTGTCGAAGCCAAAGTCGGACTTGACGAGCTCGTCAGTGAGCTCGGGGGTGTTGCGGACCTTGATGCCCTTGACGGTGACCTCGACGGTGTGGGTCTCGGCCTCCTCGCCCTCCTCGACCTCGTCGGTCCAGGTGACGGTCTTGACGTCGTCAACGTTGGCGCCGATCAGGGCCTCGTTGAACTCGGCGGGGTTGCTGTCGCTACCGGCGATGAGCATGCGGCCCTCGGCGGCGAAGTTGTCGGCGTTCTCGACGGCCTTGAGGTCGACGGTCACATAGTCGTCAGCCTCGACGGCGCGACCCTCGACGTCCTCGAAGGTGGCACGGTAGTTGAGGAGCATCTCGACCTGGTTGTTGATCTCGGACTCGGTGACCTCCGCAGGGGGCATCTCGATCTCGACAGCGTCGAAGGAGGAGAGCTCAGCGGCAGGACGCAGGGAGAACTCGACGGTGTAGGTGTAGTCCTCGTGATCCTTGGCGAGGTCGAGCTCCTTGTAGTCACCGTTCTTGGTGGGGACGATGTCCAGCTCGTTGAGGACGGCGGGCTCGTTGGCGGCGATCAGGTCGTTGGTGGCCTGAGCGAGGGTAGCCTCGGCGCCAAGTGCGGAGTCGATGACCGGACGGGGAGCCTTGCCGGCGCGGAAGCCCGGGAAGCGGTACTTCTTGGCGGTGTCCTTGTAGGCCTTCTTGATCGCGGCGTCGACGTCGGCGGCCGGGATGGTGACCGTAGCGGTGAGCTTGGCGTCCTTGACGTCAGAAGCGGTGATGTTCAACACGTTCCTCCTCATACTGCCCAGCTTATCTGAGGTGCTGGTACCTATATGCAACAAAGAGTCGCGACGGCCGAAGCCGACGCAGATGCGTTGGTGCGGGCGAAAGGACTCGAACCTTCACGGGAATCCCACCAGAACCTAAATCTGGCGCGTCTACCAATTCCGCCACGCCCGCATGAGCGCACAGACTAGGAATGATAGCAGATACGAACGACAAGCGCACGCACACGTTTTACAGGCTCACGACCTCACCACGAGTGCGAAAGGCGGGGCGAGTTGCCCCGCCCCGCCCATTACGACTTGTTCGCCGACCCGCTACTCCCCCAGCAGGGCCTTCTCGGGCGTGATGGGCAGCGAGCGTACCTGATGGCCGGTGGCGTGTGCCACGGCCGAGGCCACGGCGGCGAGCGGCGTGTTGATGACGACCTCGCCGATCGACTTGGCACCAAACGGGCCCGTCGGCTCGTAGCTCGGCTCAAAGGCCACGCGAATGCTGCCGATATCCAGGCGCGTGGGCAGCTTGTAGCTCATAAAGTTGCCGGTGCGCAGGCGGCCGCGGTCGTCGTGCTCGACAATCTCGTAGAGTGCATGGCCAATACCCTGGGCAATGCCGCCCTCGGCTTGGACGCGCGCGAGCGCCTCGTTGATAACGGTGCCGCAGTCCACAGCCGCAGCGTAGTCCACCACGGTCACCTTGCCGGTGGCCTTGTCGACCTCGACCTCGGCAATGCCGGCCATAAACGGCGGAGGCGAAACGGGCAGGCAGGCAGAGGCATGCGAGGTGAGCGCGTCGCCGCCTGCGATGTTCTTGACGCACAGGTTGGCAAAGTCGCGCAGCGTGAGGTAGCGGCCGCGCTCACGAGCGGCACGCTCGTCGGACAGGCGCACGTACTGGCCGTCGAAGACCACGTCGGCGGCGTCAACGTCCCACATCTGAGCGGCCTTGGCGCAAATCTTCTCGCGCAGCTCGGTCGCGGCGTTCTTGGCGGCAAGGCCCGTCACGTAGGTACCGGAGCTCGCGTACGAGCCGGCGTCGAACGGCGACACGTCGGTGTCCACGCCGCGCACCACGATCAGCGAGCTCTCCACGCCCAGCTCCTCGGCGGCAATCTGCGCCAGGATCGTGTCGACGCCCATGCCGTTATCGGTGGCGCCGGTGCCGATGGTAATGAAGCCGTCCTCTTCCAGGCGCATGTCGATGCCGGCGATATCCACGTTGGAAATGCCCGAGCCCTGCATGGTGAGCGCGCAACCCAGGGCGCGCACACGGTCGCCAAGGTCGACGGCCAGTGGCTTGTCGCGCCAGCCGATCATGTCCATCGCGCGCAGCAGGCAGCGATCGAGCGCGCAGGCGTTAAGCTTCTCGTTGTAGTACTGCGGCATGGTCTCGCCCTCGCGCACAATGTTCTTAAGGCGCAGGTCGGCGGGGTCCATGTGCAGCATGTCGGCGAGCTCGTTGACGGCGCTCTCCACGGCAAACTGGCCCTGGGTGGCACCGTAGCCGCGATACGCGCCGCCGCGGTTAGTATTGGTGTAGACGGCGTCCCAGCTAAAGCGGCTCGCCTTCACATGGTTGTAGATCGGCAGGCTCTTGTGGCCCGACAGGCCGATTGTCGTGGTGGCGTGCTCGCCGTACGCGCCGGCATTGGACAACGTGTGCAGGTCGATGGCCGTGATGGTGCCGTCGTTCATGGCGCCCAGCTTGACGGTCATCTGCATCTGGTGGCGCGAGTTGCCCGCGGTGATGGTCTCCTCGCGGGTGTAGCAGCAGTAGCTCGGACGGCCGGTCTGCTGGGTAACGAACGCCACGAAGATCTCGCAGCAGCCCGACTGCTTGGAGCCAAAGCCGCCGCCGATGCGCGGCTTGATGACCTGCACCTGCGACTGCGGAATGTCGAGCGACTGCGCGATCATGCGACGCACGTGGAAGGGCACCTGCGTAGAGGTGGTCACCGAGATGCGACCGAACGCGTCGGTCGTCGCGAAGGCGCGGAAGGTCTCCATGGGCGCGGTCTGCGTGGCCTGGCTGGTGTAGGTGCGCTCAAAGACGATGTCACTCTGGGCGAATGCCTCGTCCAGGTCGCCAAAGTCGCTGGTACCGCTGCACACCAGGTTGCGCGGGACGTCGCCGCCCTGCGGGAACATAAAGGTCACGTCGCCCTCGGGGTGGACCACGATGTCGTTATCGAGCGCCTGGGTAAAGTCGAGCAACGGCTCGAGCACCTCGTAGTCGACCTTGATGAGCATGAGTGCCTTGTCGGCGGCCTCCTCGGTCTCGGCAGCGACAATCGCCACCTCCTCGTTTTGATAGCGCACGAGGTTCTCGAGGATCAGTCGGTCATACGGCGAAGGCTGCGGATAGCTCTGGCCGGCGATGGTAAAGCGGCGCTGGGGCACGTCCTCATAGGTGTAGACGCCCACCACGCCGGGCACCTTCAGGGCGCGCGATGTGTCGATGGAGCGGATCTTGGCGCGGGCATACGGGCTGCGCTTGAGTTTGACGATGAGCGCGCCCGCGGGCACCAGGTCGCCCGTGTAGACGGGACGACCCTCGAGCAGGGCCTTCGAGTCCTTCTTGGGCTGCTTGTGGGTGATCTGCTTGTACGTGACACCGTCGGAGCTGGTGTTATTGACCGGCAGCTCGGGCATCTCAAAACCCACCTGCACGCCGGACTCGTTGAGGAAGCGGACGATGGCGCGCAGCTGGCTCTCGTAGCCGCTGCAACGGCAGAGGTTACCGGCGAGTTGGCGCGAGAGCTCCTCGCGCGTGGCGACAAGGCTCGGGTCCTCCTTGGCGGCGCGGGCGAGCGCCAGCACGTTCATAATGAGGCCGGGGGCGCAAAAACCGCACTGTTCGGCGCCTTCAGCAGCCATTGCGCGAGCCAGTGCCTCGGATTCGGCCTTGAGGCCCTCGAGCGTGGTGACGGTGTGACCCTCAACGCGCGCGGCGGGTACCGAGCAGCTGAGCACTGGGTCGCCATCGAGCCATACCGTGCACAGGCCGCAGTTGGTGGTCTCGCAGGCGCAGCGAACCGACGCGCAGCCCTGCTCGCGCAGCAGCGCAAACAGCATGGTGTCGGGGGCAATCTGAACCTTGACCTTACGGCCGTTGAGGGTAAAGGAAAGATCGATGAGTTTAACAGCCATTAGCGCACCTCGCTAGAATCGACGCCGGGCACGCGGCGGCAGGAATACTCGTCCGTGGCAAACTTAGGAATCTGCACGGTCTCGAGCTCGCGGGCAAGTGCGGCCGAAAGCTCGATGCCGGCGGCGCGGCGCACGGCCTGGATCGCCAGCGGAGCCGAGATGCGGCGGCGGTACTCGGCCGAGCCCCACAGGTTGGTGCCGTAGCTCAGCTCGCCCACGGATGCGGCGAGGGCGCGAAGCTCGTCCTCGGAAGGCTGCTCGCTGGTAAGACCGCATGCCTCGCCCTGCAGCAGGGTCGCGCGCAGCGGGCGGGCGCCCACGGTGACGTGCCAGGAGTTGTCCCACCAGGCGGCGGTGACATTAAGCGAGGGGAAGTCGGTCGCAGCCTTACGCACGGCCTCGTAGCTCGCGCGGTAGTCGTGCTTGACGACCACGACGTGCTCAATCACGTCGCGCACGTAGCCCATGTCGACGAACTCGGCGAGCGGCACGCGGCCGGCGCCCGTCAGCTCAACATAGGAGTCGAGCGCTAGGAAGGCCGAGAGCACGTCCGAGAAGCCGAAGCGGCCGTAGATACTGCCGCCCACCGTGGCGGTGTTGCGCAGCTGCACGCCCACGATATCGTGGACGGCAAACTCAAAGACATTGTTGACAAGCGCGTTGAGCCCGGCATGGCGCTCGAGCTGGCGCAGGGTGCACATGGCACCGATGCGAAACTCGGTCTCGGTCTCCTCGATCTGATCGAGTCCGCAGGCCGAAAGGTCAATCGCCGTCGCCACACGACGCGAACCCAGGCGCATCCAGATGCCGCCGCCCACAATCTTGTTGTTGCGGTTCTTCTGCAAGAGCTCATAGGCTTCGGCCGCGTTTCCAACACGGACGTAGGTACCGAACTTGAGCACGTTCTCCCCCATCTCTCCACTTGTCCAGTACTTTTAAGTGTACCAAACGAGGGGCCGCACGCCGTCGAACGACAAGAACGCCACGTGGGACAAATTAATCAGTAGTTTTTGTCCCAGGGTCGCCTACGGTAACACGGCCGAAATGGCTCTCACACCTGGGACAAGAACTACTGATTAATTTGTCCCACGCCTCCGCGAAAGAAAAAGGCTCCCAGCCAAGATGACTGGGAGCCTTTTTCGATGCTATGTCGAGCGAAGATTTAGCAGACGCCCTGGGCGAGCATGGCGTCGGCGACCTTCAGGAAGCCGGCGATGTTGGCGCCCATGACAAAGTTGCCCTCCTCGCCGTACTCCTTGGCGGTGTCGTCCACGTTGTGGAACATGCCGCGCATGAGCTGCTCGAGCTTGCCGTCGACCTCCTCGAAGGTCCAGGACAGGTGCTCGGCGTTCTGGCTCATCTCGAGGCCGGACACGAGCACGCCGCCGGCGTTGGCAGCCTTACCGGGCATGAAGGCGACGCCGTTCTCCTGGAAGTAGGTCGTGGCCTCGATGGTCGTGGGCATGTTCGCGCCCTCGCCGACCACCTTGCAGCCGTTGGCGACGAGCGCCTGGGCGTCCTCGAGCAGCAGCGTGTTCTCGCGAGCGCAGGGCAGCGCGATGTCGCAGGGCAGCTGCCACACGCCGCGGCCGTCGCCCTCGTGCCACGTGGCATTGGGCTTCTCGTCGACGTACATGGCGAGCGTGACGCCCTTGTCGTGGCCGGAGCGCTTCTGGTTGTAGACATGCTCGAGCACGGTGTAGTCGATGCCGTCGGGATCCTCGACCCAGCCGTGGGTGTCGGAGCAGGCGAGCACCTTGCCGCCGAGCTGGGCGACCTTCTGGACGGCGTAGATGGCGACGTTACCGGAGCCGTGAACGACGACGTTCTTGCCCTCGAAGGAATCGCCGCGGCTCTTGAGGTACTCGTCCACAAAGTAGACCAGGCCGTAGCCGGTGGCCTCGGTACGGGCGAGCGAACCGCCAAAGGAGAGGCCCTTGCCGGTGAGGACGCCGGTCCACTCGTTGGTCAGGCGCTTGTACTGACCGAACATGTAGGCAACCTCGCGGCCGCCAACGCCCAGGTCGCCAGCGGGAACATCGGTGTTGGGGCCGATGTGGCGATAGAGCTCGGTCATGAAGGACTGGCAGAAGTGCATGATCTCGTTGTTGGACTTGCCCTTGGGGTCAAAGTCGGAACCGCCCTTGCCGCCGCCCATGGGAAGGGTGGTCAGACTGTTCTTGAGGATCTGCTCCAGGCCCAGGAACTTGAGCATACCCAGGGTGACCGTCGGGTTAAAGCGCAGGCCGCCCTTGTAGGGTCCAATGGCAGAGTTGAACTCGACGCGGTAACCGCGGTTGACCTGAACCTTGCCCTGGTCGTCGACCCAGGGGACACGGAACATAACGATGCGCTCGGGCTCGACGAGGCGCTCAAGCAGGGCGGCCTCCTCGTACTCGGGGTGGGCGTCGAGCGCCGGCTGGATGGTACCGAGGATCTCGGTCGCGGCCTGGATGAACTCAGGCTGCTCGGGATAGCGGGCCTTGAGCTCGTCGAGAACTTTCTGCGTGTAGCTCATGCTTCCTCCAATTGATGGAAAAGAAAGGTGTCGTTCGCGGCGCCCCATGCGCCGTGAGCTTTATCGAGTATGGATAATATCGCACTGTTGCAGCAAAGTTACGCATAAGCCGACGAGCAGATGTTTCGTTTTGATTACGATGCAGGTAGAAGCGTTTTTGAGTGCCTGACGTGCAAAACCCGTGTTTCAAACCTGTTTCGTCCATATGGTCCAAACCACCACAAAGGTGCCTGTCCCCAATGTGGTGGTTTTGGTGGTTAGAGGACGAGCTGGTGGTAGTCGGCGGGGGTTATGCGGCCTTCGCTGGCGGCGCGGAAGGCGGCGAGGGCGTCGCCCGAGAACGGCATGGCCCAGCACAGGCCGCAGCCGGCGGTGATGGAACCGGGCAGCGGCAT
>CATYZK010000046.1 GCA_958415665.1 uncultured Collinsella sp. | reverse complement strand
GCCAAAGGCCAGGCGCAAGGTTTTCGTAGATTCCGCACGAGCCGAAGAGCACTAAATGTGCTCTTCGTGCGAGCCAGGACTTGACCGAGCGAAAACCTTGCGCCTGGCCTTTGGCGGCACGGCTGGATGGTGGAATTGTGTGCAGCCCGGTTTTCCGTTGACCGACGCCGGGGTCCCCGCCATAATACTTTCGGTTCACGCACGAATCCGCTGCCAGAGACAGCCGGTGCAAACGGGCATCGCCCGCGAGCTTAATGGGATATCCCGCCAGCCGAGGTGGTCGAGTAGATATGTCTTCTCGCCCCCGTCGCTCATGCAGCGCGGGGGCTTTCTTTTTGGACATGCCCCCGTCACGTCCTTGTGGCGGACCGTGCCCGGAAAGAATTCGAGGAGGTGTAATTCATGCCCCAGCAGTACAAAATCGACAAGGTTGCAGAGATCGAGTCCCGTATCGCCGAGAACGCCGGTCTGTTCGTCGTCAACTACAACGGTTTGACGGTTAAGCAGGCTCAGGAGCTGCGTCATCAGCTTCGCGAGTGCGGCGCCGAGATGAAGGTCTACAAGAACAACCTGGTCAAGATCGCTCTCAAGAACCAGGAGCAGCCCGAGATCGACGAGATCCTCGCCGGCCCCGTCGCTTATGTGTTCTACGAGACCGAGCCGGTCGAGGCCGCTAAGGCCCTTAAGGACTTCTCCGCTAAGTCCAAGGGCGTCCTTGAGATCAAGGGCGGTATCTCCGACGGCAAGGCCGTTTCCGCTGATGACGTTAAGGCTATCGCCGAGCTGCCCACCAAGGATCAGCTTCTCGGTCAGATCGCCGGTCTCATCTCCGGTTTCGCTCGCGACATCGCTGTCTGCGTCAACGGCGTCTCCTCTGGTCTCGCTCGTTCGATCCAGCAGGTCTCCGAGCAGAAGGCAGCCTAGTCGCTGTTTTCACCCGCGGCGGCAACGCCGCACCCCTGGCGCATTCGCGCCGTGTTTTAACTGATCTCCGTGCATTCGCACGGAAACCGAAAGGACTTAGAAATGGCTAAGCTTACCACCGATGAGATCATCGATGCTCTTAAGGAAATGACCCTTCTCGAGGCTTCCGAGCTCGTCAAGGCTATCGAGGACACCTTCGGCGTTTCCGCCGCTGCTCCTGCCGCTGTTGTCGCCGCTCCCGCTGCTGGCGCTGCTGAGGCCGAGGAGAAGACCGAGTTTGACGTCGTGCTCGAGGGCTTCGGCGACAACAAGATCCAGGTCATCAAGGCCGTCCGTGAGCTCACTAACCTTGGCCTGAAGGAGGCCAAGGAGGTCGTCGAGGGCGCTCCCAAGGCTGTTCTCGAGGGTGCCAAGAAGGAGGACGCCGAGGCTGCCAAGGAGAAGCTCGAGGCTGCTGGCGCTGCTGTCACCCTCAAGTAATCAGGCTTTCTCGCCAGATTTCTTTGCAGACGGGGTTCGCATTGCGAGCCCCGTCTTTTTTGTTTTTCGGTTCCTCGACATCGGTTGCTCAAACTGCCATGTTCTGTGATTTGCGTCGCATCGGGTGCCCTGCCGTTGGGCAATAAAATTGCACCATTCGAGCAATAATTTGCGTTGACCTGCTGAAGAATTGTCTCTGCCTTGTAGCGAGATATAGTTCCAGCGGTAAGATGCTTGAGTATCGCAATTTGGTCTGCGGCTGTGTGCCGCACGCATGGGGCGCATGTGCGCCTGCGAAAGGATCTTTGAATAACATGAAGGCAATCATCCCCGCCGCCGGTCTTGGCACGCGTTTTCTGCCTGGCACCAAGTGCACGCCTAAAGAGATGCTGCCGGTGCTCGACAAGCCGGTCATCCAGTACGTCGTCGAGGAGGCACTCGACCCCGAGGAGGTTGACGACGCCATCATCGTTACCTCTCCTGGTAAGCCCGAGCTGCTGAGCTACTTCCAGCCCGATCGCTCGCTCGAGAACCTGCTGCGCGAGCGCGGCAAGAACGCCTATGCCGATGCCGTCGCCCACGCTGGCGGTATGCCGGTCGACTTCCGTTATCAGTACGAGCCCAAGGGCCTCGGCCATGCTATCCGCTCTGCCGCCGACGCCGTGGCAGGGGAGAACTTCCTGGTTCTTCTGGGCGACTACGTTGTGCCCAACCGTGACATCTGCGACAAGATGCTCGCCGTCTCCAAGGAGCACGGTGGCGCTTCGGTTATCGCTGTCGCCGCGTGCGCTCCCGAGGAAGTCAGCCGTTACGGCGTTATCGCCGGCGACCGCGTGGGCTCGCTCGAGGGCTTCGAGAATGTTGCCGATGCCGAGCCGGGCGCTGTCTGGCGTATCGGCGGTCTGGTTGAGAAGCCTGCCCCCGAGGCAGCTCCCTCCAACCTGTACATCGTCGGCCGTTATCTGCTGAGCCCGCTGGTCATGGACCTGCTGGCCGATCAGCAGGCCGGCAAGGGCGGCGAGATCCAGCTCACCGACGCCATGGCCCGCTCGCTCGACCGCGAGGCCATGTACGCCGTCGTCATCGACCCGCTTTCGGGCTACGACACCGGTACGCCCTCTGGCTGGATGGCCACCAACGCCCTCATGGCTGCAAGCGACTCTCGCTTCGCCGACGCCTTCTGGGACGCCATCGACGAGCGCGGCGGCTTAAAGCGTTAACGCGGTTTTACCAAACCGCGTAACTGCTCGACGCTGCACGGGCATCAGAGCGACAATTTGCCATTCAAAGAGGACGGCATGACCAGAAGGTCAATGCCGTCCTCTTTTCATGTCAACTTGTTCGCTCTGATGCCCGTTCGCTGTTCGTCCTCTACCTGCGAGGCCGTCATGGCCGAAACGGGTGCGGACTTCGGTCTGCGCCCGTTTTTTATGCGTGCTGTTGTCTCTCTTCCGTTTCGCCGTCAACTGCGTGCATCCTCAGCTTCGTTCACAGAAAATATATGAACAGATGTTCGATGCATAGCTATCTACCTGCTCATTTTCTGTCGAAAAACTTTGCTACTCCAAAAACTCAATCGCGTCAAGGCTTTTCTTGCTCAACGGTCGGTACCTGATAAACTATTAGGTTGCGATAACTGGCGAAGCTATGCCTCGCCAACCCACCGAGCATTTCCGTGAAGGAGGAAAAACCTGGTGACCTACGCATACACTGCCACTGAGCGCAAGCGCGTCAGCTTCGGGAAAATCCCGGAGGCCATGGAGCTCCCCAACCTTATCTCTGTTCAAAGGGAATCCTTTGAGCGTTTTAAGGACGAGGGCCTTCGTGAGGCGTTCAAGGAATCCAGCCCCATCCAGAGCCAGAACCATGTTCTCGAGGTTACCTTCGGCGAGCATCAGTTCGGCGACCCCGCGCACACCGTCGAGGAGTGCCGCGAGAAGGATATGACCTATCAGGCTCCGCTTCTGACCGACGTCCGTCTCACCAACAAAGAGACCGGCGAGATCAAGGAGCAGCTCGTCTTCATGGGCGACTTCCCCATGATGACCGATCAGGGCACCTTCATCATCAACGGTACCGAGCGTATCGTCGTCTCGCAGCTCGTCCGCTCCCCGGGCGTGTACTACAGCTCCGAGATGGATTCGGGCAAGCAGATCTACAAGGCCCAGATCATCCCGTCCCGCGGTGCCTGGCTTGAGTTTGAGGTCGACAAGCGCGACCAGCTCATGGTCTCCATCGACCGTAAGCGCAAGCAGAGCGCCACGATGTTCCTGCGCGCCCTTGGCATCGCCGTCACCAACGACGACATCATCGAGCTGCTCGGTAACTCCGATGTGATCAAGCGTACCCTGGAGCGCGACACCGCTCTCACTCGCGAGGACGCCCTCATCGAGATCTACCGTCGTCTGCGCCCGGGCGAGCCTCCCACCGTGGACGCTTCCCGCAGCCTGCTCGAGGGTCTGCTCTTTAACCCGCAGCGCTACGACCTGGCCCGCGTCGGTCGTTACAAGGTCAACAAGAAGCTCAACCTCACCACCGAGGAAGAGGTCACGGTGCTCACCGACGAGGATATCGTCGCGACGCTGCGCTACCTGCTGTCCCTCGCTGCCGGCGAGCAGGGCTTCAAGGTCGACGACATCGACCACTTCGGCAACCGCCGTATCCGTACCGTCGGCGAGCTCGTCGCCAACCAGTTCCGTATCGGCATGAGCCGTATGGAGCGCGTCGTCCGTGAGCGCATGAGCTCCCAGGACATCGACGAGATCACCCCGCAGTCGCTCATCAACATCCGCCCGATCGTGGCCTCCATCAAGGAGTTCTTCGGTTCCTCGCAGCTCTCGCAGTTCATGGACCAGGCGAACCCCCTGACCGGTCTGACCCACAAGCGCCGTCTGTCCGCACTCGGCCCTGGTGGTCTTGCCGGCCACAAGTCCGGCTCCAGCCGCCGCACCAACGTGCCGACGGCCGTCCGCGACGTTCACAACTCGCACTACAGCCGCATGTGCCCGATCGAGACCCCCGAAGGCCCCAACATCGGCCTGATCGGCTCGCTCGCCCTCTACGCCCGCGTCAACGAGTATGGCTTCATCGAGGCCCCGTTCCGTCGCGTCGAGAACGGCGTTGCCACCGATCAGATCGACTGGATGACCGCTGACGAGGAAGAGAAGCACGTCATCGCGCCGGCCAACACGCCGCTCGATCCCAAGACCAACGAGTTCATCACGACCGATGCCGAGGGCAAGCTTGTCCGCCCGCACACCGTGATCGCTCGTACCCGCGACTTCGACGGCTCCTTCGGCGCTCCCGCCGACGTGCCCGTCGAGGACGTCGACTACATGGACGTCTCGCCGCGTCAGATGCTCTCCGTCGCAGCCACGCTGATCCCGTTCCTTGAGCACGACGACGCCAAGCGTACGCTGATGGGCGCTAACATGCAGCGTCAGGCCGTGCCGCTGGTTCACCCCGCCGCTCCCTATGTCGGTACCGGCATGGAGCGTCGCGCCGCTCTGGACTCCGGCGAGGTCACCCTGGCCAAGAACGCCGGCGAGGTCATCTTTGCCGACGCCGCCAAGATCATCGTCAAGCATGCCGGCGGCATGGACGAGTATCACCTGGCCAAGTACCAGCGCTCCAACCAGTCCACCTGCATCAACCACCGTCCGCTCGTGCGCGTCGGTGACACCGTTGAGCAGGGCGAGCCTCTGGCCGACGGTCCTTCGACCGATCACGGCGAGCTCGCACTGGGCCAGAACCTCACCGTGGCCTACATGCCGTGGGAAGGCTTTAACTACGAGGACGGTATCGTCGTGTCCGAGCGCCTGGTGGCCGAGGACCTGCTGACGACCATCAACATCACCCGTCACGAGATCGACGCCCGCGACACCAAGCTCGGTCCCGAGGAGATCACCCGCGAGATCCCGAACCTCTCCGAGGACATGCTTGCCAACCTCGACGAGGACGGCATCATCCGCATCGGCGCCGAGGTCGGCCCTGGCGACATCCTGGTCGGTAAGGTCACGCCTAAGGGCGAGAGCGCTCTGACCGCCGAGGAGCGCCTGCTGCGCGCCATCTTCGGTGCCAAGGCCCACGATGTCCGTGACACCTCCCTTAAGATGCCTCACGGCGCTTACGGCCGCGTCATCGACGTCGTCCGCTTTAGCCGCGAGAACGGCGACGACCTGGCCCCCGGCGTCAACGAGCAGGTGCGCGTCTACGTCGCCCAGCGTCGTAAGATCCAGCAGGGCGATAAGATCGCCGGCCGCCACGGCAACAAGGGTGTTATCTGTAACGTTCTGCCGGTCGAGGACATGCCCTACATGGCTGACGGTACCCCGATCGACGTTATCCTCAACCCGCTGGGCGTTCCTTCGCGTATGAACGTCGGCCAGCTGCTCGAGTGCCACCTTGGCTGGGCTGCTGCCTGCGGTTGGGATACCGAGCAGGCCGACTCCGACAAGTACGTCCCCGGTCCGTTCTTCACCGCGACGCCCGTCTTCGACGGCGCCAAGGAGGACGAGATCGCCGAGGTCATCCGTCGTGCCAACAAGAACATGCTCAACAAGGCCACCGCTGCCTTTGGCGATCACATGCGCCCCGAGTTCGTCACCCAGCTTGACGAGCGCGGCAAGACCCGTCTGTTCGACGGCCGTACCGGCGAGGAGTTCCGCGAGCCCATTACCGTGGGTACGTCCTACATCCTCAAGCTCGGCCACATGGTCGACGACAAGATCCACGCCCGTTCGACCGGCCCTTACAGCCTGGTTACCCAGCAGCCTCTGGGCGGCAAGGCCCAGTTCGGCGGCCAGCGCTTCGGCGAGATGGAAGTTTGGGCACTGTACGCTTACGGTGCTTCCAACGTCCTGCAGGAGATCCTGACCGTCAAGTCCGACGATACCGTGGGCCGCGTCAAGACCTACGAGTCCATCGTCAAGGGCGAGAACGTTCCTGTCCCGGGTATCCCCGAGTCCTTCAAGGTTCTCGTCAAGGAGATCCGCTCCCTCGCGCTGGACATCGAGCCCATGCACGATGCCGACGAGGACGCCTCCGCCCCTGTGACCGCCGAGGAGACCTCTGCTCTCGACGACCTGGCTGCGCTCGCCGGCGTTGACACCGACGTCGAGGCCGAGGGTGCCGAGACCGCCGAGGCACCCGAGGCTGTCGCCGCCACGACCACTGATAAGGAGTAGTTGACTGTGGCAGATTTCGAAGCTACTGATTTTGACTCGGTAAAGATCTCCCTTGCCTCCGCCGACCAGATCCGTTCCTGGTCGCACGGTGAGGTCAAGAAGCCGGAGACCATCAATTACCGTACCCTCAAGCCCGAGAAGGACGGCCTGTTCTGCGAGAAGATCTTCGGTCCCGCCAAGGACTGGGAGTGCTCCTGCGGCAAGTACAAGGGCATCCGCTTTAAGGGCATCGTCTGCGAGCGCTGCGGCGTCGAGGTCACCTCGGCCAAGGTGCGTCGCGACCGCATGGGCCACATCGAGCTCGCCGCTCCCGTGTCCCACATCTGGTACTTCAAGAGCCCCACGAGCTTCCCGATGAGCCGTATGCTCGACATCAAGTCCAAGGACCTCGAGAAGGTTCTGTACTTTGCCAGCTACATCATCACCGAGGTTGACTATGAGGCCCGCGAGGCCGACGCCGACGACCTGCGCGAGGAGCTCGCCGCCGATCTGGAAGAGATCGATGCCGAGTGCGCCCGCCAGATCGAGTCCCTCAAGGAGCAGGGCGACCCCGAGAACTTTGACGAGTTCTCCGACGAGGAGCCGCTGACCCCCGAGGAGATCGCCTCCGGCATCGTCGACATCGAGGAAGAGTGCAAGGATGAGAAGCAGCTCCGCACGGATGCCTTCAACGCCTTCATGAAGCTCACCGAGCGCGACCTCATCTCCGATGAGCCGCTGTTCCGCGAGATGACCCGTTACTACTCCATGTACTTCAAGGGTGGCATGGGTGCTGAGGCCGTCCGCGACCTGCTCGCTGCCATCGACCTCCCCTCCGAGGCCGAGAAGCTCAAGGCCATCATCGCCGACGAGGATTCCCAGAAGCAGAAGCGCGAGAAGGCCGTCAAGCGCCTTGAGGTCGTTGACGCCTTCCTGAAGGGCGGCAACAGCCCCGCGAACATGATCCTGGACGTCATCCCGGTCATTCCGCCCGATCTGCGCCCGATGGTCCAGCTCGACGGCGGCCGTTTCGCCGCGTCCGACCTTAACGACCTGTACCGTCGCGTGATCAACCGTAACAACCGACTCAAGCGCCTGCTCGACCTGGACGCCCCTGCGATCATCGTGAACAACGAGAAGCGCATGCTCCAGGAGTCCGTGGACGCCCTGTTCGACAACGGCCGTCGTGGTCGCCCGGTCTCTGGCCGTGGCGGTCGCCCGCTCAAGTCGCTCGCCGAGGCCCTCAAGGGCAAGCAGGGTCGTTTCCGTCAGAACCTGCTGGGTAAGCGTGTCGACTACTCCGGCCGTTCGGTTATCGTTACCGACCCCAAGCTGCTGCTGCACCAGTGCGGTCTGCCCAAGACCATGGCGCTGGAGCTCTTCAAGCCCTTCGTCATGAAGCGCCTGGTCGAGCTTGGCAAGGTCGAGAACATCAAGGGCGCCAAGCGCGCTATCGACCGTGGTGCCACCTTTGTGTGGGACATCCTCGAAGAGGTCATCGACGGCCGCGTCGTGCTGCTCAACCGTGCACCGACCCTGCACCGTCTGTCCATCCAGGCCTTTGAGCCGGTGCTGGTCGAGGGCAAGGCTATCCACCTGCACCCGCTGGTCTGCTCGCCCTTCAACGCCGACTTCGACGGCGACCAGATGTCTGTCCACGTGCCGCTGTCCAGCCAGGCTCAGGCCGAGGCCCGAGTGCTCATGCTCTCTGCGAACAACCTGCGCTCGCCGGCATCCGGCAAGCCGGTCAACATCCCCTCGCAGGACATGATCATCGGTGTGTACTACCTCACCCAGGTCCGCGACGGTCTGCCGGGCGAGAATCACGTGTTCGCCAGCTTCGACGACGCGCTGCACGCCTATGACTGCCGCTCCGAGGTCGACATGCAGGCCAAGATTCAGGTTCGCGTGTCCGCTGCCGACGCCAATGTCATCAACGAGGACGGCACCCGTATCTTCCGCGTCAAGAACGGCAAGAACGAGTTCGTCGACTACGACGTCACCGGCAACAAGACCGCGCGCTTCGAGACCTCCATCGGCCGCATCATCTTCAACCGCCAGTGCCTGCCCGAAGACTATGAGTTCATGAACTACAAGATGGTCAAGGGCGATGTGGCCAAGCTGGTTGCGGACTGCTGCGATCGCTATCCCGAGGCCAAGGTCGGCCCGATCCTCGACGCCATCAAGTACTCCGGCTTCCACTACGCTACCCGCGCCGGCCTCACCATCTCGGTGTGGGACGCTCTCATCCCTGCCGAGAAGCAGGAGCTGCTCGACCGCGCCCAGGCCAACGTCGACCAGATCAACGAGTACTTCGAGGAGGGCTTCATCAACGAGACGGAGCGCCACATCGAAGTCGTTAACGAGTGGACCGCTTGTACCGATAAGGTTGCAGCGCTCATGCTCGACATGTTCGACGAGGAGAACCCGCTGTACATGATGGCCGACTCCGGCGCCCGTGGTTCTAAGACCCAGCTGCGTCAGCTCGGCGGCATGCGTGGCCTGATGGCAGACATGTCCGGCGAGACGATCGACCTTCCCATTAAGGCGAACTTCCGCGAGGGCCTGCTGCCGCTCGAGTACTTCATTTCGACCTACGGCGCCCGTAAGGGCCTGGTCGATACCGCATCCCACACCTCGGACTCTGGTTACCTGACCCGTCGTCTGGTCGACGTGGCCCAGGACGTCATCGTCCGCGAGGAGGACTGCGGTACGCACGAGGGCGTCACCTACAACCTCATCATCCCCGGCACCACCGACCTCAACACCGACCTCGTCGGCCGTTGCTTCATCGAGGACGTCGTGGCTCCCGATGGCACCGTGCTCTTTGAGCAGGACGGCTACATCGAGAAGGTCGCCGACATCCAGAAGATGGTCGATGCGGGCCTCAAGAAGGTCAAGCTCCGCGCGCTGCTCACCTGCCGTTCCAAGTACGGCGTGTGCCAGAAGTGCTACGGCTGGGATCTTTCCACCCGTCGTCCGGTCGCTATCGGTACCGCGGTCGGCATTATTGCCGCCCAGTCCATCGGCGAGCCCGGTACGCAGCTTACGATGCGTACCATTCACTCCGGCGGCGTCGCTGGCGTCGACGATATTACGCAGGGTCTGCCTACGGTCAGCCGTATGTTCGATATCGTCGGCAACGTCAACGAGAAGATCCTGGGCCGCGAGGCCGAGCTGGCTCCGTACTCCGGCCACCTCTCGATTAAGCCCGAGAAGTCCGAGTACGTGCTGACGCTCACCGACTCCGAGGATCACACCCGTGTCCTCGACGAGCGTCGCGTCCCCGCATCGGTGCGCTTTATGCCCGAGATCGAGGACGGCTGCGAGGTTCGCGCCGGCGACCAGATCACCAAGGGCTTCGTCAACTTCCGCAACCTGCGCAAGCTGACCGACATCGAGTCGACGATGCACACCTTCGTCGAGAGCGTTAAGGACGTCTACACCAGCCAGGGCGTCGACCTGAACGACAAGCACATCGAGGTGCTCGCACGTCAGATGCTGCGTCGCGTTCAGATCACCAACCCCGGCGACTCCAAGTACCTGCTTGGTCAGTACGTCGACCGCTACGAGTTCGCCGACGAGGTTGAGCGCGTTGCCCGTCTGGGCGGTCAGGCTCCTGTGGCCGAGCCCGTCATCCTGGGTACGCTCAAGGTCGCGTCCAACATCGATTCCTGGCTGTCGAGCGCTTCGTTCATCCGTACCGCTGGCGTCCTTACCGAGGCTGCCATCGAGGGCAAGGTCGACCACCTGCTCGACCTTAAGTCCAACGTCATCGTCGGTAAGAAGATCCCGGCTGGTACCGGCCTCAAGCCGTACGCCAACGCCAAGCTGACGTATCGCACGGCCGACGGCTATGTCGACATCGACGGTCCGGCTTCGCCCAACGCCAAGTCGCTGCCCGAGTGGGCTCCTGTGGAGCTCAAGGACCTGGACGAGCAGCTCCCGCAGCAGCTCGACTGGGCCGGCTACGACGAGTTCGGTGGTGCTGACGGTTCGTTCACCCGCAACGGCCACACCATCTCCGCCGAGAAGGCTCGCCTGTACCTGTTCGACGACCTGGGCGTGTCGCAGCGCTGGACCAACAAGTTCAGCGAGGTCGGCATCGAGACGGTCGGCGACCTGGTCGGCAAGTCCGAGGAGGATCTGCTGCGCATCGATGGCATCGGTGCCAAGGCGATCGAGGAGCTCCGTGACGGCCTGGAGGCCCACGACCTGCTCTACATCCTCGAGAACAACGACGACGTTGCCGACGAGGAAGACCTCTCGCAGCTGCTGCAGATGGTCTTTAGCCCCGACGGTCCGGACGACATTCTGCTGGGCACCTCCGCCACGCCGACGCATCACGCCGACGCCGACGAGGAGCTCCTGGGCGCCCCGATCGACGACAAGAAGGCTCCTGCCAACGGTGCCATCAACGAGGACATGGCTTCCCTCGACGAGCTGCTCAACCAGCTCGTGGACACCGACGACGCCGAAGAGGCAAAGGACAACGACGAGGAGTAACTAGTTCCGCCGTTCTAACGAACGGCGGCAACCTCCGTCGCTGCGCGGCCCCCAGAGCTACAATCTGTCATTCAAAAGGCAGGGCATGACCAAAAGGTCAATGCCCTGCCTTTTTCATGCCACCTTGTACGCTCTGGGGGCCGCTCGCTTGCGTATGCTCAACCTGTTGCGTTCCGTTGATCCCTTGCCAATAAGGGACAGGTTTATTTTGGTCGGTTTTTCATGCTTGAATTTGAAACATTTCGCCCGACAAGAGCGTATCTATGGTGAGGGCCTCATCGAGAAC
>CATYZK010000045.1 GCA_958415665.1 uncultured Collinsella sp. | reverse complement strand
CCGTGGGAGGCCAGGGCGCCGCTGACCGGTGGACGGCACCGAGCCGTACGCTTGAACTGAGAAGGGGGGGCCTCGCGGCCTCCCCCTTTTTTGCGCTTTATAGAGAGCTGTAATACAAGAACTCGCCTTCTTTTAGCTTGTCTTACTGTTTGGCTGTATTTTGAGTCCTTCTTTTGTATTTGCGCGATAATAACTCCCATTGGCGTTAGGGAGGACTTGATGTTTACCGTTTTTGTCTTGGGCAATATTGCTTCGGGTAAGTCGACTGCCTGCCGCTATCTCGAATCTCATGGCGCCATGGTTATCGATCTGGACGAGCTTGCCAAATCGCTGTATGTGCCAGGCTCCGATATCGTCAATGCCCTCGCGGAAGAATTTGGCTGGGATATTTTGGACGAGGAGGGCGGCGTTCGCCGTAACATCCTCGCTTCTCGAGCTTTTGTTTCTCCTGATGCGGTCGCGAGGCTCAATAGCATTGTGCACCCCGTTCTCATTGAGCAGCTGTCACTGAGGATTCTTGATCCGGTTTGCTGCACGGTTTCGTCCCCCCGTTATCCCTTTGCGGTTGTCGAGGTTTCTGCCCCGACTGGTTTTGAGGATGCTTTTGGCCTGGCTGATGAAATTCTGGTTATCAGCGCTCCTTTAGCAGTTCGTCGCGGGCGTGCTATTCATCGTGGTATGGAGCCCTCTGATTTTGATGCGCGTTCTGCATGCCAACCTGATGAGGCTTCGCTTTGCAATCTCGCTACGACGGTAATCGATAATGCGGCGGGCGACAACTCGCTCTTTGAACAACTGGATGCATGGCTTGTGCGCCATGGCTTCGGGGATGTAGTGGATAAGGAGGAGGCCGATGCCTAGGACACGTTTCTTTACGTGGTATCGCGTGGCGCCACTTGCCGTTGTGTTCGTCTTTGGCCTTATTTCGCTCATCTACTCGTATGCTCCTGCTGTTTTCTTTAAGCCGCTGTATCCGATTGACTACGAGGCATATGTAAAGCAATCCAGTATTTCGCATAATCTGGATCCGTATCTGGTGTGCGCTGTCATTAAGTCTGAATCGAATTGGGATCCCAAGGCCGAATCGAATCAGGGTGCTCAGGGATTGATGCAGCTGATGCCCGTGACTGCTCAGGATATGATCGCCAAGGGCCTTGTCGATGGTGACGAGTATTCGGCCGACAACCTTAACGATCCGGCTACGAATATCGAGTTTGGCTGTGCGTATCTTTCGTATCTTCTAGCGTATTTTAACGGGTCGACTGACAGTGCCATTGCCGCCTATAACGCCGGTATGGGCAATGTCGACGGATGGGCGCAGCAGAACACGTCACTCCATAATGCGATTACCTTCCCTGAAACTCAGGCTTATCTGATTCGTGTCAATAATGCCTGGGTTCGCTATAAGACCCTCTATCCCGATCGGTTCGTATAGGACTATGCCTGCCGCCTGCGTATACTGCAGATATATGAGTTAGGAGTATCCATGGCGGAATTTGAAGTTGAGCGTGTTGGAGGAGAGCTCAAACGTTTTGGCGTTGAGGGCTCTGAGGTGCCATTTAAGGTTGTATCTCCTTATGAGCCTGCAGGTTCTCAGCCTAAGGCCATTGAGTCGCTTGTGCAGGGTGTGAGGGACGGAGATCGCTATCAGGTTTTGCTGGGCGTGACTGGTTCGGGCAAGACTTTCACGATGGCTAAGACTATTGAGGCCCTGGGGAAGCCGACGCTGGTCATGGCTCCCAATAAAACGCTCGCCGCTCAGCTTGCGAGCGAGCTCAAAGAGTTCTTTCCCAACAACGCTGTGGTCTACTTTGTCTCGTACTACGACTACTATCAGCCCGAGGCGTATGTACCGCAAAGCGATACATATATCGAGAAAGACTCCTCGATTAACGAAGAGGTCGAGATGCTGCGCCATCAGGCGACCGCGTCACTGCTCTCTCGACGCGATGTGATTGTTGTCGCATCGGTCTCGTGTATCTATGGCATTGGCTCTCCTGAGGACTATGCGGGTCTGGCTCCAAACGTCGACAAGAAGGTGCCGCTCGAGCGCGATGACTTTATCCATGCACTTATCGACATTCAATATGATCGCAATGACTATGACCTGGCACGCGGCACGTTCCGCGTGCGCGGCGATGTTGTCGACGTGTATCCGCCTTATGCCGAGCATCCGTTGCGGTTTGAGTTCTTTGGCGACGAGGTCGAGCTGATTGCCGAGATCGATGAGGTCACCGGAGAGATGCTTCGAGAGTACGAGGCCATCCCCGTATGGCCGGCATCGCACTACGTGACCGAGAAGCCGAAGGTCAAGGCGGCTCTGAAATCGATCAGCGAAGAGTGCGAGAAGCGCGTGGCGGAGCTCAAGGCGACCGACAAGTTGCTCGAGGCGCAGCGTCTGCAGCAGCGCACCGATTATGATCTTGAGATGCTCGAGACGATGGGCTTTTGCAACGGCATCGAGAACTACTCGCGTCATCTGGACGGTCGCAAGCCGGGTGAGCCGCCGTTTACCCTGATCGATTACTTTCCTAAGGACATGCTCTGTATCATCGACGAGAGCCATGTGACGGTGCCGCAGATCCGCGGCATGCATGAAGGCGACCGCTCGCGTAAGGTAACGCTGGTGGAACACGGTTTTCGCCTGCCCTCGGCACTCGATAATCGCCCGCTTCGTTTCGATGAGTTTGAGGCGAGGATACCCCAGTTTATCTATGTTTCGGCCACGCCGGGCGACTACGAGCTGCGGGTGAGCCAAAACGACGTGGAGCAGATTATTCGTCCGACCGGTCTGCTCGACCCCAAGATCGATGTGCGTCCGGTTCGTGGGCAGATTGACGATCTTGAGGACGAGATTCGCGAGCGCGTTGCCCGCAAGGAGCGCGTGCTGGTGACCACGCTCACCAAGCGCATGGCCGAGGACCTGACCGACCATCTGCTTGATGCCGGCATTAAGGTCAATTACATGCACTCCGATACAGCGACGATGGACCGTGTCGAGATCCTGCGAACGCTGCGCGAGGGCAAGATCGATGTTCTCGTTGGCATCAACCTGCTTCGCGAGGGCCTAGACCTTCCCGAGGTCTCACTGGTGGCAATTCTCGATGCCGATAAGGAAGGCTTCTTGCGCAACCGCCGTTCGCTGATTCAGACGATTGGCCGCGCGGCCCGTAACGCCGATGGCGAAGTCATCATGTATGCGGACGTTGTGACCGATTCGATGAATGAGGCCATCGAGGAGACGCAGCGCCGTCGCGAGATTCAGATGGCATATAACGAAGAGCATGGCATTGTGCCCAAGACGGTGCGCAAGGCCATCAACGACATCTCAAGTTTTATTGCCGAGGCCGAAAAAACCGTGGGTTCCAAGGGGCGCTCGAAGGGCGACTCTCTTGGCCATGGCGCATTCTATACGCCCGATGAGTCGGGCGAGGGTGGCGTGCCGGAAACGGTGGCGCCCGAGCAGACACTTGCGGAGCAGTTGGAAGAACTGCCGCATGACGAGCTTGTGCGGATCGTCGAAACCATGGAAGAGGATATGCGTAACGCTTCTGCCGCCATGGACTTTGAGGAGGCGGCGCGCCTGCGCGATGCCGTCGTTCAGATTCGGGCGATGCTCGAGGGCGCGTCTGAGGACGAGACGATTGAGCGCTTACGTTCGCAGGCCCGCAAGGGTTCCACGTTCGCATCGGGCAGAAAACGCCAGGGTGCACGGTTTAAGAAATAGCGAACATGCCCCGAGTTCCCTACGGAGCTCGGGGCATGCGTCTTTTGCGCGCTGGAATTCGTGCGTTAGAGGTCTGCGATCAGGGCTTCGGCACAACGAATGCCGTCGGTGGCGGCGCTCATGATGCCGCCGGCATATCCAGCTCCCTCACCGCAAGGGTAGAGGCCCGGGGTCGACACGGCATGGCATGTTCGGTCTCGGGTGACGGTGACCGGTGAGCTCGAGCGAGTCTCCACGCCGGTAAGAACAGCATCGGAGCGGTCGTAGCCTCGTAGCTTTTTTCCGAGTAGGGGAAGTCCTAGGCGGAGCGACTCGACGATATGCTGCGGCAGGGCTTCGTCAATTGCCGTCCAGGTCACACCGAGCGGATAGGTGGGCTTTACCTTTCCGGGTGCCTTGCTGGCACGTCCTGCGAGGAAATCTCCGACGAGCTGTGCCGGTGCGTTCCAGTTGGAACCGCCCAGGCGATAGGCGGCCGCCTCGCAGGCACGCTGGAGCTCGATGCCGGCGAGCGGGTCATCGTTGGGAAGGTCCTCGGGTGTGACGTTAACGAGCAGGGCGGCATTTGCGTTGCGTCCGTCGCGGGCATTGAGACTGGCGCCGTTGACGCACAGGTGGCCCTGCTCGGAAGAGGCGGCGACAACCTGCCCGCCGGGGCACATGCAAAACGAGAACACGCTGCGGCCGTTGGGAAGATGGGCGACGAGCTTGTAAGGGGCTGCTCCGAGGGCAGGATGTCCCGCCGAGGCTCCGTATTGGACTCGGTCGATGTCGCGCTGCGGATGCTCGATGCGAACGCCCATGGCAAAGGTCTTTTGTGCGAGGGCCACGTTGTGGCCCTTAAGGAGCTCAAAAATATCGCGAGCAGAATGCCCGCAGGCGAGGATGAGGTGCTTTGTCTCGATTGGCTCGCAAGCGGCGTCTTGGGACGGTTGGACATCAATACCGGTGATGGCGCCAGACGTGTCGATGCGAATGTCGACGAGCTTCGTTCGATAACGGACGACACCTCCGAGCTGCTCGATGCGCTGGGATATAGCGGTGACAACCGTGGGAAGGATGTCGGAGCCAATGTGCGGCTTGGCATCCCACAGAATATCGCGGGGCGCGCCCGCCTCGACGAAGGTTTCGAGGATAAGGCGATGGGCGGGATTTTTGGTTCCCGTATTGAGCTTGCCGTCCGAGAAAGTCCCCGCGCCGCCCAGGCCAAACTGGATATTGCTCTCGGGGTCGAGGATGCGCTCCTTTAGAAAGAGGTCGATCGCCCGCGAGCGGCGAAATGCCGGGTCGCCGCGCTCGATGAGCAAGGGCTTAAGACCTGCTTCGGCGAGCGTAAGCGCAGCGAAAAGGCCGGCGCATCCGGCGCCGACAACGACAGGGCGTTCTTGAGGTGCGTCGGAGGCGGGGGAGGGGAATGAAGACTCATCGTCTTCTATCGCGCGTACGCGCGAGCGGTCACGCTCGGCAACGCTGTCGACCGCTTCTCGCTCGAGGTGGGGACTAGTCAGCTCAACACGAAAGCTCAGGATAAAATGGACGTCTCGTTTTTTGCGAGCGTCGATTGACTTGCGGTGGAGCTCGATGGACTTGATCTCGGAGTCCTTGCAACGTAAGACGCGCTTGGCGACTCGCTTGCCAACAATGAGGCAGGCATTTTCATCGCCGGCTTCATCGAGCGACGCGTTGACTTGGGCGATTTCGATCATCGAGGTCTCCTTAGAGGCAAGAAAGAGGCCGTCCGGTATCCCAGACGGCCCGAATGCGTTTTTGATTATAGACTGCGCGGCTACAGGCTGCTTGCAGCGCGAATGCCCGAGATCCAGGCCCACGCAAGGTTAAAGCCTCCGCAATCGGCGTCGATGTCGAGCGCTTCACCGCAGACGTAAAGCGGGGCGTCGACAACGCTGCGCGCGCGTAGGCTGGGTGTTGAGATGCTCTCGACAGATATGCCACCACGCGTGACCTGCGCTGAGCGCTCCTCGGCTGTTCCCTCGACGAGCAACTTAAAGTGTTTGAGGATCGAGACCAGGTGGATGACATCGTTGGAGCCTGGATGGCACTGCTCGAACGCTGTGCAGACGACGCGGGAGAGTTGCGGGGCGAGCATGCCGTCGAGCCAACGGGGGTCGCGGGGCGAAAAGCCGCCGAGCAGCTCAACGCGCCGGTTGAGCATATCGAGCAACTCGTCTTTGGAGAGGTCGGGGAAAACGTCGAGCAGGATCGTATCGCCGTGCTGGATACGACGAGAGAGGTTGAAGACAGCGACGCCCGAGATACCGAAGGTTCGAAACAGCACCTCACCGTCTTCGTGCCAGAGCTCATTATGATTGCGGGCGAGCGTCAAGCGGGCACGGACGCGCAGGCCATCCAACGTCTTGAGTGCCGCCCGATCGCCAACGACCGTTGCCGATACGGGGCAGAGGATGGGGCGCAGCGAAGTGAGGGGGAGGCGAAACGTATCGGCGATACCGGTGGGTTTGCCGCCCGTTGCGATAATTACGGCATGTGCCTGCAGGGCCTCGTTCTTGCGAGGGACATCGGTGAGCGCTTTCCGAAGCGAGCGGAGCTCCGATTTTCGGTCATCGTGCTTTTTTGCCTTGAGTGCCCGCACTGGACGGTCTATTTGGAGTGCCCAGCCTTCGGAAGCTTTGTGCGCCGAGGCAACGTTGGCTCCGCAGATTAAGGTGATGCCTAGGCGGTCGCAAACGCTGAGAAGCGCGTCGTGCACCGATTCGGCGCGAAGGGAGCGCGGGTACAGCCGGCCTTCCTCGGAGGTTGTCATGATGCCCAGCGAGGAGAAGAAACCCATAAGCTCTTGTTCGGGCTGGGGGCCCATAACGGATTCGACGAATGCGGGGTGGTTATACCGCTGTGGATCAATCGATTCGTTGGAGAGGTTGCAGCGGCCGTTGCCGGTCGCAAGGAGCTTAAGGCCGCAGGCGACATCGCGCTCAACGATGCAGACGCTTTTGCCAGCGCGTGCGGCCGTAATGGCGGCGGCGAGGCCTGAAGCCCCGCCGCCGATTACCAGGACGTCATAGAAGGCGCTCGTGTTCACTTAGGCCTCGTCGGTCTCGTGCGGGGTAATGGCCTCGACGGCAGAGACTGCCTTGGGCAACATGCCATCGGGCAGTGCGGTCTCGACCTCGCCCTTATCGCAGGCCTCGGCGAGTGCCGGATTAATGGGAAGCTTGCCCAAGATGTCGAGGTTATAGCGCTCTGCGACCTCGGGGAGCTTGCTCTTGCCAAAGACCTCGATCTTCTTGCCGCAGTCGGGGCACTCAATATAGCTCATGTTCTCGACAATGCCCAGAATGGGGACGTTCATCTTCTCGGCCATGTTGACCGCCTTGGCGACGATCATCGAGACCAGATCCTGCGGGCTCGTGACGATGACGATGCCGTCGACGGGCAGCGACTGGAAGACGGTGAGCGCGACGTCGCCTGTTCCCGGAGGCATGTCGACCAGCAGGTAGTCGATGGGGCCCCACGAGGTCTCGCTCCAGAACTGCCTAATGGCGCCTGCGATGACCGGACCGCGCCAAAGGACGGGGTCGGTCTCGTTTTGGAGCAGCAGGTTGGAGCTCATGACCTTGACGCCGTGCTCGGAGATTTCGGGCAGCATAAGGTTGCCAAGGGCATGGACGTGGCGTCCGCTCATACCGAACATCTTGGGGATAGAGGGACCGGTAATGTCGGCATCGAGGACGCCGACCTTGTGGCCGTGACGGGCAAGCTCGGTGGCGATGGCACCGGTGACAAATGACTTGCCGACACCGCCCTTGCCGGAAAGCACGGCGATGACGCGCTTGACCTCGGACAGCGTGTTCTCCTTAAATTGCGACGGCGACGTTTGTCCGCCGGCGGCCTGTGCGTGTTCGCAACCCATGTATGACTCCTTTGTATATGCTGGGGCCGGGGCCCCGCGATGTGACACGAGCGTCATTGTACCCTCGTTTGCGAGCGGGAGTCATTTGCGATGCGTTTGGGCCGAGCGTGCTTGCAATACGATGGGTCCAAACGAATGGGCGGGCTTACTGAACTTTGCTGGCGAACTCGAGGTATTGCATGCGCTGCAGCTTGTCGATCGTCGAGGCGTAGGGGCTGTCTTCCGATTCCAAGTCGTAGCGCAGCCCGTCGGCACCGAGATAGCCGGCGACATTGATGGTGGGCACATCTGACCTTGTCGCTAGCAGGGCCTTTTGGTAATTGGTGAGCGGGGCGCCGATCTTATTAAGGGTAATGGCTGCAATCTCGTTTGCCCCGACGGTGTCGTAGACGTTGAGCTCGGTATTGCCGGCGATCTCATAGTTAGCCCAGACGAGATATGTCGACTGATAGATACGGAAAGCGTGGCTTGCCGTATCTTCCTGAGGGTACAGCTCGTCGTTGAGAGTCGTTGCGGCGCTCGGCTGATGGTCGCCAAAAAAGACAAGAACAACCGGTCTGCCGATATTGCGGAGCTCGTTGATAAAGTACTCGAGGTCCCGGTCGGATGCGTTGATGCAGGTGAGATAGGTGTTGAGCGCGCTGTTGGCACCCTCACTGGCTCCCTCGACCCAATAGTTTGTCAGCTCTTCGGCGGGAACGGTGCCATAGTCGTAGCCGCCGTGATTTTGCATCGTGACGTCAAAGATGAACTGCGGGGCTTCGTCGGTTCTAAGCAGGTCGAGTATCTTGTCGTAGGTGGCGTAGTCGCATACGCCGGCATGGTAATAGGGCGCACCTTCGAAATCGCCGATTGAAAGAAAGTCTCCAAAGCCCAGCTGCTGATAGATTTTATCGCGATGGTAGTTGACCTGGTTTTGCGGGTGCATAGCGGTAGCGGTATACCCAAGCTCTTTAAGGTCCTTTGCCAGGCTGTTGACGCCATTCATCTGATACAGCTGATAGGGGATTTTGCCTAATCCGACAAAGGCCGTTGTCGCTCCGGTCAAAAATTCGAATTCGGAGTTCGCCGTTCCGCCACCGGCGACCGAAGCGAGCATGGTGCCGCGAACAAGTGTGTCGGGAAGCGAGTTGTAGAATGCGGGGCCGGTGTACCCGGCCGTCTGGAGCTGCTCAAAGCACGAAAGGTCGCTAAAACTCTCGTTCATGACGGCAACAATCGTCGGCTTGATTTCATTGAACTGGGCAACGGCCGCCGCGCGCTGTTCGCTCGAGCCATATGTGCTGTCGTAGACGGCGGCGAGCTCCTGCTCGATGCTCTGCGCCTCATCGGGCGTATAGTCTTCGGGCTTCTCAATGGGCAACTCGTTGACCATTTCGGTGAACGAAGTGATAAAACCCTGAGACGCATACGTGGTGATGGGCTGCCAACGGTCAAATCCAAAATCCAGCGCCTGCTCCAAGTCGATGTTGGAAAAGCCTGAGAGCCCCACAACGGTCACTAGCAGAAAAGCACAGAGGTTAGCGGCGATAGCGGGGAAGACATGGGTGGGCGTACGGAGCTTTCGCGGTCGGATGAGCGAAAGAAGCCCCAGGGAAATCTCCAGCAGGGCGAGAGAGGTTACGATTCCGGCGGTAAAGGTAAACTCGTATCCCTCGCTCACTTCCATTGCGGTGCCAAGGGCCAAGATATCGCTTGGCAGGATGGCTTCGCCTTTAAACGTTATGACGAAGTGCTCGGCAATGCCAAGGATGCAACAGACGACGGGCACGAGGGCCATGACGCCTCCATGACGCTGTCCCAGCAAATAAAAGGAGAGCAGAACCGTCGCGAGCAACCCGACGGAAAACCCGAATGAGTTGGCGGGAATGCGATAGAACGTTTCGTTGCAGGCAATTTCGAGTGAAACGAACGAGAGCGCTGAAACGGCGGCGATGACAAGGATGTCACGGCAAATACAGGCAACCGTTCCCGTCGTAAGGTCGGTTTGGTCGATAAGTCCCGAAACCAAGGGCTCGACAAGAAGCATGACGGCGGCAGCACCGAGCGCCGAATAAGAAAGGACCCATAGGGAGCTGCCCTCATTTACGAGCAATTGATTCGTAACCCATGCAGCTACCACGCCGAGCGGGATGAGGAGCGTCGCGCACCAAAAGACGCGGGCAATGGGTGGCTTTTCGTTGCGTTTGATTGAAAAATACACGCGCACGACGACGGCGGCCACGATAAGGACGGCGATGAATATGGGCAGATTGGCCATGTCGCTCGAAGTGATTTCAAGGGGGATATCTTCGGTCATGGACGTTCCTCTGGTACAGCAAATTAAGTTCAGTATTAGATTACTGTAACCTTTCCACGGCATTTCGAGAAACAAAGCGCCCGATACGCAAAGCTAAAGGTCTGCGAATCTTGTATTACGAACATCTGTGCGCGTCGAGTGCGCTAAACTCATCGACAGTATGATTCGATGCAATAGGAGGCAAGGAGCTTCCATGTCTGATTCTTCTATCGTTATTCGCGGCGCTCGTGAGCACAACCTCCGTGATATCGATGTTTCCATTCCGCGTGACCAACTCGTGGTCATTACCGGTCTTTCTGGCTCGGGCAAGAGTTCGCTGGCATTCGACACTATCTATGCCGAGGGCCAGCGTCGATACGTCGAGAGCCTTTCGAGTTATGCGCGCCAGTTCTTGGGCCAGATGGACAAACCCGACTTGGATTCAATCGACGGCCTTTCGCCGGCTGTCTCAATTGATCAAAAGACGACATCCAAGAACCCGCGCTCGACGGTTGGCACCGTAACCGAGATTTATGACTATCTGCGCCTGCTGTTCGCCCGTGTGGGCACCCCGCACTGTCCCGAATGCGGCCGTGTCATTGAGCGTCAGACGACCGATCAGGTTGCCGACAAGGTCTTGGCGGCGGGGGAGGGCCGCCGCGCGTTTGTGCTGGCACCGGTGGTACGCGGGCGAAAAGGCGAGTACACCAAGCTGTTTGAGGACCTTCGCGCCGAGGGCTTTAGCCGCGTGCGTGTCGACGGCGAGGTTCGCTCGCTTGATGACCCTATCGATTTGGATAAGAAATTCAAGCACGATATCGAGGTCGTGGTCGACCGCATCGTGATTCGCGAGAACTCGCTGGGCCGTATTGCCGAGTCCGTTGAACAGGCGACTGCGCTGGCGCACGGCAATGTGAACGTATACTTGCTGCCCGACCGCGACGCTCCCGAGGGGACCGAAGGCGAGTTGCTGGAGTATTCGCTGGCGTTAGCGTGCCCGGAGCATGGACACTCCATCGATGACCTGCAGCCGCGTGATTTCTCGTTCAACGCGCCCTATGGCGCGTGCCCCGAGTGCGATGGACTGGGCTTTAAGAAGACGGTCGATGCCGAGGCCCTAATCGAAGACCCCTCGAAGTCGATCGCCGACGGGGTCTTTGGCAGCCTGTTTGGTAACTCAAACTACTATCCGCAGATTTTCGCTGCGGTCTGTAAACACTTCAAGGTGAGCGTCGATACGCCGTGGGAGGATCTGCCTCCGCGGGTGCGTCGCGCGTTTTTAGACGGCATGGGCGACCAGAAGATTTCGGTCGACTATCAAAAGCTCGATGGACGCCGCAGCCAGTGGGACACCAAGTTCTCGGGTGTGCGCAATATCCTGTACGAGCGCTATACCGAGACGACGAATGAGAACACCAAGGCGCGCTTGGAGAAGTACATCCGCGAGGAGCCGTGCTCGAGTTGCCATGGTGCTCGTCTGCGCCCCGAGATGCTCGCCGTTACCGTAGGCGGTAAGTCCATTTACGAGGTCTGCTGCCTATCGTGCCGCGAGTCGCTCGAGTTTTTTGAGGGCTTGGAGCTTACCGAGCGCCAACAATTTATCGGCGGGCGCATCGTTAAGGAAATCCTGGAGCGCCTGCGCTTTCTGGTCGATGTCGGACTCGACTATCTGACCCTCGACCGTGCCTCGGCGACGC
>CATYZK010000044.1 GCA_958415665.1 uncultured Collinsella sp. | reverse complement strand
AGGCGGTCCTTCGCGGTGTCGATGTCCAGGTAGTTCTCCTCGCCGTCCATGAGTCGCGTAAAGGCGGTAAAGAGATAGTGGGCATCGGTGGGGCCGGGCGAGGCCTCGGGGTGGTACTGGACCGAGAAGCACGGGGCGTCGAGCAGCTGGATGCCCTCGGCAGTGCCGTCGTTGAGGTTCACGTGCGTCAGGCGAATGCGGCCGAAACGCTCGTTCATCACGACCGGCGCGATGCCGCGACGCACCCAGGCGCGCAGGTCGCCATCGGCCGCGTGCTCGGTCTCGCCGCCGGAGAGTTCGGGGATGAGCTTGCCCAAGCTGGGGAACAGCAGGCCAAAACCATGGTTTTGCGCGGTGATCTCCACGCGACGGCTCACCAGGTTCATAACCGGCTGGTTACCGCCACGGTGACCGAACTTGAGCTTTTCCATCTGAGCACCGCAGGCAAGGCTGATCATCTGGTGACCCAGGCAAATGCCAAAGACCGGAACCTTGCCGATCAGCTGCTGCACCTGCTCGTAGGTCTCCACCACGGCATCGGGGTCGCCGGGGCCGTTGGACAAAAAGACGCCGTCGGGGTTCATGTCGAGCACCTCACTCGCGGGCGTGTCCCACGGCACGACGGTAAGGTCGCAGCCGGCGCGGACGAGGCCCTCCAGAATGCCGCGCTTCACGCCGCAGTCGTAGGCGACCACGTTGTGGCGGGAAGGAGCGGCAGGGGCAAGCGCAAAGTCATGCGTGGCAGGCAGGTCGGAAGCTGCAAACTCATGTGCCTCGGGGCAGCTCACGGTCTTGACCAGGTTCTCGCCCACCAACGTGGGTGCTGCGGCAAGACGCTCGGCAAGCTCATCGACGTCGAAAATCTCAGTCGAGATAATGCCCATCTTGGAACCGTTGTCGCGCAGGTGACGCACCAGGGCGCGAGTATCGACGCCCTCAATGGCAACGATGCCGTGAACACGCAGATACTCCGGCACGCTGACAGCCGAGCGCCAGTTGGAAGGCGTGGCGCACATGTCGCGAACGATCATGCCGCGCATGGCCGGAGCGCTTGCGGGGCGAGCGGCGTCGCCGGGGAAAGCCGACTGGACGTCGGTCTCGTCGATGCCGTAGTTGCCGATCTGCGGATAGGTCATGGTTACGATTTGGCCGGCATAGCTCGGGTCGGTCATAACCTCAAAGTAGCCCTCGAGCGAGGTGTTGAAGCAGACTTCGCCGGTCGCGGTGCCCTCGGCGCCGCATGCACGTCCATAAAAAATGGTCCCATCCTCAAGATACAGGATACAGGGACCGCAGGTGCCCTTGCTGGTTTTGGCCAGCATACGCTGGCAAAGCTCGCTGGGCGCGAAGGTGCGGGCGGCAGCGCCCGCGGTATGGTTGTTCGCCATAATTCTCCTTCCCGGTCTCACAGGACCGGCTTAAAGGTGTGTAGTTAGGCCTCGCGGTATTGTAACCGCAAGCATGCCTCATGGCGTTAATTTCATCGAAATGTTTACGAAATGATAATTATGACTTTCTATGCATAATGATTTTTCTGGGACGGGGATTAAAAATCATCCCGCGGGGCTTGTGGCTCACGCGGGATGACGGCGTCTTACTTTTTCTTGTCCTGTTCCAGCAGATCGGACGGTAAGCGATCGGGCTTGCCGCCGCGGAAAATCTCGCGGCCATGCAGACGATGCTCCAGGTCACGTTCGGCCTTTTCCTCGTCAATCTTGGTCTGGCTCACCACCGGGTCCTCGATCAGCGACGAAACCGAGTTCACCTGTTTTTGAATGCGCTCGGCAATGGTGTCGTCCATGCTTACGATGCGCATCTTCCAGTCGATACTCGTGGCGTTGGATGAGCTCTTGGTCCACACAAACGTCAAAATGGCGCTCTGATGACCCCGCGCGGGGAACATGCCAAAAAAGGAATCGTGCTGAATGTTGCTATCCTCGTCGATATAGGCGTGAACGTTATACACCACGCGGTCAATCTTGTCGTTGAGCAGGGCGTTGGTCGCAAGCGCCGCGGCCTGGATCTGCCCGTTGGACAGCAGCTCGAGCTCATTGGCAGACGACGTGTCCAACACCGTCACCTCAACCGTGCCCGTGCGCTCATCGGCCTCGTCGACAGAAAAATCGAGCGGGAACTGCGTAAAGCCGTTGCCCCATTCGAGTCCACCCTTGAGCGCGGTCGAGACGGTATCCACCGAAACGCTCTCGGACAGGTTGGCGGTATTCAGACGGCGCATCACGCCGTAACCGATCTGCATGCCCACGATCAGCACCAGAATACCGATGACCACGGCCATCGCGGTCTTCGTAATGGTATGGCTCACCTGCGAGCCCGAAGGATCGTCCTCGGACAGCGGGTCGATATGTTTTGCCTGGCTCGCGCGGTCCTCGCTACGCAGCTGCGCTAGCGCCGCTTTGTCACCGCGCTTGGCCGCAGCCTCCTTCTCACGCATGCGCTCGGTTCGCTTTTTGGCAAGCGTGGGATCCAAGACACCGGATGCATCGATTTCGGAGAATAACTCCGTCACTTCTTCCGGAGTCAAAGGGTTCTTGTCAGCCATAAACTTCCTGTCATATCAATCAGTCGAGCTCGTGCGCACGCGCACCTTCGAACTGCATTCGATAGTAACGGGCATAGGTGCCGCCACGGGCGAGAAGCTCCTCGTGCGCGCCACGCTCCACAACGCGACCATGCTCAACGGTCGCAATCTCATCGGCATGCTTAATAGTCGAGAGACGGTGGGCGATGATAATCGTGGTGCGGCCGCGTGCCAGCTCTTCGAGTGACTCCTGCACCGCCTCCTCGCTCTCGTTATCCAAAGCACTCGTCGCCTCGTCCAAAATCAGGATCTTGGGGTTCTTGAGAAACACGCGCGCGATGGCAACGCGCTGCTTCTGTCCGCCCGAAAGACGGCTGCCGCGCTCGCCCACGACCGTGTCATAGCCCTGTGGAAGCGACTCGATAAAGGCATCGATATTGGCACGGCGGGCGGCCTCGGCGATCTCTTCTGCCGTGGCGCCCGGCTTGCCGTAGGCGATGTTCTCGCCGATTGTTCCGTCAAACAGGTAGACATCCTGCTGCACCAGGCCGATGGCACGGCGCAGGCTCTGCTGCGTCACATCGCGCACGTCCTGGCCGTCGATGCTAATGGATCCGGCAGCCACGTCATAAAAGCGCGGCAGCAGCGAACAGGTCGTGGACTTGCCACCGCCCGAAGGGCCAACCAAAGCGATGGTCTGCCCGGGCTTGATGGACAGATTCATATGGTCGATAACGGGACGCTCGTCGGCATCGCCCTCGCCCAGCTCAACGTCCTCGTAGTTAAAGCACACGTCGTGATAATCCACGGCGCCGGCGGTCACCTGCAGATCCGTGGCGCCCGGCTTGTCCTGGATATCAGGCGCGGTCGAGAGCACCTCGTCCATACGCTTAAAGCCGGCGATAGCCTTCTGATACGTTTCGGCCGAATTGACGAGTGTCTCGAGCGGCGTGCAGAACAGCGAAATATAGAGTGCAAAGGTCGCCATATCGACCGCCTGCAGCTGCCCCTGGGCGACCAGCCAGCCGCCCAGCAGCACCACGATTACGTATAGCACGCCCGAGAGCAGGCCATACGTCGCAGTGTAGACGCCCATGGCGTGATACATGTTCTCCTTGGACGAAAGATAGCGATTGTTGGAGGCGCGGAACTTGAAGCGTTCGGTCTCCTCATTGGCAAAGCTCTTGACCACGCGCATGCCCGCCAGCGAATCCTGCAGCTGCGCATTGATGCCGCTGATCTTTTTGCGGTTGTCGCTAAAGACCTCGCGCATGCGCATGTTCTGCCAAAACATGATGACCGCAAACGCTGCCGTCACCACGGCCATGGCGAGCGCCAGCACCGGGGCGATGGTAAAGAGGATCACAAACGAGCCGATGATCTCGATGCCGCAGATGATGATCCACTCGGGCACGTGGTGCGCCGCCTCGCAGATATCGAACAGGTCGTTGACCACGCGGCTCATCATGTCGCCCGAGCTGTTGCGGTCGAAGTACGCAAAGCTAAAGCGCTCATATTGGTCAAACAGGTCCTCGCGCATCTTGGACTCCATGCGCGCGCCCATCACGTGACCCCAATAGCTCACAAAGTAGCGACAAGCGCAGCGGACGGCATACATCAGCACCAAGCCCACCGCGATCATGCCGAGCGCCTGCATAATGGCAGCCTGACCCTGAGTAAACAGCCCACCGGTCAAATTGCGCAGGATAATGGGGAACGCCAGGTCAATGGCGGCAAGCACCAGAGCACAAACAGTATCAGCAACAAAAAGCCCCATCTGGGGCTCGTAATACGAAAGAAACCTCTTAAACATGCAGTCCTCGGAGATAAAACAATAACGTAAGACCCTGGGGCAAATAATCAGTAGTGTTTGCCCCAGGGTCGCCCTCGCTTTTAAAGCTCAGTTCCGCCCAGCCTGTGTGCGATGCTGTCACAGGCCAAGGCGCCTACGACGGTCTTGGCGTCTTCGATCTTGCCGTCGAGTACGGCGTCGATCAACTCGTGCAGCGGCACCAGGTCCACGTTGACAAACTCGTCATCATCGGGGTTGGGCGCATCAAACTCCAGCTTGGTAGCCAAGTAGATGTGAATGATCTCGTCGCAAAAACCGCAGGACGTGACAATCGACGTCAAAAAGCGAATGCGACCAGCCCTAAAGCCCGTCTCCTCATGCAGCTCGCGTTTGGCGCAATCGAGCGGGTCCTCGCCTGGATCGAGCTTGCCGGCGGGAATCTCGACCGTCACGCGGTCGATAGCGGTGCGGTACTGACGCACCAGTACGATCTTGCCGCTCTCGGTCAGCGCCACAACGGCCGCCGCACCCGGATGGCGAACGATATCGCGGGCGCTGCGGCGACCGTTGGGCAGCTCAACCTCAAGACGGTGGACGTCGAGGATCTTGCCCTTCCAGGCGCACTCCTCCGAAAGAATCTTCTCGTGCAGCTCGGCATCGTGCGGGTCGTCATCGCCCAGCACCAGCGCCGGCTCGTCAGCGACCTCGCCGCCAGGCTCGCCCTCGGCGTGCCCATACACGCGGCTGTCCTCCTCGACGATCTGCGCATCCACGAGCTCTTCGTTCTTCTCGTCCATCCGTCTCATTCCTCTCGGACTTTAGGCATCCCAGGCGTCGCGGCCGCGCAGCGCGCGCAGGCCGATGTCGTGACGCAGGGTCTTACCCTCAAAATCAATCTTCTCGCAGGCCTCGTAGGCAAGGTTGCGAGCGTTCTCAAACGTATCGCCCAGAGCGGTCACGGCAAGCACACGGCCACCATTGGTCACGAGCTGGCCGTCCACCACGGCAGTGCCCGCGTGGTACACGGTCACGTTCTCCATGGCCTCGGCATCGGCGATACCGGTGATGACCTTGCCCTTCTCGTAGCTGCCGGGATAGCCCGCGCTCGTCAGGACAACGGCCACGGCCCACTCGTCACGCCAGTCGAGCTCAATCTGATCGAGCTCGCAGTTGGCGCAGGCGAGCATGACCTCGACCAGGTCGTTCTTAAGGCGCGGCAGCACGACCTGCGTCTCGGGATCGCCAAAGCGGGCATTGAACTCCAGCACCTTGGGGCCGGCAGGCGTGAGCATAAAGCCGCCGTACAGGCAGCCGCGGTAGTCGATACCCTCGGCAGCAAGCTCTGCCACGGTCTGCTCCATGACCGCCACCATGGTGGCGTGCTCCTCGTCGGTCACGATGGGCACCGGGCTGTAGACGCCCATGCCGCCGGTGTTGGGGCCCTTGTCGCCCTCGAGTGCGCGCTTGTGGTCCTGCGAGGTGGCCATGGGGCGCACGGTCTTGCCGTCGGTAAAGGCCAAAAGCGAGCACTCGGGACCAACGAGCATCTCCTCGATGACCACGGTATTGCCGGCATCGCCAAAGGTGCCGCCAAAGCACTCGCGCACGGCCTCCTCGGCCTGCTCAAGTTCGGTCGCCACGATAACGCCCTTGCCCGCGGCAAGGCCGTCGGCCTTCACGACCAGCGGAGCGCCCTGCTCGCGCACGTAGGCGAGAGCCGAAGCCTCGTCGGTAAACGAACCATAGGCTGCCGTCGGGATACCGGCGCGCTCCATGAGCTGCTTGGAGAACAGCTTGGAACCCTCCATCTGGGCGCCCTCGGCACCCGGGCCAAAGCAGGGAATACCTGCCGCGCGCACGGCGTCGGCCACGCCCGCCACGAGCGGAGCCTCGGGGCCAATTACCACGAGTCCGCATCCGTGACTCTGCGCAAACGCCGCCACGGCCGCAGGATCGCAGTCGTCGAGAACAACGTTCTCGCCGCAGCTCGCGGTGCCGCCGTTGCCCGGCGCGATGTAGAGCTTGCCGGCGCGCGGTGATGCTGCGAGCTTAGCTGCCAAAGCATGCTCACGGCCGCCGCTGCCCAACAACAGGATGTCGATGGTTTGAGTGTCCGCCTTCAAGGGTGCCTCCTCTATGGATGAATGGCCCGCTCCGCGCGAGCCCTTTGCAAGCAAATATACCCCTCGGCCGCCCGTCCGGGCTGCAAAGGGGTATATCGCAATAACCAAATAGTCCCGATTACTTCCAGAATCGGTTGATGATCTGCTCGCGACCAGCGCCAACGCCAATGAACGTCACGCGGGTGTGTGCCAGATCCTCGATAAACGCCACGTAGTCCTGAGCCTCCTGCGGCAACTCGTCAAAGCTGCGGCAACCGGTGATGTCGCACTTCCAGCCGGGGAGCTCCTCGTAGATGGGCTTGGCGTGCTCAAAGCGCACCTGATGCTCGGGCACGCTGGTGTAGCGCTCGCCATCGACGTCGTAGGCCACGCACACCTTGATGGTGTCGAAAGCCGAAAGCACGTCGAGCTTGGTCAGGGCGATATCGGTGAGGCCGTTGACGCGCGAGGCGTAGTTGGCGATGGGGCCGTCGAACCAGCCGCAGCGACGACGGCGACCGGTGGTCACGCCGTACTCATAGCCCTCCTCGGTCAGCGTGTGACCAGCCTCGGACTCATAGGAAAGCTCGGTGGGCATGGGGCCCGAACCGACGCGGGTGATATAGGCCTTCATGACGCCCAGCACGCGGTCGACGTTCTTCATGCCCACGCCGGAGCCGGTAATGGCGCCGCCGGCGGTGCAGTTGGAAGACGTCACGTACGGATAGGTGCCGTGGTCGATGTCGAGCAGCGTCGCCTGGGCACCCTCAAACAGCAGGTCCTTGCCCTCATCGATCATGTTGTTGAGCAGCAGGCTCGTCTCGGTGATGTAGGGACGCAGGCGCTCGGCCATGGGCAGGTACTCGTCGCAAATCTGGTCCACGGTGTAGGCGGGCAGGTTGTAGATGAGCTCGAGCTCAGGGTTCACGCGGGCGAGAGCGGTCTCCAGCTTGTCGCGGAACAGCACCTCGTCCAGCATGTCCTGCATGCGCAGACCAATGCGGGCCATCTTGTCCTGATAGCACGGACCGATACCGCGCTTGGTGGTACCGATGTTCTTCTTGCCGAGCTTCTGCTCAAAGGCGCCATCCAGATCGATGTGGTACGGCATGATGACATGCGCATTGCCGCTAATCTTGAGGTTCTTGGTGGTGATGCCGTCGGCCTCGAACATGTCGATCTCCTCAAGGACAACCTTGGGGTTGACGACGCAGCCGTTACCGATCACCGACACGTGGTCGGAATACATGATGCCGGAGGGCACCTGGTGCAGGCCGTACTTCTTGCCGTTGACGACGATGGTGTGACCGGCGTTGTTGCCGCCCGAGTAGCGCACGACGGCATCAAAGTCGCCGGCGACCAGGTCGCAAATCTTACCCTTGCCCTCATCGCCCCACTGGGCACCGACCAAAACGGTTGACGGCATGTTTACTCCTTACATTCATGGACTGTCTACGCGCCACGCCGGCACGCAGAAGCACAAAACATTCCCAGTATACCCGTGCAACGGGCGCCTGTCCTACTCCTCGGCATGTGCCCCATCAAGCTCATAGAACTTGGTGGATGCCGGCAGGAACATCAGGTCGACGTCGCCGATCGGGCCCGAACGGTTCTTGGCCACGACGATACGCGTAACGCCCTCGTCGGGTCGATCGTCGCGCGAGGCTTCGGCCTCGTCGGCGGAGCGGTCCAAAAACATAACGATATCGGCGTCCTGCTCGATGGAGCCCGATTCACGAAGGTCGGAAAGCTGCGGGCGCTTGCCAGTACGGGATTCGACCTGACGCGAGAGCTGCGATAGCGCGATGAGCGGGATCTTGAGTTCCTTAGCCATGATCTTCAGACCACGCGACATCTCCGAAACCTCGACGGTACGGCTCTCGGAGCGGCGTCCCGGCGGAGGACTCACCAGCTGCAGGTAGTCCAGGATGATGATTGCCTTCTCCTTGTTATGGAGCATGCGGCGGCTCTTGGCGCGAATCTCGGTCACTGTGGTGCCGGGCGTATCGTCAATCAGAATATCGAGCTTGGACAAGGTCTGCGTGGCCTCGTTGATATTGGCCCACTGCTCGGGGCTAATGCGGCCCATGCGGAAGTCACTGATCGAGATCATGGCGTAGGCGCAAATCAGGCGCTGGGCAATTTCCTTGCCCGACATCTCCAGAGAGAAGAAGCCGACGGTATAACCAGCGGCGGCAGCGTTGAGCGCCAGATTCAGGGCGAACGACGTCTTACCCACAGCAGGGCGGGCGCCGATGATGATGAGCTGGCCCTCGCGGAAACCCATGAGCATGCGGTCGAGCGACGGGAAGCCCGTGGGCACGCCCGCAGCCTGGCCACCAGCCTGGCACACTTCCTCGGCCTCGTTATAGGCCTCGACCATAAACTCGGTCAGCGTCTTGTAGCTCGACTTGACCTCGCGTGCCGTGACCTTGAGCAGCTTGCTCTCGGCTAGCTCCACGACCTCTTTGGTGTCGGTGGGGGCGTTATAGGCCAGCGCGTTGATCTCGTTAGTGGCGCCGATCAGCTCACGCAGCATCGAATCGCGGCGAACGATGGCGGCATGGTGCTGCCAGTTGACGAGCGAAAGGGTCTGACCCATCAACTCCAAAATGTACGCTTCGCCGCCCACGGCATCAAGCTTGTTGATGCTTCGCAGATAATCGATCAGCGAGATGGAGTCGATGGGAATGCGGCTGTTGTACATATCGACCATCGCGGTGTAGATGGTCTTATGAATGGGCCGGTAGAAGTCATCAGGCTGCAGCTCGACCTGGGCCTCTTCGACCACCTCGGGCGATAGCAGCATAGCGGCCAGTACATTGGCCTCTGCATCTTGGTTTTGGGGAAGACCCATCTTTGAGCCGCGGTCCTCAACCGTCAGCCCGGTCTCCCTATCGTCATATGCCATGAGCATCCTCATTCATATCGCTTGCGAGCATCCATAGTATCAGCCACGGTTCCAAAACGCGCCGCGCGCCGCCAATCATCACCGAACCAAACGGATGAACGGTCCTGTATATAGGACTTCGACGCAACGTTCACCATGACACTCACTCAGCGCAAATAACAAAAGGGCGCCCTGGTTTCCCAGAGCGCCCTTCTTAGAACAAGATTGTTGCGTTGCAGCAAATGCTACTCGGCAGCAGCCTCAGTCTCGACCTCGGCGGTCTCGGCCTCGGCGACCTCAGCGGCCTCCTCGACCTCAGCCTCGGCAGCGAGCTCCTCGGCGGTAACGCCGACGAGAACGACAACCTCGGCCTTGATCTCGCGGTACAGCGAGATGGCAACGGTGTGGGCACCGGCAACCTTGATGGGCTTACCGAGCTCGACGCGCTTGCGGTCGATGTCCATACCGAGCTGAGCCTTGATGGCGTCAGCGATCATAGCGGCGGTAACGGAGCCAAAGAGGATGCCCTCGTCGCCGACCTTGACGTCAACGGTGACCGTCTTGCCCTCGAAGGCAGCCTTGGTCTCGTTGGCGGTAGCCAGACGGACGGCCTCGCGCTTGGCGATGTTGTTGCGACGCTCGTCAAGCTGCTTGAGGTTGCCCTTGGTGGCGGCAACAGCGAGCTTCTTGGGGAACAGGAAGTTCTCAGCGTAACCCTGAGCGACCTCTACGACGTCACCCTCGCCGCCCTTGCCCTTGATCTCATCGAGAAGAATAACCTTCATGATGCGTCTCCCTTCTTAGCCGCGGTCGCGGTTGCCACGAGAGGAAACCACGGGGACGGTGTACGGCAGGAGAGCCATCTCGCGGGCGCGCTTGATGGCGTTGGCGATGTCATGCTGATGCTGCGTGCAAGCGCCAGTGACGCGACGGGGCTTGATCTTGCCACGGTCGGTCATGTACTTACGGAGAAGCTGAGTATCCTTATAGTCGATGAACTCAGTGTTCTCCTTGCAGAACTGGCAGTACTTACGACGCGGCTGACGTGCAGAAAAATCATTAGCCATGTCAAAATACCTTTCATTTGGCAACTTCGGCGAACCGAAGCCGCCTCTCACTCAAAAATAGGTGAACAACCCTTAGAACGGGATGTCCTCATCGTAGACGTCGACCGCGGGCGGCGTAGCCACCGGTGCGGCAGGACGTGCTGCGGGCGCGGGAGCTGCGGGGGCGTAACCGCCCTGGTCGTAGCCACCCTGGCCACCACGGGAGCTCATAAACTCGATCTCATCGACGATGACCTCAAGCTTGCTCCGGCGCTGGCCGTCGCGCTCCCAAGAGCTGTAGCGCAGCTTGCCCTCGATCGCGACCTTGTTTCCCTTTGCCAGGAAACGGCTCACGGCCTCGGCGCGGGTGCCGAACATAGTGCAGTCGACAAAGTTGGGATAGTCCTCCCACTCGCCAGTCTGCGCGTTGCGGCGACGATCGTTCACGGCGACGCCAAAGGACAGAACCTGGGTTCCGCCGGCGGTGGCGCGCAGCTCGGGATCGCGGGTGAGGTTACCGGTGATGTTCACTCGATTGATGCTCATAACTCACTACTTCCTCTTGGGGCACAAGCCCAGTCCAAAACGACAGTCTTACTCCTGGTCGTCGCGACGGACGATCATGTGGCGGACCACAGCGTCGGTGATGCGCAGGACGCGATCAAGCTCGGCGATCTGGGTAGGATCTGCGTGGAAGTTGATGAGGGTGTAGTCACCATCGGTGAGGTCGTTGATCTCGTAGGCGAGCTTGCGCTTGCCCCACTCGTCAACGGAGTCGACCTTGCCAGCGCCCTCAGCGATCGTGGTATCGATACGCTTCATAACAGCGAGACGAGTCTCGGGGTCGAGCGACGGGTCAACAAAGAACAGCAGTTCATAAGCCTTCATATTGTCACCTCCTCTGGGCAAATGTGGCTTCAGGTCGTGAAGGTGCGCCTGAAGCAGGAAAAGACTTGGTTATAATATCTTTCAACCTCCCAGGCCGCAAGAATATGCAGCTACAACCTCATGACCTCCACATATGCCCATACTCGCACGACGTTTCACGCACATTCCAACCAAATGCTGACCAAAAGCTTGACGGATCTGTGAACAAGATACGGTGCCGTGGGGACAAGCTGAGCCAAGCCGCAGGTCAACGGGCACAAGGCTGTGGTCGCAAAATGCATACCAGTGGTTCAATCGACCGCCGAAGATTTTTTAACTTCGTTTGCTCGTGGCTTATAACGTCCTTTTTTGAACATTTCGCTCAGCACGATTTTGCTGGTCAGGCTGCTTATATCGCGCACGTAAGGCGCGGCATGCGACACCGCGAATCAAAAAAATGCCAAGTTTTCGGCTTGCACCTTGCGATTCCTCGTGTATACTAACTTTCGCATTTAACGGAGAGTTGTCCGAGTGGCCGAAGGAGCACGATTGGAAATCGTGTAGGCGTCAAAAGCGTCTCCAGGGTTCAAATCCCTGACTCTCCGCCAGTTAATTCCAAAGCAGGCCTTTGAGCCTGCTTTGTTTTTACCCCACGCGGAGGGGTGGCAGAGTGGTTGAATGCGGCGGTCTCGAAAACCGTTTGGCCTGTATAAGGTCACGAGGGTTCGAATCCCTCCTCCTCCGCCATTTTGATTGAGAAAGCTCCCGGAAATGGGGGCTTTTTTGTTATCGAAATACATCTCGATCCCGCGCTTCCCCAAACATGTACGTCAGCCTCCAAAAACGACATTTTTCGA
>CATYZK010000043.1 GCA_958415665.1 uncultured Collinsella sp. | reverse complement strand
CCGGCGCAGGGGCATAAGACCTTTGAGGTGTGCTATGCCTCGCAAAACGAGGCGTTTTTGCTCAACGTCGAGCGCGGGCAGGCGCTAATCCTAATCACCGACTACGTCTACGACACCGACGGCCGCCCGCTCCATATCTCCAAGCGTATCCAGCGCACCGACCGCGCCAAATACACCGAACCCATCGGCTAACTCACACCAAAACCACCACAAAGGGGACAGGCACCTTCGTGGTGGTTTTAGGCGAGGAGGTCGGGGAACCAGGTTGGTTTGGGCTGGTTGGGGGTGCGCTCGGCTAGAACCAGCTCCATCCAACACATGTCGTACCAACGGCCGAACTTTTGGGCGCAGCGGTCGAAGGCGCCCACCAGGCGATACCCCATATGGGCATGAAAGTCCTGGCTGTTGTGCGTCAGGTATTCGTCGTCCTTGTCGTGCGGCACGGCGATGAGCGCGCACATGTTGGTGATGCCCATCGCGACCAGGCACTGCTTGAGCGCATCGTGCAGCTTGCGGCCCAGCCCGCCGTGACGCACGTCGCGCGCCAGGTAGATCGACGTCTCGACCGACCAGTCGTATGCCTCGCGGCTGTTGAGCGGGCTCACATAGGCATAGCCTACCGGGCGCCCGTCCAGCTCCATCACCAGATACGGATAGCGCTTGAGCGTACGCTCGATGCGCCCGGCGAACTCCTCAACGCTCGGCACCTCGTATTCGCAGGTAATCGCCGTCTGGCGCACATACGGCTCATAGATGGCAAGCAACGCCGGCGCATCGTCGGGCGTCGCCAGGCGAATCGCAGGCTCGGACATCTCGGTCATACAACCCTTCCCCCACAAAAGCAAAGGCCGCCCTGCGCCAAACCCAGGCGTAGGACGGCCCTCGTCATTACATCAAGCTACAGGACAGCCGCCAGCGCGTCGATGTCCTCCTGCGTCGTGGCCCAGCTGGTGCAAAAGCGCACCACCGTGTGGGTCTCGTCGTACTTTTCCCAGTACTCGATCGAGGCATGCTCGCGAATGCGGGCCATGTCCTCGTTGGGCAGAATCACGAACTGCTGGTTCGTAGGCGTCTCCAAGAAGAACTGGTAGCCGCGCTCGTGCAGCACGCGACGAAGCGCCTGCGCGGTTTCGATTGCCTGGCGACCAATCTCAAAATACAAGCCGTCGGTAAAGAGCGCCTCAAACTGCACGCCCGTCAGGCGACCCTTGGCCAGCAACGCACCGTGCTGCTTAATGCGCGGAATGGGATGCGCCGGAGCGTGCATGCCGCAAAACACCACGGCCTCGCCGCAAAGCGCGCCGCACTTGGTGCCGCCGATGTAGAACACGTCACACAGCTGTGCCAGCTCGGGCAGGGTAATGTCGCACTCATCGGCTGCCAGCGCATAGGCCAGGCGGGCGCCATCCACAAACAGCGAAATCTGGCGCTTCTGGCACACCGCATGGATTGCCGCGAGCTCGGCCTTTGAGTACAGCGTGCCGTACTCGGTCGACAGGCTCACGTACACGGCGCCCGGAAACACCATGTGCTCGCAGCTCTCGTTTTCGTAGAACACCTGGATATAGTTTTCGAGATCCTCGGCGCGCATCTTGCCCTCGTAGCCAGGAATGGTGAGCACCTTGTGGCCGCCAAACTCGATGGCGCCCGCCTCGTGACAGGCAACGTGGCCGGTCTCGGCGGCAACCACGCCCTCGTACGGCGCGAGCAGCATGTCAATCACCGTCGCGTTGGTCTGCGTGCCGCCCACCAGCAAAAATACGTCGGCATCGGGAGCCTGACAGGCCTCGCGGATAAGCTGCTTGGCGCGCTCGGTATGCGCATCGGTACCATAGCCGGGCTGCGGCTCCATATTGGTGTCGACGAGCGCCTGCAGCACCGCCGGATGTGCGCCGTGGGAATAGTCGTTGTTGAACGCGAGCATGGCAATCCTCTCTTACCAGATATCGACCAGATGATTCAGGTGGGGCTATTGTACGCCGTTGGGATAGGCGATGCGCGCGGCAAGGCACTCAAGCGCCAGCACCAGGGCAAAGCCGCAGCTCACGTCAGTCAAAAAGTGTGCACCGATCACGATACGGCCAAAGGCGACGAGCGCCGCGACGAGCGACGCCGCCCAAAAGACCACGCGGCGACGCGAAGGCTTTTCCGTAAAGGCCGCCGCGGGAAGCCCGGCGAGCATAAGGCCGATCGCCGCGTGCGCGGTGTGCCCGCTCGCGAACGACTTAAAGCCGTCCTTGATCACGCCGGCGGCGATATAGCTCCACTTATCGGGATTGCCGATTACCCACCACGGCTGAAAATTGAGCCCCGGCGTGACCTCGATCACACGCATGCGCGGGCGCGACCACAGCGGCTTGACAACCACGTTGAGGATGATGGCCTGAGCGACCCACACGGCAAGCACCATCAGCGCCCAGCGTGTGAGCTCGTCGGAGTCGGTATCGCGCGTGAGGCGATAGGCGATGAGGTTGGCCGCGATGACCAATGCAAACGTCAGAACCAGCTGAAACGCAATAAGCTTGCCGCCGACGCGCAGCGATCCGATAATCTCGTAGCCGACCAGGCCTACGTTGATCAGAACGCCCAGCGCAGCGAGCCACTTGCTCGCCTTGGAATCGGGACGTGCCGAGCGCACGAGCATAATGCCCGCGACGCTCGCCGTCAGCTCGAACGGCAGCTCGCCGGCCGCCTCGACAAAGCGACCGTACATGCTGGCGATATTGAACAGCGCACTCGAAATTTGGTAATCGAAAAAAGACCCGACGAGCAGACAAAAGGCCAGGATGACCGCGATAGCAGCAGCATCTTTCTTATAGATATACCCGAACATGCTTTCCTTTCGATGGGGTCAGATTGCCCAAATGGGGCGTTTGCAGCGTCGACCCGTTAGTCATCGTCAGTCGCGCCCAGCTGCTGCAGCAGCATGAGCGCCGCGGCCACGGGGCCGGTGCCGTCGTTGGCGTCGAGACCGCGACCCAGGCCGCTGCCCGCACCGGCGCCCGCCTTGTAGGGCACCGACAGCTTGCGGCTCTTGGGGAAGTTCACCGCACCGTAGCGGGTCTTGAGCTCAAAGGCCACCTTCTTGGGCACGTCGACACCCAAAAAAGTGATGCGTCCGCCGCTGAGCGTGACGCTCTCGAGCCCCAGGCGCTCGCCGCGAATGCGGATGCGCGCGCGGTTGAACAGGTTGAGCCCCGCCAACGGCAGCTCACCGTGCGCGGCCTCGGTCTCTTCCTGTACCTCGTCGATGCTCTCCAGGTCCTCGGCCGCCGCGAGCTTGCGGTACACGAGCACGCGCTGGTCCACCGCCGGCAGGTACTCCTCGGACAAGAAGTAATCGGCCGGCAGGTTAATGCCCACGCTCGCCGCCTCCACGCCGGCGTCGTCATCGCCGCGCGCCTCGGCCACGGCCTGGCCCAACATCTGCGTAAACAGGTCAAAGCCCACGCTCGACAGGTTGCCGTGCTGCTCGGCGCCCATCAGCGAGCCGGCGCCGCGAATCTCCAGGTCGCGCATGGCGATACGCATGCCGCTGCCCAGGTCCTGGAACTCGGAAAGTGCAGTCAGGCGCGCCGTGGCCTCCTCGGTGAGCGGCAGCTCGCCCGGGAACATAAAGTACGCGTAGGCCTGCGTGGCCGAGCGACCCACACGGCCCTTGAGCTGGTAGAGCTGTGCCAGACCCAGGCGCTGCGAGTCCTCGATGATGAGCGTGTTGGCGGTCGCGTTGTCGATGCCGCTCTCCACGATGGTCGTGGCGATGAGCACATCGATCTTTTTGGTCGCGAACTCGATCATCACGTCCTCGACCTCGCGCGGGCTCATCTTGCCGTGCGCCACGCCCACGCGCGCCTCGGGCGCGGCCTCGTGCACGCGTGCCACAGCGTCATCGATGGTCTTGACGCGGTTGGACACGTAGTACACCTGTCCGCCGCGACCCACCTCCAGGCGAATCGCCGCGCTCACCACGTCGGGGTCGTACTCCCCCACGTGCACGATCACGGGGCGGCGCCCAGTCGGCGGCGTGGTGATCAGGCTCATGTCGCGCACGCCGCTCGTGGCCATCTGCATGGTACGCGGGATGGGCGTGGCCGAAAGCGTGAGCACGTCAATCTGCTCGCGCAGGTTCTTGAGCTGCTCCTTGTGCTGCACGCCAAAGCGCTGCTCCTCGTCAATGATCACCAGGCCCAGGTTCTTGGGGTTCACATCGGCCGAAAGCAGACGGTGCGTGCCGATAAGCACATCGATCGTGCCCTCGGCAAACGCCTTGAGTGCGCGCTTTTGCTGCGCCGGCGTACGGAAGCGGCTGAGCACCTCGACCTCCAGGCCAAACGGGGCAAAGCGCTCAAAGAACGTCTCGTAGTGCTGCTGGGCCAGAATGGTCGTGGGGCAGAGCACCATGACCTGGCGACCGGAGTCCACGCACTTAAACGCCGCGCGCAGGGCGACCTCGGTCTTGCCAAAGCCCACATCGCCGCACAGCAGGCGGTCCATGGGCTTGGGCGCCTCCATGTCGGCCTTAATGTCAGCGATGGCCTCCAGCTGGTCGCGCGTCTCGTCGTAGGGAAAGCTCTGCTCCATCTCGATCTGCTCGGGCGTGTCGGGTGGGCAGGCGATACCGGTAATCGAAGAGCGGCGCGTATACAGATCGACCAGGTCAAACGCCAGCTTTTTGGCGTTCTTGCGCGCCTTGTTGGTGGCACGCGTCCAGTCGGCGGTGTTAAGCCTGGTCAGGCGTGGCTTGTCACCGTCGGGGCCAACATAACGCGTAATGCGGTCGACCTGCTCCAGCGGCACGTAGAGCTTGTCGCCGTCGGCATATTCCAGCAAAAAGTAGTCGCGCTCCTTGCCGCCCACTTCCTGGCGCGCGATCTCGCTAAAGAGCGCGATGCCGTGAGTGGCGTGCACCACGTAGTCGCCCGGCTTAAACGGGAACGTGATCTGCGTAATGTCCACCTTGCGGCGGCTGCGCGCGCGGTTGGCGTCCATGCGGGCGTTGAGGTCGGCGATTGAGAACACGGCCAGGTTGGCATCGGGCACCACCACGCCCTGCGGCAGGGCGGCATCCACAAAGGTCACGCGTCCGCGCGAGATGGTGGGCACGGCGGCGCCGGCGGCAGCCTGCGCGGCGCCCGCCTCGAGCGAGCGGGCGTTGAGCGCGTCGACCTTGCGTTCGCGAATTGCAGCATGAGCATCCTGGCGGACAGCACGATCGGCAGAATCCGCCGCTGCCACGCGCACACGGTCGCCAATAGCGCCCGTGTTTTCGGGCGCGGCCGTCAGCGACTCCTCAAAGGTAATGCCCTCATCGCCAAAGGTGAGCTCCATCGACTCGCGCGCACCGCGGTCGGGGATGGCAAACACACAGGCATAACGCTTGCCCACGACCTCCTGGATGCGCGTCATAAAGCGATTGTCCGAGCCCGCGATGGCCGGCTGCTCAATCTTGAGCTCTGCCGTCACCGCACCGCCGGCACGAATCAAGCTCACGTAGTTAAGGCGCTGCTGGGCACCAAAGTCGAGTTGCTGGGCACGCACGTACAGGCCGTCCAGACGGTCGACCCCTGCCTCGCCGGCGCGTGCCTCGATATCCTCATAAGCGCGCAGGCAGTCATCGAACAGCGAGCGCGGCTCGGACAGGACCACGAGTGCCTTGCCGCTCACGTGCGCCAGCGGGCTCACGGTCTGGCCGTACATCACCGGCAAAAAGCGGTCGAGCTCGGGCGTGACGATGCGTGCATCCACCATCTCGAGCAGCGCCGCCAGCTTGCTGTCGTCCTGGCTTGCGCGGTAGAGCGCCACGTGCATGTTGTGGACGGCGTCGTCGGTGAGCGCGAGCTCGCGACAGGGGAAGATCTCGATGCTGTCCTCGTTGCCGATGGTCTGGCCCGTTGAACTCACCATGCGGCGGATGCGGTCGATCTCGTCGCCAAAGAACTCAATGCGCACGGGCGCCTTTTCCTGCGCGGGAAACACCTCGACGGTGTCGCCGTGCACACGGAACAGGCCGGGCGCGTCGGCAGCGCCGGCATTTGTGTAGCCCATGCCCACCAGACGCTGCGGCACCTCGTCAAAGGGGATCTCCTCGCCCACCGCAAAGGTCGTGGACTCCCAGTAGCGACTCTCGACCGGCGGCACGCAGCGCAGCAGTGCGCGGGCCGAGGCGACCATGATGCAGTTGTCCCCGCGCACGATGCGCCCCAGTGCCTCACAGCGCTGGGCCACCACGGCGTCGTCGGGCGCCTGCTCGCGCCACGGATAGTCCTTGCGCTCGGGGAAGCGGCACACGTGCGCCAGCCCCACATAGGCGGCAAGGCTGCGGGCGGCACGATCGGCCGCGTCCTCGCCGCTCACAATGTAGACCGTGGGGCGCGGACGGCGCGCAAACTGGGCTGCCGCCATGAGCGTGCGGCCCGACTGCGACACGGCCAGCGTCACGTCCTCGCCGGCATCGAGCCCGGCCTCGACGGTCTGCAGCGCCTCGGCAGTGTAGAGCTGCGCGGCTATACGATGAATGAGCATGCTGTTCCTCCGGCATCGCAACGCCAAAAGCCCGCCGGGGCAAGCTCGGCGGGTCGTTCGTCAAATTCGTTGCCTGTCATGGTAGCGCATGGAGAGAACTCCGGCTCAAGGGCAAACCCGGCCCCGCAAAAAACGCCAGACGAAGATGCGTTCCGCCCTACCCCGCTACGCGCACGCTGGGGCACAAATCTGCCAGCGGACACTCGTCGCACTTGGGTTTGCGGGCGTCGCAGATCTCGCGACCGAAGGTAATCCACTGATGGTTGACCGACTCCCAATACTCGTGCGGCAAAATCTTGAGCAGATCCTGCTCGGTCTTGAGCGGCTCCTTGGCATGCGTCTTGGGACTCAACATCAGGCGGTGCGCAATGCGGTTGACGTGCGTGTCCACCGCAATGCCCTCCACGATGCCATACCCCACGTTGAGCACGATGTTCGCCGTCTTGCGTCCCACGCCCGGCAGCTTTACAAGCTCCTTCATGTCGGCCGGCACCTCGCCGCCATAGTCGGCGACGATCATCTGCGCGGCCTCGACGGCATGCTTGGCTTTGCTCTTGTAGAAGCCGAGTGACTTGATGGTGTCTGCCACGTCAGCCACGCTCGCCCCGGCCATGGCCTCGGGCGTAGGCCACTGGGCAAACAACCGCGGCGTCACCTTGTTGACCTGCGCGTCGGTCGTTTGCGCCGAGAGTAGCACCGCGATCAGCAGGCGGAAGGAATTCTCGTGGTCCAAAAAGCACTCGACTGGGCCATAGCGACGGTTGAGGCGCTCGCACACCTCGATGGCGCGCTCGCGCTTGGCGGCATTGGTCTCGCGTGGCATAACGACTCCTCGGCTCAACGGCACAATAAACTTATGGGCACAATTGTCCCACGTCCGAGACGCTTACGCCTCCAAGAATGCGCCGGTCTGACGGCTCCACAGGCTCGCGTACTCGCCACCCGCCTCGACGAGCTGCGCATGCGTGCCGTCCTCGACAATCTCACCATCGGCCAGCACCACAATGCGGTCGAGCGCCGCCACGGTGGACAGGCGGTGCGCCACCACAATGGAGGTACGTCCACGCATCAGGTTTTCGAGCGCCTCCTGCACCAGCGCCTCGGACTCGCTGTCGAGGGCAGAGGTCGCCTCGTCGAGCACCAGAATCGGCGCGTCGGTTAGGATGGCGCGGGCGATAGCCACGCGCTGACGCTGGCCGCCCGAGAGCTTGACGCCGCGCTCGCCCACCATGGTGTCAAAGCCACGGGGCAATCGGTCGATAAACTCCAGGGCATTGGCCAGGCGCGCGGCCTCGCGAATCTGCTCATCAGTGGCGTTGGGACGACCGTAGGCAATGTTTTCGCGAATGGAGCGGTGGAACAGCAGCGCCTCCTGCGGCACGTAGGCAACCTGGCGGCGCAGGCTTTGCTGCGTGCAGCGCGAGACATCCTGACCGTCCACGAGCACGCGGCCGCCCTGGACATCGTCCAGGCGCAGCAGCAGCTTGGTGAGCGTCGTCTTACCCGAGCCCGATTTGCCCACCAGGCCCACGCGCTGGCCCGCCGTCACATGAAGTGTCAGGTCATCGAACACGTTCTCGCCCGCCGCAGCGTCACGGTACGCAAAGCTCAGGTGCTCAAAATCAATCGCGCCCTCGGTTACTTTGAGCTCAGGGGCGTCCGGGTCGTCTGCCACCAAACGTGGCTCGTCCAGCACGCGCGTCATCTCGGCCGCATCGCCCAGCGCGCGGTTGATGCGCTGCATCATGGAACTCACGTAGTTCAGGCGCATGGTGAGGTTATAGGTGTAGGTAAAAATCATGACGAGCGAGCCGGCCGAGATGCCAAACCACGCGTTGCCGCCCGCCACGAACGCACTCACCACGGCCATGGTGATGACGATAAGGCCCGAGGTCGTAAAGTTGCGCTGCATCATGGCGTGCATCGAGACCGTCTCGGCGTCGCGCGCGGCGCGATCGGCGGCGTCGAACAGATCGCGTTCAAAGTCCTCGCGTCCGCAGGTCTTGACGGCCAAGATGTTCGTGACCGCGTCGGAGAGCACGCCCGAGAGCTTGTTCTGCGCGGCGGACGTCGCGGCCGAAAGCGGCATGATGCGCTTGTACATAAGCCAGACAAACGCGATGTAGACGACCATGATGCCCACCAGGATCACGGTAAACGTCGGTACCACCGGGGCGAGTGCGGCCACGGTGCAGATGACCGAGGTGATGGTGGGGATGAGCGAATACACCGTCACGTCGACCAGACCCGTGTAGCCGCTCATAAAACGGCTTGTCTGGCTCACAAGCGATCCGCCAAAGCGGCTGGTATGGAATGTCATGGATTGGTTGGAGAGCGTGTCGAAGCACAGGCGCGCCAGGTGGTAGTTGCCTGCGATCTCGAGCTTGTAGACGGTGTAGTCCTGTAACTTGGAGAGGATCTGACCCACCAGGTTAACGAGTACGAGCGCCAGGATATAGGGGCCGAAGACCTCGAATACTTGATCGCCCGCCACGGGGCCGGCCTGGACGCGGTCGACGATGAGAGCCATAACGTAGGTGTTGGCAAACGTGAGCAAAAAGATGTAGCCCGCCGACGAGAGCACCGAGAGAAAGACAATCAGCGGCTGCGCGCGCGTGACACCCCAAAACCGCTGCAGCGTGCGGCGCACGGTGGAGCGGCTGAGCGGACTGGTGCTTCTCTGAGACATGGGCTTCCTTTCGCATCTGATAGGGCGAAACGCCATTGTTGCACATTGAAGCGCACTTCAGGCAAGCACGATGCGAAAAGCGGCGGGGCACCCGCGTTTACGCCGGCGCCCCGCCGTCAGATGCAGCTAGTCCTCGTCTTTTTGGTCTGCGAGTAAGCCTGCGGACTCCAAGCCCAAAATCTCGTCGGCCTCCCGCGCGTCTTCCAGCGCGTCGATGTCCTTGAGCTTGCGCTCCATAACGTTGGTGCGCGTGGTGATGATGCCCTCGACCGTCTTTCCTGCGGTCTCGATCTGCTGCTGGGCGCGGCGCAGCGCCGCCTGATAGCGCGGCAGCTCGGCCTTGACGGCGGAGAGCACGCGCAGCACGTCATCGGTGCGTTTTTGCAACTTAAATGTCTGGTAGCTCATCTGCAGACTATTGAGGATGGCCGCCATGGTGCTGGGGCCGGCAACGTTGACGTGATAGTCGCGGCCCAGGGTCTCGATAAGCCCGGGGCGACTGACGACCTCGGCGTACAGTCCCTCAAACGGCACGAACATGATGCCAAAGTTGGTCGTTGCCGGCACACTCAGGTACTTTTCGCAGATGTCTTTAGCCTCGCGTTTCACCATCATATCGAGCGTCTTGCGCGCTGCGGCGACGGCCTCAGCGTCACCAGACTCCTGGGCGTCGAGCAGATGCTCGTACGCGTCGCCCGGAAACTTGGAGTCAATCGGCAGCAGCACGGGGTCGCCCTCGTCCACCGGCAGCCTGACAGCAAACTCAACGCGTTCCGAGGCGCCGGGCTTGGTGGCGACGTTTTCCAGATACTGATCGGGCGTGAGGATGTCCGCCAGGATTGCACCCAGCTGCACCTCGCCCAAAATGCCACGCGCCTTGACATTGCCCAGCACGCGCTTAAGGTCGCCCACGCCGGTGGCGATAGACTGCATGTCGCCCAGGCCCTTGTACACGGCCTCGAGCTGGTCGTTCACTTGCCTAAACGATGCAGACAGACGGTCGTTGAGCGTACGGGAGAGCTTCTCGTCCACCGTCGCGCGCATCTGGTCGAGCTGCACGTTGTTGTCTTTGCGGATGGCGCCCAGCTGGGCATCGACCGTCTCGCGCACCTTGTCCAGGCGATGCTCGATGCCCTCGCGGTTGGCGCCGAGCTGCTGAGCCGTCTCACGGCGCAGGTCATCCATACGATCGCCAGCCTGCGAGAACTCACGCGCGATGGTCAGGTAGCGTTGCTGCTCCACGGCCGCATCGGTTGTCTGCTGTTGCGCGATGGCATTTGCCGTGCGGCGGGTTTCGGCCAACGCGACGTTGAGGGCATCGAGCGTGCTGTTGGCCTGCTCGAGCGCCGCGAGCGTCTCCGCATCGTTGCCGCCACGCTCTTGCAACTCGGCACGAAGGCCCTTAAGCTGCAGGGCGCAAACCACAGCAACTCCCACCGCCACCAAGGCAATCACAACAAGCGCAATATCAATAGCAGACATAGACTCCGCCCAACAAACCCAATCGATTATCAATCAAAACCGCGATCAATCTTACCCCGCCACACGCACCGGGCGGCCGGCCCCTTCTTGGGTGCCCCTCTCCTCCGCATATTCCATAATGCGGCGCGCCGTCTCCCTGCTCACCTTTGAGTCATCGCCGGCCAAGTATGCGTATACGTTTCCTTTATTCAGGTGCAGAGCACGGCAGAGGCCATAGCGCGTTATGCCCGATTCCTCCAATGCTTCCAGTATTCTTTTTCGCATCAGGGCGTTGATCCTTCTGTTCGCCACCGGCTTTTCCTTCACCGCTCTATACGCACGCCAAACGTTGGCATAACGATTAGGAAGCTCACTTTTGGCGCATAAAGATATTATGTTACCCGCTTGACCGTACAAGGACAAAACGTCTCGGTAATCCTCTTCCATCCACGAGCCCTCGGATAAACCCAGAACGTATTCGGCTTTTCCTTGCGCCAAAGCAAGCAAAAACAGAGGCTCCGCCACGCGCGGCGCAACCGTCGTCGCCTGCTCAACCAGCTTTCTAAAACTCAGTGACTGCTGTCCGGATAGCTCTCGGCAATAGCCTTTTAAGAATCCCTCAAAGGTCAGATTCAACCGAGCACCTCCTTTTTGTATTGCCTGTATGCGCAGACCATCTCTTGATAACTCCGCTCCGAAGGCGACGACGCCAGTGCCTCCCCCTCGTCGAATATAAGCCGTTCGAGCAGCCCCCAATCAAGTCGATCGACGAATGCCTGACTATGAAGATCGACGATGTCGTTCGGACGGTAGGCATAGAGCTTCATCACCGCCAGGTCCTCCAAGGATGGCGTAAAGTACCTGATAAAACGCGCCCCAATATCCAAGGGAATCAAACGATCTTCGTAATTGAATGGCATCTGATCACAATATGCCACCGCCATACCATTCACCTCGGGGTATCGAGCTATGATCTCGCGGAGGCACCTGTCTGCCTCAAACACATCAATGTCATGTGTAACCGACCGATTCGTCACATCGTTTAGCATGAAGGCGCTTCCTCCCACCAATACAACGCTCGGCCTATCGTCTCTTGGACCTATTTCCAGCTCTGCCTCTTCGTCAATGCCCAAAAGAGTCTGCTCTAAATCATGCTTATACATAGCAAATCCTATTATTATTCATCTTCGATAATACTATCAATCGCACGACAGGACCCACGGGATGCAAGAGTTTTACTCGTGGCGATAATCCCTACACCCTAAAAGTCCTAATGTGACAAACGCTAGCTCTCCCAGCCGGCGCGGATGGTTGTTATGACGTCACCTAGGCGCTGGCCCAGGGCCGCTAGATGCTGGAGCACCTCGTTGGGCGATGCGCCGTTGAGGATGCACGTGAGGGCATACGACGCCAGAAAGATGGCCGCAAGCCCCAGCGGGATGAGCACGATCATCGCCAATGTGCGCAGGCGCTGGCCCAAACGGCGGCGGCGCGCGCGGCGTTTGTCGAACGCGAGCTCCTGCGCATATGAATCTTGCTGTACGGAATAGGCCTCTGGCGCCGATTCACACCCGGGCACAGCTGCAGGTACAGCAGCGGGCACGACATTTTGCGCAAAGGGCTGGGCTGCCGCCCCTTGCATTTGCATCTCTATGAGTCGTTGTTGCTGACGCAGCATGCGCTCAGCTTGTTGCTGCGGAGTCTCAAGAAACAGATCCATGCTGGCCTCCAAAATCGGAGCATTCGACGCTTACGACCAGCATCCCGCACCGCCATGACCGCGACAACGCAATCGCCGGCAATAGCCACAAAGTTTCTTTTGCTCAAAAGCTGTCGAAAAGCTCAACAACTCCCCTACCAGCACTTTCTCTGAGCTTTTTTCGCCAGCAATCTTTTGGCCTTCCGCCCTTACGCCAACTGACCAAAATCTAACCAAAAGCTTGACGAAAATTGTGAAGACAGGGACCCCACACACAAAAACGTGCCGCCCCAAAAGGGGCGGCACACAAACTTATTATCAGCTTTTCTGTAACGAGCATGCGACGACTCAACGCCGGAGCGCAGGGCGGGGAAACCTTTGCCTCGCGCGACCCTGCGAAGCCGTGAGCGAGAGGGAAAGGTTTCCCCGCCCTGCGCTCCGTGGTCGGTGAGGACAGACTACATGCCCGCAAGGCCCCGAGAGGCGGTGGCACACATAAACGCCAGGACTAGGATCACGAGCGAACCCGCGATATCAACCAGCACGCCCATTGCACGGCGCTCAAACAACCAGCTCTCAAAGTGCGGAGCGACGTTGCGCCAAACACGCCACAGCAAGATGCCCATACCGATCACGCCCGGAATATTGAGCAGTAAAATCTCGGAACACAAGAGGCCAATCAGGTTGCCGGCAACAAAACCCGCATCGCCCTCGCAGTACTTGCGATAGACCATGTACAACATGTATGCCACAAACGGCTGCAGGCACGCAGAGATAAACGTAACCACCATCGAGGGGTCCTGCGAAAAGACCTCGGTGAGTTTATCGACACTCGCGGCATCCTTAGAGGCCAGGAACAGACCAATGACCACCACGGGCACCACGCCCAAAATTACCTCGACCAGAGTAAACAACTTGGCAGTCAAATCCTCACTAGCCGAATTCAAATGAGGCGCCCACTCAGGATGAGCATGCGCGCCGACCTTTTTCTCCTTATCGGCACGGGCAACCTTACCGTCCTCATTAACCACGCGATTAGGATCACGACGAGTCCCAGCAGCAGCCATCCGAGCCCGAGACTTCTTACCCATAAAGCACCCCATCAGGTAGTAGATAAACTAAAAGTCGCTACCCAGTGTACCCCACCCATGAACGGTGCCGTCCCAACCATCCCCCACACAAAAAGTGCCGCCCCAACGGGGGGCGGCACACAAACTTTAATCTCAGCTTTTCAGTAGCGAGCACGCAACGACCCAACGCGGGCCGGGAG
>CATYZK010000042.1 GCA_958415665.1 uncultured Collinsella sp. | reverse complement strand
GGGGCTTTTTTGTTTCGAGTCCATAACAAGCAAATACGGCGCAGGAGGAGGGATTCGAACCCGCCAGGGCGCGGAGCGTAAAGAAAACGCGCCAGCGGCGCGTTTTTAGCGCAGCGCGGTCGGCGTAAGCCGACCGGATAAATTTTGAGCTTTGCTCAAAATTTGGACATCCCTCCTCTTCAACCCACACCCCCATCACGTTCAATCCCAACCCAACATCCCAAACATGTACATCACCCTCCAAAAACGACATTTTTCGGCATCTTTGAAGGCTGATGTATATGTTTGGTACCCATGACCGTTCCCAGTCCCGACCGTTTACCGAGCAATAGGGTCGCCACGCCCGCCAACCATGTACTATGTACGGGCATTGTCTAAACCCGCAACCAAAAGGACCCCATCTTGCCCGTTGTCGCCGCTATGACCGTTACCGCACATGCCTCGGATGCCATGGTCGCCATCCCGTTTTGGCTCGAGATGTTCGCCGTCGTCGCGGCTTCGATCTCGGGCGTGTTGGTCGCGCGCGAGCACAAACTCGACCTGGTGGGCGCAGTCGCGCTTGCTGTGGTTTGCGGCCTGGGCGGCGGTCTTTTGCGCGACATGACGCTCCAAGTCGGCAACGTCTACATTCTCAACCAGCCCATGGCCCTGCCGCTCTCCATCGCCACGGCGGCCATCATCTACATCTTCCCGGCAATCGTCGATAAGCCCGACAAGCTCATCCCCTTGCTCGATATCATCTCGGTCGGCATCTACGCTGCCACCGGCGCGGACAAGGCCCTGGTCTACGGATTTGCACCGGCGGTTTGCATCATGATGGGCTTTTTCACCGCGGTGGGCGGCGGCATGCTGCGCGACGGCTTTATGGGCGTGGTGCCGGGCATTTTCCAGCGCACCAACTTTTACGCCATCGCGGCCATCGCCGGATCGGCAAGCTATGTTTGCCTCGTCATGAGCGGTCTTGTCACCAACGTTACCGCGCTCATCGTGTGCGTCGCGGTGACCATGGGGCTGCGCTGGCTGTCGCTGCGCTTTGACATTAAAAGCCCCACCGAGGAAGACATCGCGCGCTTTTTGCACCGCAAAAAGTAGTTGGCGTGACCTTTTACCTCGAAATGCAACCGAGAGGTTCTTTTAGAGCGCCCACGCGTTGGGTACCCTGTTAGGTACATGTCGAGCACCTAACGAAGGATCTATCATGCCTTGCAATCAATTCCCGCCGACGCACCGTCACAAAGCACGGAGTCGCCTCTTTGTCGCCCTCGCCCTTATCGCGCTGGCACTTGCCGCCCTTCCCGCCGCAGCTTTTGCCGGCACGGATACCGCAGGCAACGTTCTTGCGACCGACAGCGACTCCAATCCGTCCGGCGTCGAAGGCGATCTGTACTGGGCAGGCCAGGGCCTCGATTTGGACGACGCCTCCATCGACCGCGACATTATCGCGGCGGGCGAGAGCCTCTCCATCCGCGACTGCACGGTGGGCGGTGCCGTTCGCCTGGCAGCGCGCACCATCGATATCGCCCAGACCGCGGTTGATGGCAGCGTGACCGTCGCGGGACAGCACGTCGTTCTCAATACTGACAGCACCGCCAACTGTTTCTATGCGGCAGGCGAGACGGTTGCCCTGCGCGGCTCCGTCAAGTCGGCAGCGCTCGCGGGCGATACCGTGACTATCGACGGCACCGTCGATGGCGATGTTGAGGTTTGGGCCGACAAGCTCATCCTGGGCAAGAATGCCCGCATCTCCGGCACCGTGAACGCACATGTTTCCGAGGATCCCGAGCGCGCGGCAGGGGCCGAGGTCGGCGCACTCAAGATCGACCGCACCGAGCACGAGGATACTTCCACCGTTAACGATGTCATCGGCGGTATCGTCGCCGCGGCACTCTCGACCTGCTTTGTCGCTCTGCTGCTCGAGCTCGTCTTTCCGCGTGCGACTGCCAGCGCCGCCGGTATGCTCCACCAGCGCCCCATGCCCCTGTGGGTGAGCGGTCTTCTGGGCACGGTGGCTATCATCCCCGCCGTCCTGCTGTTGATTATCTCGATTGCTGGCCTGCCGCTTGCTGGAGCCCTCATGTGCGGCGTTATCGGCATCGCGCTGGTCTCGGCGGCCTTCACGGGCTGTGCCATCGCGCGCATGGTCGGACACAGCCAGAACCGCTACGCCATGGCAGCCGTCGGCGGCATAATCGCGGGCGTGCTCACGGCAATTCCTCTCGTCGGTGACTTCATCAGCGGCGTAGCCTTCGTCTTCACGCTCGGCTACATCATCCAGATCATCTGGCGCAACGCCCACCTCAAACCGCAACAGCCCGCCAACATGCCAGGACTCCCCACCGCTTAAGCTGGCCAAACCACCACAAAGGGGCCAGGCACCTTTGTGGTGGTGCAAAGGGGTCAGGTTACTTTGCACCAACAAACGAAGCGGGGCACCCGATCACATTCGACCAGGTGCCCCGCTTTTTCATGCCTCGCGTTGATGTTCGAGACGAGCGACTACTCCTCGGAACCGTCGTCACGCTTACGACTACGGATAAGGTGCGCCACACCGATGCACAGCACTGCGCCACCAGCAATCCAAGTGAACGTCACGCCGTTGAGACCGGTCAGTGGGAGGTTGGAGCCCTTCTTATCGACGATGGTGAAGCTGAGCTTGCCAGTAGAAACGGCAGCAGAATCGGCCTTTACAACACCATCAGCAGCAGTGACGTTGGCAGAATTCTTGTCAGGAATCACTTCGGAGCCATCCTGCTTAAGCGTTCCGCGGGCAATGGTAAACGTGACACCTTTGGAAGCGGAGTTATTGTAGCCAGGCGCCGGCTTAACCTCTTTAAGGATATAGGTGCCTTCATCAAGACCCACGACGTTAATCTCGCCATCCTGGTTCGTCTTGAGCGTGACATTCTCATCTTTGCTGTGCTTCACGCCCTTAGCATCGATGTATTGCTCTTGAACACTGTCGTTAACAACTTCCTGCAGAGTGAACTCGACGTTTCGGAGGGCAGGATGCTTACCATTTCCATCCATATCGCTGCCCACCTTGGTGACATCAATGCCATAGGTGTAGTCGAAGGCAGGGTGCACAACCGTAGTGCCAACACCATCAATAATATGCGGATTGTTAGAATAAGTCAGCTTAACCGTATTAGTCTGGGCTTTGCCGATGAGACCCTCGAATTCGTCCTTAATGACATTATTGCTGTCGAAAATCTTGGAGGAGTCGAGCTTGGCCTTGTACTCGACGGTCACCTTCGAGTCAGCGTTGACGGTAATGGGGGCACCTTTAACGTCAACGCAATCCTTAAGATTCTTGAAGTTAACGGTAAGCTCGTTGGTATTCGAGAAGTTTTTAGTGTAGCCATGCTCGTCATCATTCTTAACGGTCTGGTTGCCGATCTTAACCGTGACATCCGGAACATTATTCTCATTGTCATCAACGAACTTGGGCGTCATGGAATTGGGCAGTTTGTCCGTGAAGCGGTAGTTATAGTCGCTATAGGTGTCGATATTACTCGCAACCGTACCGACGAGTTTATAATCGACCCAATCGTCCATAGCTGAGTCAGCGGCCTTATTGGGGTCGCCTTCGGTCCCTGTTTCCCAAGATTTATCCTTGTCATCCATGACGGCCTTGCTGACTGTAGGAATGCTGGTCTTCTCGTCGACCGTAACGCCTCGAGCGCCTACAATGGCGAAAATCGGCGAGGTGGCCGTACTAGTATCCTTCGTATCGTCCCCGGCAATTGAGGTCGTATCGGTCACAAAGAGATAGTATCCTTGCGAGACGTTGCCCTCGCCATCCATGGGCGTAAAGACATCGCCAGCGCCAAAGGATCCCTTCGTCTGATCCACGCTCTTTTCGACCTCCTTTGCCAATCCGTTAAACAGATTGTCATTCGTGATAGCAGTTGTGCTGCCAGTTCCAGAGGTGCATTTGGACAGATAATCGACGACATTCTGTGCGGTAGAGCTATCAGTAATGCCGGACCCGGTCACCGTTTTAAGGTAGCCGAGAACCGCTTGCTCTGCCTTCCCACTCGCCCAATCAACATTCGAAACGACTTTGCCATCCTTTTCATCGACAACATTGGCCTTGAAAATCTGGTACGCCTTGTACTTGTTGGTTTCATTGCCCTTGGAGGGGTTGATCTTGATGCTGTTGGCCGGGACCGTCGACCCACCATCAGCAAACGCCATGGTCACCGGTGCCATAACTCCACCGAAGCTCAACGCCGCGGTAAGTCCGGCGGTTATTGCCAGGCGGGCGATGTTCTTGGTTGCCTTCATGTTTGGTCCTCTTTCTTGGAGGGTTCTCTAGTAACTTTTTCAAAACCAATGATCATCAGGTCGGTAGACCCACGCGTCACTCGCTACGGAGGCAGTACGCCACTGAGCAAGGGGGGGGGACAATTATTTATCACGGCGACCTCCTCCCCGTTTGATGGCAAGCGCGCCCGCAATGGCCGCTACTCCGATGGCAGCCAAAACCACCACCAGCACCAACGTTCTATCTCCCGTCGAGGGCATAAAGCCTCGACTTGCTTCTTTGTTTGGGGCGTTGAGCACCGACAGCTCAATCGAACCCGTCCCAGCATCGGCGGCATCAACCCGCAGAGGACTTTCGGCCGATACGGTCACCTTAGGCTTCGCGGCGGCCACTTGCTTGACGTCCAAGCCATCGGCTGCAACCGTCACCGTTCGCTTGCCCTCAAAGGCGGTGTAGCCCTTGGGAGCTGCGATCTCCTCGACGGCATAGACGCCTGCGTCCACACCGTTCAGCTCCACGCGTCCGTCCTTGTCGGTCACAATGCACGCATCGGCATCCGTCGTCCACGTACCGTCGGCCGACGGTACGCGACCGCGGTCGTCGACAATGCGCATCTTGGCGCCCGCAAGCGGCTTGTCATCGGAGCTTGAACGTTTGATCAGGTTGAGCCCCCAGGTGTAGGCCGTCGCGTCATCGCTCGGCGTGCGGGTGAAGCCGGCGTCGCCGGACTGGTCGGCAAAGGGAGAGCGCGGGTAGCGCAGGTAGACCTCGTTGGGGTTGCCCTTCGCGATGCCGTGGTTGCAGCCGCTGGCGAGCGGCGCGTCGTACACGGCGACCACGCGGGCGCCCGCGGTGAAGGCGTCGGCCCCGCCGAGCGCGGCGATCAGGTCGCCGGTGCGCACGGTGAAGGAGCTTCCCTCGACCGAGACCCTGCACTGGGCCGTGATGTCGGTCCAGCCCTTGGCGGGCTGGGTTCCGGCGCGTCCATCCTTGCCGGCCGAGACGGCGTCGAAGTCGCCGTCCGCGCCCGCCGCCACATACACGCGCATGCTGTCGGCGACCTTGGAGGGGTCGAGCCCCGCGCTCATGGTGTCAACGAACTGCACCGCGTAGGTGTCGTAGGCCGTGAGCCCCGCCGGGACCGTGGCCGAGAGGCGCCAGTACAGGTCGTCGGCGACCGTGGCGTCGGCGGCTTTGCCCCAGGTGCCGGTGCTGTCCTCCAGCACGTGCTTGGCGACCGCAGGCGTCGCGGCCTTGGGCTTTACGGTGACGGAGCTGCCGCCCACCAGGGCCATGATCGGTGCGGTGCCGGCCTCGCCCTGGCCGATGGCGTCGTCGTCGGCGGCGAGGAGCCAGTAGCCGCAGGGCAGCTCGGCCGCCGTGCCCGCGGTAAGGGCAACAGGGGCAGCGCCAGCTTTAACAATTGAGCGAGCAAGCTTTGCCGTCAGCGAGGTCGTCATGTGCCCGTCGGCATTCATCCATTCGGCAGCCTCTTGTGCCGTCGATACCGATCCATCAAGCCCCGCATCATGAAGCACAGGGAGAACAGCTTGGCAAACGGCGTCATTTGCCCACGTTATGTCAGTTGCGACCTTTTGATCGGCATCGGCGTCGTCAATAACGGTCGCCGAAAAGAGCTGATACGCGTCATATCGCGTCGCAACTTTACCGTCCACCGTAATGGATCCGGTGTCGGTGGCACGGGCCGCCGCAGGAGCAATCGCGAAAGAGAAGACGGCAACCATGGCCATCACTACAACGGCCAACGTATGGCGGAGCGACTTACTCACGGCGATCACCTCGATCCAGATCACGATGCCGGCGAGCATGCATCCATGTTGCGGCGAAGCACAGCAGCGAAGCGCCGGCCAGATACGTCATAGTCAAGCCAGCACCGCCCGCCTCGGGAAGCGTGGTCGAATACTTGTTGGTAAAGGTCGGCGGGGTCTTGGATCCATTGTCGTAGGTGACTTCGGTGTCGAGCTGATTCGCACCGTTGATTACGCTAACCGTGACGTTCTGCACGGCCGTGTCGTAGGTGATGTGATCTTTAACATGCTTGACAGCACCCTCGGGCTCGACCTCAGAGATGGTGTAGTTGTACTCACCGGCTTTGCTGTACTCGACGTCAAAGGAGACATTTCCCTTGTCATCATTGTTCGCTGTCTGGAGCACCTTATTGTCGCTGTCCTTGAGTTCGAATGAGAACTGCCCTGCCTTGAAGGTACCGCCTTCAAGCACTTTCTTTGCCTTTATCGTCGCTTTGCCTTCAAGAGGCGAGTCATACACCCAAATCTCTGCTTCTGAGGTTATTTCCGTATCGGCACCAAGCAAAGACCTCGCTGCACCCATGGCTTGATTATATTGTTCGTCGTCTGCATCGCCCTTAAGTAGAATCCACGTTGACTGAGCGAGGCGATATCCAGCCGGTGCCGCCGTCTCCTCAAGGCGATAAAGCGTGCAGGAAGCCATGGCAGGCGAACTCGTTCCAAAAGTCGCGCTTCCGCTGGAATCGGTCGTTGCGGTGGAAAAAACCGACATTGCGCCATCAACACCAGCGCCGCCCTGTGCCTTGTCCATGTCAATCGCATAGAGCGTGAACGCGGCTCCGGCTAACGGCGTAGCAACGTCCTTTTCATCCACTTTGCGGACCACAATGCCGTACCCCGTTCCACCTCCGGATGCACCAGCGTCTATGTCCCATTCGCGTGCGTATTCCACCTTGCCGTCTGTAACGCCTTCAAGCTCCGCCTTATTAGAAAGGGACACTTTGCTAGACTCACCAGACGAGATGACGTCATATTCAATTTTCAGGTACTTCTGGTCGGGAAGCGTCAACGTCAATCGCTGCTGTTTTCCAGCGCCCTCATCAACCAAATCGAGAGCTGTCTTGTACCGTTCTTTCGCCAACTCGTGCCAAGTTCCATTGTCACGCTCAGACACGCTAAGCGACGAAGGCACAAATGTGCACTTGGAGTCCATCACATCAAACAGATCAAGATAGTCGGTTCCGTTTTTTAGGTCCAATGCCGATTCATTAACGAAAATGGTGTAGCGAATTCGTTTGCTATTACTTACTGACGTACCGGTCTTTGACACTACGTCGTTCTTAACCTGTACGGTATCAGAGCCCGCCTTAAATTCTTTATTTCCCGAGCTCGCACTCGCCGAGTTCGTGAGTTCGCCGAGGTTCTTTGATGTGTCGACCACTGACCTCTTGACAGCAGTTGAATACGTCAGCTTTGCATAACCTGTATTGTTACCCAACTTTTCCGTTGGAATCGAAAACGTAACCGTCCGACGATCAACGGCAGGCGTCAGTAAGACATCCAAAGCCTCGGTTTTCTCCCTCTCATGCTCCCATTCGCGACCGGCTACTGCCACACCGTAGGGATTTGAATACAGAGAATATTTAGCCGAGCCGGGAAAATAACTCATTCCTTCGGGAAGCTCATCTTTGACAACGATGTCGTTGCCATTAAGCTTGCCCGCACCATAATACTCACCGGCCGACGTTTTAGCTCGATTGGCATAGACTGTCCAATCGACAATCCACGCACCTTTGTCGTTCGAGCCATCTACTGGATTCCAGTCAAACGTCTCATCCCACCGCGCCTGCGAGCCATCTTCGTTTGTTTTTGCGCTCTTCTCAACCGAAGGCTCAGTTTCGCCTTCAACATCATAAAAGACAAAATCAGAAAAGCCGCTAAATCCCTCGACAGAGGCAAAGTTAGAGTACCAACCAGGAAGCGCATCAGTGACCGTTTTATACGTAATAACCACTTCAGGAGACTTATCCAGTGCTTTTTTGACTTTATCCGTAATGGTGATTTGGATATCGCAGTTATGCTGGTTGCTGTTCTGTGACGGATTTGCGCCTTTCTTAAACTCCCAATCGGTACCTTGGACCAGTTCTGTATCCCCGATGGTTATTACATGCGAAGGGCCGTCAGAGGTATCCGGGCCCATAGTTTGCTTCCAAGCCGCCAGCATGGAATCCCTGATAAGAACGGATTCTGGATTTTTCGCATTTACGTAATCACGGAGCCCTATGCGTAATCGCCAAGTTGCCTTTCCAGTGCGTGACGCCTCATCCGGATTAAGCAGTGTTTTGCTAATGGTTTTGCCCGTCCAAGGACGAGTGTAGTATGCAGTGCTTTCTCCAAAAGGCTGATCGGAGCCTTCTCTTTTTACGCTTGCCGTGTTGCTTACCTTTTCATATGAATTCTCGTCTTTTAGCTTGGTTTGATAGACGATGCAATAGGTTGCATACCGGTCGCCCTCTTTTGGATTAAACATATAGCTAAATGAATCCCCCGACTCACTCAGTATTCCCTCATCGATTTTTTGATTTTCATCGGCAGTCTCTCCCTTGTAGACCGTGTAGCTGCCAATATAATCCTGCTTTTCATCAAGCTTGTCGGTAAAGGTGTAGCCAGACATATCGGCCTTAAGCGACCCTTTGTTGAGCACGACCTTCCAGCTAATGGCAGACGGTGTTCCGGAGCCATTCTCCTTTTTAATCATGTCGTATTGAAACGGGTTCGACGACCCTTCAATCGTAGGAGATCGTTGAGGGTTCTTTTTTCCCCAAGTTGCCTGCACGCTGTTCTTGCCTTGAATCGGCACACCATTGGAGAGCGGCAGGTCCGCACTAACCGTTGTTTCGTACGTAACGGTATGGTCACCCTGAGGAAGATTACCTAGAGACAACGTTGCTTTTTGCTCATCAAAACTCGCGGCCGATGCGAGCGGATTGCCGTCGAGTTTAAAACTGTCTTTGTCAAATTCCAGGTACTCGCCAAGAATGTCAACCAGTTTTACGTCAGTTGCATGCGACTTAACACTCAGATTAATAGTCCAAGTTATCTTGGCAATACCAGTACTGCTATCTTGAGAAAAGACGCCCGATTTACTTCCCTCAACCGCGCCATCTTGAATCCCAATCGGCACAGCAGAGCCGGTACCCGGAAATTCCAGCCTAACCTTTTCCCCGTCATCCACACCTTTGTCTTTGAGCGTAAATTCGAAATTGACCCTTACGTAGAGCGAGGAGGGATGACCATTGAGATAGTCGGCATCGCAATCAAAGACGACCTTATTATCTTTTATGTACCAAGCTCCCATCCTTTGCGCATTTTCGGTATCGTCGGTCATTAAGTCGCCGCCCGCGTTGTCCTTCACGGCAATCGACTCAGGAAAGGTATAAATCGCCTTAGGCCTATCAGGTGTAGGTCCAGCGTTCTCTTTAAATTGCGCTTCCATAAAACCGTAAATTGCATCGGCTGTCGTAATCGAGGGCGAATTTTCTTTACCCAGAGGATGTTCGCGGTCCTTATCGGTATACAGCCCAACCGTAACGTTCGCCGTCTGATCATCAATCACAATCGGCGTCGGCGTTGTCGCATCCTCGGCGCGCACAGGGGCTGCGCCGTGAAAAACGGCGGCGGTAAGGCTAATTAAAATGAAAATCAGGGCCGCCATACCCAGCGACCGTGAGCGGTGTGCGTCCATAGTTGTCCCCTAATTCCTACAACACAGTGTGGAATACGGCGAATCGTCGGATCGAACACAAACCCCAACATCAACGAGAACCTACCTAGCGCATTGCAAGAACCCATTGGGGAGCAACTTCTAAGACGGTTCGTCTATGCCACAATGCATAAAATACAATATAGATACCAGTCATGTAAACCGCAGGTAAAGAGGTCTTTTAATTTAATACCAGTTGATATTTACCTGTTAACAGTTTTGTATCAAAACGGTCGCATTTCAATGATTCATGCATATGTTTAAACAACTTAACTTTGATTGGAAAGCCGCCGAGGGGACAACCATTTCAGTTGTGGTGCGAACGAACCCGACCCCTTGCACCAAAAAGGGCGCCGACCATTGCGGTCGACGCCCTTTCTTATTGGCGGTTATAAGCCCCAGCGCTTATTTGTTGACCTGACCGGCGCGGACAGCAGCCTTCTTACGGTCGGTGGCGTTGAGCAGACGCTTGCGCAGGCGGATGTTCTTGGGAGTGATCTCCACCAGCTCGTCGTCGGCAATGTACTCCAGCGCCTCTTCCAGAGAGAAGGTGCGGGGCGGCACCAGCTGGACGGAGATATCGGAGGTCGAGGAACGCTGGTTGCCCAGGTTCTTGGTACGGGCGATGTTGACGACCATGTCGCCGGCCTTGCTGCGCTCGCCCACGATCATGCCCTCATAGCACTCGGTGCCCGGCTCAACAAACAGCTGGCCGCGCTCCTGCAGCGTACCCAAGGCGTAGGCAACGGCCTTCTCGGTGGTCATGGAGATCATGGCGCCGTTCTGACGGTTACCGATCTCGCCGGCGTAGGGACCGTACTCCAGGAAGGTGTGGTAGAACACGCCCTCGCCGTGGGTAACGTTCATGATGCGGTTCTTAAGGCCCATGATGCCGCGGGTCGGGATCTTAAACTCGAGGTGCGTCACGATGCCCGAGGTATCCATGCTCGTCATGATGCCGCCGGAGGTACCGAAGACCTCAACGACCTTGCCCGAGTACTCGTCCGGGCACTCGACGACGGCCTGCTCGACAGGCTCCAGCTTGTTGCCGTTCTCGTCCTTCTTAAACAGAACGCGGGGACGACCGACTTGGAACTCAAAGCCCTCGCGACGCATGGACTCCATCAGAACGGACAGGTGCAGGATGCCGCGACCCGAGACCTCGACGCCGCTCTTGTCCTCGAGCTCCTCGATCTTCATGGTCACGTTGTTCTCGGCCTCGTTGAACAGGCGCTCCTTGAGCTGACGGGCGCCCACGATGTCGCCGTCGCGACCGACGAGCGGGGAGGTCGAAGCCTCAAAGACGATGGACAGAGTCGGCGGGTCGATCTCGATGGGCTCGAGCTCGACGGGGTTCTCGGGATCGGTGTAGACATCGCCGATATCTGTGCGGTCGATGCCCACGACGGCGGCGATGTCGCCGGCGCCGACTTCCTGGCATTCGGTGCGGCCCAGGTAGTCGAAGGTAAAGAGCTGCTTGACGGTAGCGGTGGCGCTGGAGCCGTCGTTCTTGACAACCAGGATCTGATCGCCCTGATGGATGGTGCCGGAGTACACGCGACCGATGCCGATGCGGCCGACAAAGTTGGAGTGGTCGATGGTCACGCACTGCATGGCCAGCGGGGCGTTCTCGTCAACCTCGGGCGCAGGCATGTCGTCGATGATCATGTCGAGCAGCGGATACATGTCCATGTTGCCATCCTCGGGATCGAGGCGGGCAAAGCCATTCATGGCGCTGGCGTAGACCACGTGCTCCATGGCAAACTCGAGCTGGTCGTCGGTGGCGCCCAGGTCGGCCATAAGGTCGAGGCAGTCGTTGTAGGCCTTCTCGGGGTTGGCACCCGGACGGTCGATCTTGTTGATGACGATCATGATCTTGAGGCCGGTGTCGATAGCGTGACGCAGCACGAAGCGGGTCTGGGGCATGGGGCCCTCAAAGGCGTCGACCAGCAGCAGGGCGCCGTCGGCCATACGCAGCACGCGCTCGACCTCGCCGCCGAAGTCGGCGTGGCCCGGGGTGTCGATGACGTTGATCTTGACGTCCTTGTACTCGATAGAGATGTTCTTGGCGAGAATCGTGATGCCGCGCTCGCGCTCCTGGTCGTTAGAGTCCAGGACGCGGTCCTCGACCTGCTGGTTGGCACGGAAGGCGTCCGTGGCACGCAGGAGCTTGTCGACCATCGTCGTCTTGCCGTGGTCGACGTGGGCGATGATGGCGATGTTCCTCAGATTGTCTACGCGCATGTAGTTCCCCTATCTTCTATCCATATACAAACGGCACGCGTATGCGGCCCGCCCAGCGATACAACGCTCAGCGGGAATATTGAGCCTTTTACCGAAAACTCGTTTATTTTAGCGATTTTAGATGAGAGGGGTTTCCTCACCTGCAGGTTCAGGGTCGCTCCACATAAAACCATCGCCGGCACCCATGCCCTCATACAGCACGTATGCCGAAAAACCGCTCTCGAGCGTGGTTTCGAAGAAGCTCACGAGCAGGGCGTCGTGATAGCCGCCGTCAATTTCGACACAACCGGTGTAGCCGATGGCATAGCGGGCGATGCGGCCCAGGCCCTCGTCCTTAAGACCCATCTTGTGCTCGGAGATAAAGTTGGTGGCCGCCTCGAGGCACGCCTCTTCGCCATCCTCATCGAGCGCCGCCAGATAACGGTTGGAAGCAGCGTCCTCGATCGCCACAACTACGCCCGGATTCTCGCCGGCGGCAAGGTCGTCCAAGAACGCGCCGATCAGGTCACACACCATGGCGTCGAGCTCGGCGGAGACGTTACCGGCGTCCTGCATATCCTGTGCCATCTTTAGACCTTCCCATCGAGTCTGGCGTCGTTACAGTTCTTGTGCCTCGGCAGCGATCTTGGCGGCAGCGTCGCGGGCGCGCATCATATCCATTGCGCGCTTGTCGAGTACCTTGATCTGGTTGGTCAGCATCACGGCATCGACCACACCCCAGATTACCAAGCCTGTTGAAATCGAAAACCCAAGCGCACCAACTGTACCACGAAGGCGCGAGCAGATTGCCGCGACAAGGGCGGAGACGACAACCATCTTGATAAACGAGCCGCGGCGCTCGCGAAGCGTGCGGGCCTGCGTCACATAGGCAATGCGTGCCGCCTCAGAAGCCTCCGAGCGCATCTGGGCCTCGCGCGCAATGGCCGCCGCCTCAGCCGACATACCGCCGGCCATCAGCGAACACTCCGCAACCCTGCCGCCCCGCATTTAGAAGTCATCGGGGGAGAGCGTATGGACGAACTCGTCGAACTTCTCGAACTCCTGCTCGTCGTCGACATCCTCGGCGTGGGTAGAAACAGTGCCCAGGCGATTCATGATGTCGTCCTCCACAAACATGGGGGCATTGCTGCGCACGGCAAGGGCAATGGCATCACTGGGGCGGGCGTCGATCTTGCGCTCCTCGCCATCGGCCAGCACGACGATCGTCGCGTAGAACACCGGCGGCTCGGCGCGAACGATCTCGATGCGCTCGAGCTTGGCGCCCAGGGCGTCAACGGTATCGAGCAGCAGGTCATGGGTAATCGGGCGCTCGGCGCGGCCGCTATCGATGCCGCGGCTGATGGCAGCAGCTTCAAACGAACCAGTCTGAATGGAAAGGGAACGCAGCGGCGCGGGCGAGTCCGATTTGCTGCTGCGCTCACGAAGTACGATAAGCGATGGCACGGGACCGGCGGCCATGACGATGGTCTCTATGTCGACACGAACCATGGAACACCTCCGGTACGTAGCGGTTAACACGCGGCAGGGCTGCCGCATTGAATAGCTATACTACCCAATCTTTCGCCCAGCACACAAAACCAAAATGAGATTTATCGCAGACAAGAAAAAGCCCCGAGGCAATTGCCCCGAGGCTCTTCACAGTTTTGATGGTGGACCTGACAAGATTCGAACTTGTGACCTCCCGGTTATCAGCCGGACGCTCTAACCAACTGAGCTACAGGTCCATCATGGTGGAGGTTAGGGGGATCGAACCCCTGACCTCAGGCTTGCAAAGCCCGCGCTCTCCCAGCTGA
>CATYZK010000041.1 GCA_958415665.1 uncultured Collinsella sp. | reverse complement strand
CACGCAAAGGAAAGCACTTAATGTGCTTTCCGTCTTGCGCAGGACTGTAGAGCAGCAAACTTAAACAGCGGGCCGCCCGGACCGGGAATCCGCCCCCGCGCACAGAAGGGGATTCCTTTTGTGTAGGCTTTGCGGAAATATGCCTATTTAAGGATACGCCCGGCGGCGTGGTCTGTTGACGGCACAGCTAACGCCACGTATCCTATCGAACTGCGTGTTTCGTAGGGGGATGCTGACCCCTCGATTCAAGCCGTTGCACTTTACAGAAAGCTGGAATCATTCGAGAAGGAGTACGCTTTGCCTACTATTAACCAGCTGGTTCGCCAGGGCCGTCGTTCCGTGCCCAAGAAGTCCAAGAACGCTGCTCTGCAGCACAACTCCCAGAAGCGCGGCGTGTGCACCCGCGTCTTCACCACGAGCCCCAAGAAGCCGAACTCGGCTCTTCGTAAGGTTGCCCGTGTTCGCCTCGTCAACGGCATCGAAGTTACTGCTTACATCCCGGGTGAGGGCCACAACCTGCAGGAGCACTCCATCGTGCTCGTCCGCGGCGGTCGTGTCCGTGACCTCCCTGGTGTCCGTTATCACGTCATCCGTGGCGCCTACGACGCTGCTCCGGTCCAGAACCGTATGCAGGCCCGTTCCAAGTACGGTGCTAAGCGCCCCAAGGCCAAATAAGCCAGATAACGTTTTGATACTTTCGCCGTGTGCCGCCTAAGCGCCGCACGGTAGACACTTAAGGAGATTTCACATGCCGCGTCGTGCAGCAGCTAATCGTCGTGAGGTTCAGCCTGACGCCGTTTACAACAACCGCCTGGTGACTCAGCTCATCAACAAGGTCCTTCTTGACGGCAAGAAGGCCACCGCTGAGCGCATCGTTTACACCGCTTTCGAGATCGTTGCCGAGAAGTCCGAGGGTGGCGACGCTCTCGCTACCTTCAAGAAGGCTATGGACAACGTCAAGCCCACGCTCGAGGTTAAGCCCAAGCGTGTCGGTGGCGCTACCTATCAGGTCCCGATGGAGGTCAACTCCCGTCGTTCCACCGCTCTGGGTATCCGCTGGATCGTCAACTTCTCCCGCGCTCGCAAGGAGAAGACCATGGCCGAGCGTCTCGCCAACGAGATCCTCGACGCCTCCAACGGTCTTGGCGCTTCCGTCAAGAAGCGTGAGGACGTCTTCAAGATGGCCGAGGCCAACCGCGCGTTCTCTCACTATCGTTGGTAAGTTAAGGTAAGGAACTAACATGGCTAAGCCTAAGTACAAGCTTTCCGATACCCGTAACATCGGCATCATGGCTCACATCGATGCCGGTAAGACCACCACGACCGAGCGTATTCTTTACTACACCGGTAAGACCCACAAGATCGGTGAGGTCCATGAGGGCGCTGCCACCATGGACTGGATGGTTCAGGAGCAGGAGCGCGGCGTAACCATTACCTCCGCTGCTACCACGTGCTTCTGGAAGAAGGACGGTACCGACTACCGCATCCAGATCATCGACACCCCGGGCCACGTTGACTTCACCGCCGAGGTCGAGCGCTGCCTGCGCGTCCTCGATGGCGCTGTCGCCGTCTTCGACGCCGTTGCCGGCGTTCAGCCCCAGTCTGAGACCGTTTGGCGTCAGGCTTCCACCTTCAACGTCCCCCGTATCGCCTTCATCAACAAGTATGACCGCGTGGGCGCTGACTTCTTCAACGCTATCGAGACCATGAAGGATCGTCTCGACGCCAACGCCGTGGCCGCTCAGGTCCCGATGGGTGCCGAGGACAACTTCTGGGGCGTCATCGACCTGGTCACCATGACTGCATGGGACTTCAAGGCCGACGAGAAGGGCATGACCTACCCCGAGCCGATGGACGAGATCCCGGCTGAGTTCGCCGACATCGCTGCCACCAAGCGCGAGGAGCTCCTCGACGCTGCTGCCAGCTTTGACGACGAGCTCATGGAGAAGATCCTCATGGAGGAGGACTTCACCGTCGAGGAGCTCAAGGCTGCTCTGCGCAAGGGCGTTCTTGCCAACGAGCTCAACCTCGTCTTCGTGGGCTCCGCCTACAAGAACAAGGGCGTTCAGGAGCTGCTCGACGCTGTCGTCGACTACCTGCCCAGCCCGCTCGACGTCGAGGCCGTCACCGGTACCGATCCGGACACCGGCGAGGAGATCCAGCGTCATCCTTCCTTCGACGAGCCCTTCTCCGGCCTGGTCTTCAAGATCATGACCGACCCGTTCGTCGGTAAGCTCACCTACGTCCGCGTTTACTCCGGTCGTGCCGAGTCCGGCTCCTACGTGGTCAACGCTTCCAACGGTCAGCGCGAGCGCCTCGGCCGCATCCTCGAAATGAACGCCGCCGAGCGTATCGACCGCGACGACGCTGCCGCCGGCGACATCGTCGCTTGCGTCGGCTTCAAGAACTCCACCACCGGTGACACCCTGTGCACCGAGGGCAAGGAGATCGTCCTCGAGAAGATCGAGTTCGCTAACCCCGTTATCGACGTTGCCATCGAGCCCAAGACCAAGGCCGAGCAGGACAAGATGTCTCTGGCTCTGACCAAGCTCGCCGAGGAGGACCCGACCTTCCAGGTGTCCACCAACCACGAGACCGGCCAGACCATCATCGCCGGCATGGGCGAGCTGCACCTCGAGATCATCGTTGACCGTCTGCTCCGTGAGTTCAAGGTTGACGCTAACGTTGGTAAGCCCCAGGTTGCCTACCGCGAGACCGCTGGTCACGACGTCGAGAAGGCTGAGGGCAAGTTCGTCCGTCAGTCCGGTGGTCGCGGTCAGTACGGCCACGCCGTCATCAAGCTCGAGAAGATGGAGGAGGGCTTCGGCTACGAGTTCGTCAACGCTATCGTCGGCGGCGTCGTGCCCAAGGAGTACATCCCGTCCATCGACAAGGGCATCCAGGAGGCCCTGAACACCGGTGTTATCGCCGGCTTCCCGGTCCTCGACGTCAAGGTCACCCTGTTCGACGGTTCTTACCACGAGGTCGACTCCTCCGAGGCCGCCTTTAAGATCGCCGGTTCCATGGCTATCAAGGACGCCCTCAAGAAGTCCGATCCGCAGCTGCTCGAGCCGATCATGGCTGTCGAGGTCGAGACCCCCGAGCAGTACATGGGCGACGTTATGGGCAACCTCTCCGGTCGCCGCGGCAAGATCGAGGGCATGGAGGATCGCAAGAACAGCAAGCTCATCCGTGCCAAGGTGCCGCTGGGCGAGATGTTCGGTTACGCTACCGACCTTCGCTCCCAGACCCAGGGCCGTGCATCCTACACGATGCAGTTCGACTCTTATGAGCCCGCGCCCAAGTCCATCGTGGACGAGGTCATGAGCAAGAACGCCTAAGTTCGAGCTCCCTGTTACGTAATCCGCGAGAACATCTCTCGCACTCTTTGGAGGTTTAAGTTGGCTACCCAGAAGATCCGCATTCGCCTCAAGGGCTATGATCACGAGGTCGTCGATCAGTCCGCGAAGCTCATCGTCGAGACCGCTCAGAAGACCGGTGCTCGCGTTTCCGGTCCTGTCCCCCTGCCCACCGAGCGCAACCTGTACACGGTTATCCGCTCGCCGCACGTGAACAAGGACTCCCGTGAGCAGTTCGAGATGCGCACCCACAAGCGCCTCATCGACATCCTCGACCCCACCTCGGGCACCGTTGATTCGCTCATGCGTCTCGACCTCCCCGCTGGCGTCGACATCGACATCAAGCTCTAAGCGATATCGCTCATAGCTTACAGGGCCCCGCTGCCATTACGGTAGCGGGGCCCTTTTGTTTTTCATGATGGCCTTGGGGGACCGGGTAATGCAGCCGAGTGGGTGGCTATGGTGCCCTATTTACCCATGGGACGCAGCGATGCCTCCTCAAAATGGAAGGATTGCAAGCCGTCTTCAGTTTCGATACACGCGCGACCAAAGGCATCGACCGTTTGAAAGATGCCACGCGCCAGCTCGTCAGCGGCAGGGGAACGGGCGATAACGTGCTTCCCAATCCAATTGAGATGAGCGACATAATCATCGTGGACGGGCGCGATCGGACCAGCGTCTTCTTCCATGGCGTTGAGCAGATCTGCCCACGCGTCCACAGCGTTTACGACGGTGTGATAGACCTCCTTGAGCAGCACATCGACGGCTGGAACGTTCTCGTTGAGGTCCGAGAGGCCGATTGCCGGCAGGCCGCCATCGGGAACCTCTGAGGGCACATAGTTCACATTGACGCCAATGCCGCAGACGGCAAAGGGCTTGCCCTCGTTGTCACGAGCCGCCTCGACCAAGATGCCGCCGAGTTTGCGCCCTCGCGCGACGAGGTCGTTGGGCCATTTGAGACCGATCTCGGTGGCGAGCCCCTGCTTCTCAAGGGTTTCGAGCACCGCAAGACCACAAACCGCGGCGAGTCCGGAGTACTTGGCAGGGTTAACATTTGGGCGCACCACAATCGAGAGCAGCAGATTTCCCGCCGTCGAGTCCCATTTGTGGCCGCGTCGTCCCCGTCCGGCTGTTTGCGCGCGGGCGGCAAGTCCGGTGCCGTGGGGTGCCCCCAGTTTTCCTGCTTCGAGCAGGTCATCGTTGGTCGATCCGGTTATATCGACCACCGTCAAACGAGCATCCATAACGGCTGCTACCTCCTTAATAAACAAAGCAATCATGCCATGGTGTCGAGCGATAGACACAATGTGAAGCCTTTGTCGCATTTGGACAATTTAATGTTAACACGTCAACAAAGCAAAGAATGCGCTATCCTCTCTTGGTCGATGTAGACACGTCAACAACTCAAAGGAGGTTAGTGATGGGTTTCACGATACTGGGAACGGGCTCGGCACTTCCCGAGCGCAGCGTTTTCAATGACGAGCTGTCCGAGTTTCTCGATACCTCGGATGAGTGGATTTTTACCCGCACGGGTATTAAGAGTCGCCATGTCTGCACCAACGAGTCGCTCGACGACCTTGCCGTTGCAGCAAGCGAGCGGGCACTCCAGGCATCCGGAATAGACGCGAGCCAGCTGGACCTTATCGTCTGCTCGACGACGACGGGCGATCATCTCGTTCCTGCCGAAGCATGCGCCATTGCTGAGCGCCTGGGTGCCACATGTCCTGCTTTCGACGTTTCGGCGGCCTGTGCCGGCTTCGTATTTGCGCTCGATGTCGCCGAGGGCTATATCGAGCGCGGTCGCGCCAAACACGCGCTGGTCGTTGCAGCCGAGCAGATGACGCGCGCGCTCGATTGGACCGACCGTGCCACGTGCGTGCTCTTTGGCGATGGCGCGGGTGCTGCGGTCATAGAGGCCGGGGGAGAGAATCCCCTCGCCGTTGAGCTTTCGACGTCGCCTGACGTCGAAACACTGCGCGTCCCCGGATTGGCGGGCTCCTCGCCGTATAAGACGGCGCAGGACCGCGAAAGCGTGCTTTCTATGAACGGTCGTCGCGTCTTCAAGTTTGGCGTCAATGCCATCTGTGACACGGTCAACAAGCTCGCCTGCGTCGCGAGCATCGCGGTCGAGGACATCGACCACTTCGTATTCCATCAGGCTAACGAACGAATCTTGAGCCAGGCGGTCAAGCGCTTAGGTGTGCCGGACGACCGTGTGGTCCGAACGTTGCGTGAAACCGGCAACATCTCGAGCGCCTGCATTCCGCTTGCTCTCGATCGACTGGCAAATACCGGCGCGCTGCACGCGGGAGACACCATCGCCCTGGTCGGATTTGGCGCAGGCTTGGATGTAGGTGGCTATCTACTTCGCTGGAAGTAGTTGCACATAGGAAATGAAAACGCCCCTGGGGCACAAACAAAGGAGAACTACCATGGCAGATCAGAAAACCTTCGAGCGCGTTTGCGACGTTATCCGCGAGACCGCCGGCCTTGACGATGTCGAGATGAAGCCCGAGTCCACGCTCGAGGAGATTGGCCTCGACAGCCTGGGTACCGTCGAGATCCTCGTTGCCGTCGAGGACGAGTTTGGCATTCAGCTCGATACCGAGGAGAACCCCAAGACGGTCGGCGAGTTCGTCGATACGGTCGAGGCGGCATTGGAGAAGTAGTAATGCTCAAGACTCCTCTCTGCGACCTGCTCGGCATCGAAAAGCCCGTGTTTCAGGGCGGCATGGCCTGGATTGCCGACGCCTCGCTGGCATCCGCTGTGTCCGAGGCGGGTGGCCTAGGCATCATCGCGGCTATGAACGCCGACGCAAACTGGCTGCGCGATCAGATCCACGAGCTGCGCGCCAAGACGGATAAGCCCTTTGGCGTCAACGTGATGCTCATGAGCCCGTTTGTCGACGAGGTCGCACAAGTGGTGATTGATGAGCGGGTGCCTGTTGTCGTGACGGGTGCCGGCAATCCCACCAAGTACATGAAGGCCTGGAGCGACGCGGACATCAAGGTCATTCCCGTCGTTGCTTCGGTGGCGCTGGCGCGTCTCGTGGCACGTCGCGGGGCTACCGCGGTGGTTGCCGAGGGCACCGAATCGGGCGGCCATATTGGCGAGACCTCGACGATGGCGCTCGTCCCGCAGGTTGTCGATGCGGTCGATATCCCCGTTGTGGCGGCAGGCGGTATTGCCGATGGCCGCGGCGTGGCAGCTGCCTTTATGTTGGGCGCCGTTGGCGTCCAGGTGGGCACGCGCTTTTTGGTTGCAAATGAGTGCACCGTATCCGAGCAGTACAAAGAGCTGGTGCTCAAGGCGGGCGACACGTCGACGCGTGCGACTGGTCGCTCGACGGGGCATCCGGTTCGCGCCCTCAAGAGCCCCTTCACCAACGCCTACGCCAAGAGCGAGGCGGCGGGCGCAAGTGCCGAGGAGCTCGGGGCCATGGGCACGGGCGCCCTTCGCAAGGCCGCCAAGGACGGCAATTACGAGGAGGGTTCGTATTTGTGCGGACAGATTGCCGGCATGGTCAACGAGCGCCAGAGCGCACGCGAAATCGTCGACGACCTGGTCGATGGCGCCGAGCACGTCCTGAAGGGTGCGTCCGCATGGGTAGCGTAGCGTTTCTATTTGCCGGCCAGGGTGCCCAACATCCCGCGATGGGCGTCGACCTCATCGAAGCATCGCCGGCGGCTGCCGAGGTGTTCGCCATTGCCAACGAGGTGCGCCCAGGGACCAGCGAGCAGTGCCGGAGCGCCTCCAAGGAGGAGCTCTCGCAGACCGAGAACACGCAGCCTTGCGTGTTCGTGCACGACTTGGCTGTCGCCGTCGCCCTGCGCGAGCGCGGCGTGGTGCCTGCCGCCTGTGCGGGATTCTCACTGGGCGAGGTCGCTGCACTCACCTTTGCGGGGGCATTCGATACGCGAGCGGGTTTTGAGCTCGTGTGTGAGCGCGCGGCATTGATGGCCACGGCGGTCGAGCGTCACCCCGGCGGCATGCGCGCCGTCATCAAGCTCGATGCGGCGCAGGTCGAGGGCCTGGCAAAACAGGCAGGCGAGGACTGCTGGCCGGTCAACTATAACAGCCCCCAGCAGACGGTTGTGGCCGGAGCGCCCGATGCGTTGCAGACCCTCGACGTCCTGGTAAAAGAGGCTGGCGGTCGCGCCATGAAGGTCGCGGTGTCGGGTGCATTCCATAGCCCCTATATGGCCGAGGCGACCTGTGGCCTTGCTGCATATATCGAGGCCGGTCACGCGCCGTCCCCGCTGCTGATTCCGGTCATGGCAAATATGACAGCGGCGCCCTATCCGGCCGACCCACAGGCGGCATCGGATGTCTTGGCCAACCAGGTGAGCCATGCCGTGCGCTGGGTCGACACCCTGCATGCGCTGCAGGATCAAGGCATCGACACGTTTATTGAGGTCGGCCCTGGCAAAACGCTGTCGGGCTTGGTCAAGCGTACGCTGAGCGACGTTCGCGTGTATTCGTGCGAAACGGCCGAGCAGGTCGCAGCTATTGCCGACGAGCTCGCATAGTCCACAGAGCTGTAACCCGAAAGGAATGACATGGGCAACTTGAACAACGGCGCGCTCGAGCGCAACGACTCACGTCGCGTGGCACTGGTCACGGGCGCCTCGCGCGGTATCGGTCGCGCTTGTGCCGTGGGCCTGGCGGAGGATGGCTACGATATCGCCGTCGTCTATGCCGGTAGCGTCGATGCGGCACGCGAGACGTGCGAAGCCTGTGAGGCGGCTGGCGCCACGGCGCGTGCATATCAATGTGACGTGGCCGACCCCGATGCCGTCAACGCGTGCGTGGAGACGGTCCTCAACGACTTTGGCTCAATTTGGGCGCTCGTCAACAACGCCGGCATCACCCGCGATGGCTTGCTCATGCGTATGGGCGATGACGCCTTCGACCGCGTGCTCGACGTCAATCTCAAGGGCACGTTCAACACGACGCGTGCGCTCACCAAGACCTTTATGCGCCAGCGCGGCGGTTGCGTCGTCAACATGAGCTCGGTCGTGGGCCTGATGGGCAACGCCGGGCAGGCCAACTACGCTGCTTCTAAGGCGGGCGTGATAGGGCTTACCAAGGCGGTGGCGCGCGAGCTTGCGCCTCGCGGCGTGAGGGTTAATGCGGTCGCCCCCGGGTTTGTCGAGACAGATATGACGGCAAAGCTCTCGGAGAAGGTGCGCGCGGCAACCGAGGAGCAGATTCCCCTTAAGCGCATGGCGCGCCCCGAGGAAGTGGCTGGCGTGGTGCGCTTTTTGGCGAGTGATGCGGCTGCCTACATTACGGGTGAGGTCGTACGCGTCGACGGCGGAATGGCGATGTAGAAACCAGGGCCGAAGAACGGCTTGGATGAGGAGACCATGATGGAACAGAGAGTTGCAATCACCGGCATCGGTGCCGTGTCGCCGCTCGGCAACACCGCGCTTGCCACCTGGGCGGCCATGTGTGCCGGGACCTGTGGCATCGGCCCGATTACGCACTTCGATACGGATGCGTTTGCCGTCAAGGTGGCGGCCGAGGTCAAGGGCTTTGACGGCAACGACTACTTTGGCAAGCACGATGCCAAGCACCTGGACCCCTGCGTTCAGTTTGCACTGGCGGCGTCGGACGAGGCCATGCACGATGCGGGCTTTGATGTCGAAGGCGCCATCGATCGCGAGCGCCTGGGCGTCTACGTGGGTTCAGGCGTGGGCGGCATGCAGACGCTCGTCGACAACGTCCACACGATCGCCGATCGTGGGCCCCGCCGCGCATCGCCTTACATGATTGCGATGATGATTCCCAACATGGCTTCGGGCAATATCGCGATTCGCCATAAGGCAAAGGGACCGACCCTGCCCGTCGTGACTGCTTGCGCGACCTCGGCCCATGCGGTGGGCGAGGCGTTCCGCGCCATCAAACACGGCTATGCCGATGCGATTCTCGCCGGCGGTACCGAGGCCGCAATCATCCCCGATGCCGTTGCGGGCTTTACGTCCTGCCGTGCACTCACCACTAATCCTGACCCGTCGACGGCATGCCGTCCGTTCGATGCGAATCGCGACGGCTTTGTGATGGGCGAGGGCGCCTGCGTGCTGGTACTCGAGAGCATGGAACATGCGCAGGCGCGCGGTGCGCACATTTATGCCGAGGTCGTGGGCTACGGTAACACCGATGATGCCTATCACATCACGAGCCCCGATCCCGAGGCTGCCGGCATTGCCCGCGCGATATCGCTGGCGGTGGCCGAGGGCGACGTCAAGCCTTCCGAGGGCCTCTACATCAATGCCCACGGCACCTCGACCAAGCTCAATGATTCGTCCGAGACGGCGGGCATTAAGCGAGCGCTCGGCGAGGACGCGGCGCGCGCCGCACATGTCTCGTCGACTAAGTCGATGACGGGGCACATGATCGGTGCCACGGGGGCCATCGAGGTCATGGCCTGCGCCATGGCGCTCGAGCAGGGCGTGGTGCCCCCGACCATTAACTACCACACGCCCGATCCCGCCTGCGATCTTGATTACACGCCCAATCGCGCGGTTCGCGCCGACCTTACCTGGGCGCTTTCGACCAACCTGGGCTTTGGCGGGCACAACGCCGCCATCGCGCTGCGTAGATATACGAGGAGCTAGAGCATGGATTCCAAAAGACTTGCCGAGATAGCCGATGTGATGGAGGACCGCGGCCTCACGCGCGTGCGCGTTGAGGAGCCCGATGGCACCGCGGTCGAACTTGAGCGCGCGAGCGCCGCGCAGCCGGTTGCTGTGCCCATGCCTATGCCGAGCGCCATGGCCGCTCCAGTTGCAGCTCCCACAGTCGCGCCTGCCGCAACGGAACCTGCCGCGCAGGCACCTGCCGCCGCGCCGGAGCCCAAGGGCACCGAGGTGACCGCTCCCATGGTCGGCGTTTTCTATGCTGCCCCGGCGCCGGGCGACGAGCCGTTTGTGCGCGTGGGCTCCAAGGTCAAGGCCGGCGAGACCCTCTGCATCATCGAGGCCATGAAGGTTCTCAACGAGGTGACGGCAGAGGCGGATGGCGAGGTGCTCGAGATCTGCGTGGCCGACGGCGACCTCGTGGAGTTCGGCAGCTGCCTCATGAGGATCGGATAGGTGATATCCATGAACAAAGAAGAGCTCAAGAGGCTGTTGCCGCATCGCGAGCCGATGCTTTTGCTCGACGAAGCCGAGCTGGTGGGCGACGAGGCCCACGGCAAGATCAAGATTACGGGCGACGAGTTCTTTTTGCAGGGGCATTTTCCGGGAAACCCGGTCGTTCCCGGCGTGATTCAGTGCGAGATGCTCGCCCAGAACTGCTGCGTGCTGCTGATGGGCGATGAGGAGGCGCGCGGCGCGACGCCGTTCTACACGAGTCTGGACAAGGTGCGCTTTAAGCGTCCGGTGCGCCCGGGCGACACGGTGGATCTGGTGTGCTCCATCACGCGTGCGCGCGGGCCGTTTCGCTTTGCGACGGGTACCGCGAGCGTCAACGGTGAGGTTTGCTGCCGCGCCGATATGTCTTTTGCACTCATGCACGAAAGTTAAGGAAGGCTTCATGTTCGACAAAGTGCTCATCGCCAACCGCGGCGAAGTCGCGGTCCGTGTTATCCGCGCGTGCCGCGATATGGGCATCAAGACCGTCGCCGTTTATTCCACGGCCGATGCGGACGCGCTGCACGTGCAGCTTGCCGACGAGGCGTATTGCATCGGCGGCCCGCGTCTTGCCGAGAGCTACCTCAACGACGATGCCGTGCTCACCTGTGCCGTGAAGTCGGGAGCTAAGGCAATTCATCCCGGCTATGGCTTTTTCTCCGAGAAGGCGAGCTTCGTGCGCGACTGCGACAAGTACGGTCTGGCGTTTGTTGGTCCCTCGGCCGAGGTCATCGACAGCATGGGCGACAAGGACGCCGCACGCCGAACGGCTGCCGCGGCGGGCGTGCCCATCGTTCCGGGCTGCGATTTGCTCAAAAGCCCCGAGGAGGCGACGGCCGAGGCCGAGCGCATCGGCTGTCCCGTGCTTATCAAGGCGCGCGCGGGCGGCGGCGGTCGCGGTATTCGCAAGGTCGAGCGCGTGGAAGATGCGGCAAAGGCGTTCATCGAGGCGCGTGCCGAGGGCGAGGCCGTTTTTGGCGACGGCGAGTGCTACATGGAGAAGTTCGTCGCGCCGGCGCACCACGTCGAGGTGCAGATTATGGCCGATAAGCAGGGCCATGTGTTTTCACTCGGCGAGCGCGAGTGCTCGGTGCAGCGTCGCAACCAAAAGCTGATCGAGGAGAGCCCCGCGCCGTGCCTCGACGGACGCGATGATATTCGCGCGCGCATGCACAAGGCCGCGCGCGATCTGGCTCGTGCCGTTGGCTATGAGGGCGCCGGCACCATTGAGTTTCTGTACTCAGATGACGGCAATTTCTACTTTATGGAAATGAACACGCGCTTGCAGGTGGAGCATCCGGTTACGGAGTTTGTGACCGATACCGACCTGGTCAAGTGGCAGCTGCGCGTGGCGGCCGGCCAGCCTCTGCCCTTTGAGCAGGAGGATGTGCCGGTGCGCAACCACGCTATGGAGTGCCGCATCAATGCCGAAACGCCGGACTTTCTACCGTCATGCGGAATGGTCACCGCGTTGCGTGTGCCGGGTGGTCCGCGCGTGCGCTGGGATTCGGCCATGTTTACCGGAGCGAAAGTTCCGCCGTACTACGACTCCATGCTCGGCAAGCTCATCGTGTGCGCGCCCACGCGTGACGGCGCCATTCGCAAGATGCGCTCGGCCCTGGGCGAGCTCGTGATCGAGGGCGTGAGCGAGAACAGCGAGCTTCAGCTCGACGTGCTGGCAAACGACGAGTTCTTGTCGGGCGTGTATCACACCGATCTGATGGGGCATCTCTATGCTGATGAATAGAAAAGCGAAGACGGTCAACGTCCTCGAGGGGCCGATGACCGAGTCGTGCGCCGAGTTTCCCGCGCGCCACGTGTTTATCAAGTGCCCGGAGTGCCGCCGTGTGATCGATGAGGCACGCCTGCACGACAACCTCGAGGTGTGCCCCCGTTGCGGCAAACACTTTCGCGTGAGCGGTCGCGCGCGCATGCGCATGACGGTCGACGAGGGCACGTTTGAGGAATGGGATGCCAATCTGGCGTCGGAGGACTTCCTCTCGTTTCCCGGCTATGCCGACAAGCTCAAGAGCGTGGGCGAACGTTCGGGCGAGCGCGACGCCGTTGTGTGCGGCAGGGGTAAAATCTGCGGCTGCGATACGGTGCTCTTCTTTATGGATGCCAACTTTATGATGGGCTCGATGGGCTCCGTGGTTGGTGAGAAGATCTGTCGCACATTTGAGCGTGCGACCGAGCTGGGATTGCCGGTTGTTGGCTTTACCGTATCGGGCGGCGCCCGCATGCAGGAGGGCGTGACCTCGCTTATGCAGATGGCCAAGATTTCTGCGGCGGTTAGGCGCCACAGCGAGGCGGGCGGTCTGTATATCACGGTGCTCACCGACCCCACGACCGGAGGCGTAACCGCGAGCTTTGCCATGGAGGGCGATATTATCCTGGCCGAGCCCGATGCCCTGACGGCATTTGCCGGCCCGCGCGTGATCGAGCAGAACATGCACAAACGCCTGCCCAAGGGATTCCAGCGCTCCGAGTTTTTGCTGGAGCACGGCTTTTGCGATGCCGTTGTTCCGCGTGGCGAGATTGCGCTCACGGTAGGCGAGCTGCTGGCGCTGCACGAAGGGCACGCGCCCGTCCTGGGGGCACCGCATGAGATCGTGCATACGGGTCGCCGCGGCAAAAAGTTGGGACACTTGTTCAAGCGCTCGGCCGCACCAAAAACCGCGATCGAGATTGTCAAGCAGACCCGCTCGGCAGATCGTGCCACGGCGGGCGAGATGATCTTGCTGGGCTTGGATGGATTTGTGGAGCTGCACGGCGACCGTTACTTTGGCGACGACGCCGCTGTGGTGGCTGGCATTGGCTGGAAAGACGGACGTCCCGTGACGGTTATTGCCATCGAGCGCGGCACCACGACCAAAGAGCGCATGCGCCGCAACTTTGGCATGGCGCATCCCGAGGGTTACCGCAAAGCGCGTCGCCTTATGCGCCAAGCCGAGAAATTTGGTCGACCGGTTCTGTGCCTGGTTGATACTTCGGGCGCGTTTTGCGGTATCGGTGCCGAGGAGCGCGGCCAGGGCGAGGCGATTGCCCAGAATCTCATGGAGATGAGCGGCCTTAAGACGCCGATTGTCTCGGTGGTGACAGGCGAGGGCGGCTCTGGTGGCGCGCTGGCGCTGTCCGTGGCCGACCGCATCCTGATGCTCTCGAGCTCGGCCTATTCGGTCGTGAGCCCCGAGGCCTGTGCGTCGATCCTGTGGAAGGATACCGAGCGCGCGAATGAGGCCGCCGAGGCGCTTAAGCTCACGGCCCCCGATCTGTTGGCGCTCGGCATCATCGACGGCATTGTTGACGATAGGGGCCTGTCGCATGAGGAGATCGCCGGTGCCGTCATGTCCTCGGCATTTGATGCCTTCGATACGCTTGGGCAGCTCGACGACGCGACCCTCACAAACCTCCGCTACGAAAAGTACCGCGCAATCGGTCGGTACCGCACGATGTGACAAAGGGACAGTCCGCATGTCACATT
>CATYZK010000040.1 GCA_958415665.1 uncultured Collinsella sp. | reverse complement strand
GACGCCGCCCTCTCAAGGCGGAGATCACCAGTTCGAATCTGGTACGGGCTACCACGCATCTGATACCCGGTCTTTCCATGGAAGGCCGGGTTTTTTATTATCAAACAACTGTCTGTCATTCCCGTTTGAACAAGAGCTTTGCGTTCTGCTTATGGCCCTTACGGGTACAATAACCAAGATATTTTGACTGTTAGAAGGAGTCTCATGACGGAGTCCTCTCAGCATACGTCCAAGCCCCAGGTCGAGGTTGAGGCCTCGGGCGGCGATGACAATAAGAGCGCACGCCGCGGCGCAATCTTTATCGGCGTTGTGCTGGTGGGTTATATCGTCTATCTGGTGGTAACCGGGCAGATGGGACAGTTCTGGGCTGCTATGTCGAGCGTCCAGGCGCCCTGGCTCGTTGTCGCGTGTCTTTGCATGTTCATGTATCTGTTCTTTGGCATTGTGGCCTATGCGATCGCCGTCTGGCTCGACCCCAATTCACCCGTCGGCATCCGCGACCTGATCTCGGTCGAGGCGAGCGGCATCTTCTTTGGCAACCTGACGCCCATGATGATGGGCTCTACGCCTGCCCAGATCTACCGTCTGACCAAAGCGGGCCAAAACGTGGGCGAAGCGGGTGCCACGCAGTTCACTCGATTTATCGTGTATCAGTTTGGCCTCGTTGCCTGGGGCGCAATCCTATTGCTTGCTCGCATGCCGTTTTTTGCCGAGCGCTATGGCGACATGACGCTGCTGTGCGTCTTTAGTTTTGGCGGTCACTGCTGCATCCTGCTCGGCATTTTCGCCGTCGCGCTCATGCCTAAGACCGTCACGCGCGTCGCCCATTGCATCATCAATTGGCTCGAGCGCATAGGTGTCTCGGCCACTAAGATCGAGGGATGGCGCTCGTTTGTCGATGGCGAGATCTACTCCTTCTCCGAGAAGTTCAAGCTTTCGGCCGGACATTTTTCTTCCATGCTGCTCACCGTGTTTATCACCATGCTGCAGCTCGCGTTTTTCTATCTGGTGCCGTATTTCCTGATGCTTGCCTTTGGCCACCACGAGGTCGACTTTTTCTCGGTCATGGCCGCGAGCGCCTTTGTCCAGCTGCTGAGCTCCGCGGTCCCCTTGCCCGGTGGAACTGGTGGCGCTGAGGGCGGCTTTGCATTGTTCTTGGGTCATTTCTTTGGGTCTGCTTCGACTGCCGGCTATCTGCTGTGGCGCCTCATTACGTTTATCGCGCCGACCATTTTGGCTGCGCCCCTGCTGGGCCTTAAGAGCGCCCACAACGAGAGCATCCATGCGCGCTGGGATCGCGTGATGCGCAGGCTCGGCCGCACGCCTCAGACGCCCTCTGCGCCCACTAAGCCGCACCTCACGAATGCTGTTACCGTTGATCCCAAGAAGCACGCTCAGAAGGCTTCTGGGACCGCTAAGCCGGCTCATAAAGCCTATGTGCGACAGACAGGCGACGGTATCCGCGTGTCTCCGTCGGCACTCAATAAGAAGAAACACCCTAAGTCCCAGTAGGGCAGTCGTGCGTTCTTCATGATGCGGGGCATATTTGTGCTGTATGGGGGATAATCCTCTTACGTAGATTATCTCTCATCTGTTGATGAATGCCCGCATATCGAAGGGACACGTCCATGGACACCAGCAAACCGCGTCTTGATCGCCGCATCGTTCGCAGCCGCAATGCCATCCTTTCCGCTTTCGAGCGCCTGCTCATGGAAAAGCCGCTGGCAGACATTACGGTGAGTGCCATCGCGCGCGAGGCCAATGTCGACCGCAAGACCTTTTACGTTCACTTTGGTACGGTTGATGGCTTGCTCGATGCCATTGCCGTCGATGTGGTGGAGATGATTGTCGACTCGGTCGAGAAAACGCTTGCCTCCATGGACGGCGACACCAACGAGCGCGCCCTAGGCGCGGCGGCGACCTTCTTTAAAACCGTTAACGAGGCACTGTGCAACAACCTGGTGCTCAATCGTCAGCTGATCGAGAACATTCCGCTCGATGATTTTATGGCTCGTCTTCGTGCGCCGCTCGAACACGAGATTGCCGAGCGCGATCTGCTGCCCCAAGGTCTCAAGGACGAGATGTTCGACTACTATCTGGCGTTTTTGTTGTCGGGTATCATCGGCATCTATCGCACGTGGGCATTGTCCGATGGCTCGGTTCCTATCGAGCGTGTCTCGGAGGTTGCTAATAATCTGACGCTCAACGGTCTTTTGAGCCTGGAGTCCAAGCTCGGATAACGAGGGGGTTGGTGGGACAAAATTATCAGTAGTGTTTGTCCCAGGGTCGATGACGTAAACGAGCTCGATGCCGCTATCACACCTGGGACAAACACTACTGATAATTTTGTCCCACCACATTGCAGATAGTGAAAGCCCTACTGGTAGCGTAGGCACTCCACCGGGTCGAGCTTTGCCGCGCGGCGAGCGGGGTAGAAGCCAAAGAGCACGCCGATGCCGACGGAGACGGCGAAGGCCAGCAGCACTGTGGCGATTGAAAAGCTCGGTGTGATTTGCCCACTGGCACCGAGCTCGCTGAGAACCCCTGATCCTGCGGCAAACATTGCGAGGCCCCAGGCCAGCAGATAGCCAATCAGGACACCCAGCAGGCCACCGGTGACGCACAGCGCCGAGGACTCGGCCAAAAACTGCGCGGTGATATCGCTACGGCTTGCGCCCAGCGCGCGGCGAATGCCGATCTCGCGGATGCGTTCGGTCACGTTGGTGAGCATCATGTTCATAATGCCGATACCCCCTACGAGCAGCGAAATGCTGGCGACGGCGCCCATGATGAGCGAGAACGCGCCCATAAAGGAATTGAGGGCATCGATGGCGCTTTTCATGGAGGTTGCCGATACGCTGTCGTACTCGTCGTCCTCCGAGATGCCCTTCATCGCGCGCACTTTGGATTCGATCGTCTTGCACAGTTCGTCCATGTCCGTACCCTCGACGGCGAGCGCCGTCACGCTGGGAAACGAGGGGTTCTCGTCGCCAAAGAGGCCCGAGATAGTCTCGCGCGGCATGTACAGCGTGAGCGAACCCATGGAATCGCTGCCGCCGTCGATGACGCCGACAATCTGCACCTCGCCGTTCGACACCTTGATGGTCTTGCCGAGCGCGTCCTGTTCGTTGCCGTAAAGCTGGTCGGCGCCGCCGCGGCTGATGAGTGCCACGCGCGCGCCTGATTGAGACTCGGCGTCGGTATAGGTGCGCCCCGCGACAAGCTTGCTGGCGCCTACGGCATCGAGCATATCGCTATCGACACCCTGCGCCATGACGGTATAGCTTTTGTCACCGGCCTTGTACTCGGTATAGGCGCTGTCCACGATGCCGATCTGCTCAATCTGCGGCACCATCTTGCGGAGCTTCTCGACGTCCGACTCGGTGAGCCCCTGTGACGAATAAATCTGCACCATACGTGCGGCATTGAGGCCCAGGCTGTTGACTAGGCTGTTTTGGATACCGCCGATAAGTGAGGTCATAGCGATGACGGAGGCGATACCGATAACAATGCCCAGGATGGTGAGCAGGCTGCGCCCCTTGTTGGCCTCGAGCGAGTGAAGGGCTTCTTGAACAAGATCGCGCGTACTCATGCCTTCACTCCTTTCGTGGGGTTGGCGGATGCGGAAATCGTGGGCAGGCTCTCGACGGCTCCACGCAGGGTCTGCGGTGCATGTGCGATGTATGCGCCCTCGTGGATTCGGCCGTCGCGGATGGTCACGGCACGGTCGGCCTCGGCAGCGATGCCGGGGTCGTGTGTGATGAGCACGATGGTCTTGCCGCGCTCCTGTAGCCTGTGGAATGTTTCCATCACGAGCGCTCCGGTGGCAGAGTCCAGATTTCCAGTCGGTTCGTCTGCCAGAATGATGGGCGGATCGTTGACGAGGGCGCGCGCGATGGCAACCCTCTGCATCTGTCCGCCCGAAAGCTCGGAGATACGGTGATCCCAGTGGTCGACCGGCAGCGTGACGGCTTGCAACGCGTGGACGGCGCGCATCTCGCGTTGGCTACGCGGCACATTGGTGTACGACAACGGCAGCATCACGTTTTCGATGACCGAGAGGCGCGGCAGCAGGTTGAAGCTCTGAAAGACAAAGCCGATGCTCAGGGCGCGGACTTCGGTGAGCTCATCATCGTCCAGCTCGGCTACGTTGAGTCCCTGCAGGTAATAGTCGCCCGCCGTCGGCTTGTCCAGGCAGCCTAGGATGTTCATGAGCGTCGACTTGCCCGAGCCCGAGGGGCCGGTAATGGCCACGAATTCGCCGGGGTTTACCGCCAGGCTCACGTTGTGCAGAATATGGGCGCAGCCGGCTTCGCTCTCAAAGATGCGGTGCACGTTGCGGATGTCGATGACGGGGCGCATTACAGGCCCTCGTCGGCAGACATACTGCCGGAGTCGCCGGTGTCGGCTGTTATGCCCGAGCCCGTGTCCATGACGAGGGTGTCGCCATCGCGCAGCTTGGTTGTGGGTACGCCCGCGTTGATTTCGTTGCCCTGGTCGTCTCGCTTGACCTGCGTTTTGCCGACTACGGCCTCGTTGTCATTCTGCGTCACGACGGTCACCTTTACGCGTCGGGTCTGTTTGCCTTCGCCGTCGGTTGCCACGTTGACGTAAAAGTGCTCGCCATCCTCGGTCATGAGGGCCATCGTCGGCACCATAACTACGTCCTCGAGCTGTTCGGTCACCACCGAGACCTCGGCGGTCATGCCGGGCTTCAGGCGACTATCAGGTGCTTCGATCAAAATATCGACATTGAACGTTACGCTGCCGCCGCCATAGTTAGAATCGGAGTTTGCCACCGAGGCGATGGCCGTGACCGTGCCCTGGCTCACGATATCGGGAAACGCGGGATACGTGACGTTGGCGCTCTGTCCAACGGCGATCTTGGCGATGTCCTTTTCGCCCACTTGCACGGTCACCTTCATCTTGGACAGGTCGGCGATCTGCATGCACTGCTTGCCGCCGCTCGTATCGCTTTCGCCCATGATCATGCCGCCTGTTACCGTGGCGCCCACCTTGGCGTTGAGCTCCACGATGCTGCCCGAGCTCGGGGCCGTGACCGTACGGCTCGCGGCCTTGGCGTTCGCCTGATCGAGGTTTGCCTGGGCCGATGCGAGGCTGCGCTGCGCGGCCGATACGGCGTTCGTGTCCGCTGATGCGGCGGAGATTCCAGCCGCTGCTGAAGCTCCATCGACGTCCGTCGTTGGGTTGGCCTGCGCGGCAGCTGCGGCTTTCTGCGCGTTGGCGAGGTCCTCCTGAGCGGCTGCAACTGCACGCTGCGCCTCGGCAACGTTGCGATCGAGCTCGTCGTTTTTAATGGTCATAAGCACGTCGCCCTCGTTGACGGATTGGCCTGCCTGCACGTTGATCGAATCGACCGTGCCGTCGACAGAAGGGGAGACCACTGAGGACGAAATGGGTTTTAGCTGGCCTTTCGCCTCGACCGTTGTGCTAAACGTGCCCTCGGTCACCATGTCGGTCACAGGCCCGCTAGCGCCCTGTGGCTGCGCATTGATAACCAGGGTTGCGACAATGGCGATGAGCGCGATGGCGCCCACGATGCCGGCGGCAATACCGCGTCGAATCAGCTTTTTGCGTCGACGTTCGGCACGTTTTGCCTTGAGCTTGGCATATGCCTCTTCATCGGAAATCTCGACCGTATCGTTCGTGCGTCCGTTCTCCTTGTCGGCATGCACGTCAGTAATCAGAGGAATCGTTTCGGTAACACCTTCGGGCGTGTGCTCGGTATCATCCGGGCCCGGGGCGATCGTGGGGACATTCGGCATAGCGTCTCCTTTATAGAAAGAACCTCGATAAGTATATGCGCCCACCGGCTGGGGCGGGCGCATAGGACGGTTTCTTTCGGAACTGTTAGATTGGTCGTAGCGGTTCCACGTTGTATGAATGTGCGCGTTGCACTACGAGTGCACGACCACGCACAGGCCAACTTTGATGCAGTCGTGAAGTGTCTTGGCGTCGGCCAGGCGCAGGTTGATGCAACCGTGGCTGCCGCACCACTTGTAGGAGTTGGGGTCGTCAAAGCTCTTGTCGTTTTGCCACGTTGCATCGTGGAAGCCGACCATGTTTCCCTCAAACGGCATCCAATAGCTTACCGGGCTCTCGTATTTGGGCTTGCCGGTCTCGGGGTCCTTGGCACCGATGAGTTTGCTGGCGCCGTCGTTGCTGTTGATCTGCCAGACGCCCTCGGGCGTGGCGTCCTCGCCCGGCTTTCCCGAGATAAAGTTGGCCTCCCACACGATATTGCCGCTCTCGTCGTAGTAGCGCGCGTGCTGCTCGGACAGATCGACATCGACGTATGCCTTCCAGTCGGGCTCTCCCTTTGCGGTAAAGGTGTCGGCTTTCTGGGAGTATTTGATCTCGATTTCGCCGGTCTGCTTGTTGTTAATGGCATCCTCGACCTGCTTTGCGAGCGAGCTGCTGTCGATGGACCAACCAAAGTCGCCGCCTTCGACGGCGCACTGCTTGCCATCGGCGCGCGTCCACCAGCGAGTGGAGCCCACGGTATTGAAGCCGTTGGCGAGCTCGGCTGCCCAGCTGCTGATCTGCGACGTATCGAGCGTGGGGTTTGCGGGATCGGCAAAGCTGATCCACTGCAACACGGAGCTGCCATCAACCTTGCCGGCATCCTCGCCGTTGAGCTTGAGGGTCACGTTGACGCCCAGGAAGTTGTTGGCGGCATCGCATGCAGCCTGAATCTGATCATCGGTCAGCGTTCCATTGAGCGGCTCATAGGCATCGTTGCCGAGCTTGGAAAGATCTACGGTCTCGGCCAGCGAGGCAAGCTCGAGCTCGGCGAACTTAATGACATGCTCGCGGTTGAGTTTCTCATTTGAGCGTGCCTTTTCGACGGTAAACTTGCCGGCCTGCTCGTCATAGGAGCTGGCGGCCTCGAAGGTGCCCGAGCGGCCCTCGTTGAACTCGTCGATGGCGGCCCCCAGATCCTCCTCAAACTGCTTTTGATCAAAGGCATCGGAGAGCATGGAAAGGTCGACATCCTGATCCAAGTCGACCTCGTCGGAAGCGACGGTGGTGTTGGTCTTTCCGCCCAAGGACTCAACGAGGCGGACGGGCCACATAAAGGACCCGTTGTGGCTAATGATCTCTTTTGCGGCTGCTTCGCCGTCGACGATGGGCTCATCGGACTCGGGCTGATAGGTCCAGCTAAAGTCATAGCCCGTGACGGTGAGCTTGTAGTGCTTCCATGCCGAGTTAACCTTGGTGGCGGCAGACGAGGCGTTAGAGAACGAGACATCCACGCCGGCGATGGTGGTGTTGGGGTAGGCGACCTGCGAGAATGCCACGATGCCCACGATGTAGACGATGGCGATAAGGCCCAGGACGACAAATAGTGTCGTCTTCTTACCGGACTTTTTGTTGTCAGCGAGCTTGCCTGCGGGGCCGCGGCCTCCTCGAGCATGTGTGGGAGTCTGCTTGGGAGCGTTGCCGCTTCCCTGGCGCTGCTGGTTCGTGCGCGGGGAGGCGTTTGCTGCGCCTCGCTGCAGGCCGCGACTCGGCGCGATGGGGCGCGGCGACTGAACGCCGCCGGTGTGCCTGCTCGGCTGCTGCGGATCGGGAATCAGTTGAGTTCGGTCGTTTTGCGACATCGTATCAATATCCTTCGAGTTTCGCCTTGCGGCTCATCGTGTTTTTACTGGGCTTGCATTATAGCGATTACCTAGTTGTTTGTGGTATGGAAACGGTGGCATTCAAAAGAGCTGGGACAAATGTCCCACCGGCTCGCTTGTCAGGCGATTTGCCTAACCGCACACGCCGCACTTGGCGCAGGCCGAAAGCGCTGCGGGGGCCTGGGCGATGCCGCCCTTTGCCGTCTCGCGCAGGGTTGCCGGCAGCGCGTGGCCTACCGAGAGCATCACATGCGCCATCTGGTCAAACGGCACCAGGCTCTTGATGCCGGCAAGTGCGAGCTGGGCCGAGCTAAACGCCGCTGCCACGCCGATGGCGTTGCGGTTTTGGCACGGCACCTCGACCAGGCCGCCCACGGGGTCGCAAACGAGGCCCAGCAGATTGCTCAGCGCGATGGAGCTGGCGTCGAGTGCCTGCTCGGGCGTTCCGCCGAGCATCTGCACGAGCGCGGCGGCGGCCATGGCGGCAGCACTTCCCACCTCGGCCTGGCAGCCGCCCTCGGCGCCGGCGACGCAGGCGCTCGTGGTGAGGTTGAGGCCGATGGCGGCGGCGCAATAGAGGGCATCCATTACCTGCTCATCGTCGAGTTGCAGGTGGTCGGCGAGCGCCAGCACGCAGCCGGGAACGACGCCTGCGGAGCCGGCGGTTGGGGCGGCGACGATGACGCCCATGGTGGCGGAGCGCTCGAGCACGGCCATGGCGCGGGCCACGGCGTCGGTCTGCACGGCGCCCATTAAGCTGGAGCTAAGCTCGTTGCGGCCGGTGGCATCGACGAGCTTTGCCTCGCCGCCAATGAGGCCACCGAGCGAGCGCTGTGGGTTGGCGATGGGAGCCGTGGTCTCGTCTTTCATGACATCGAGCACGCGACGCATGGCAGCGACGGCATGCTGCTCGCCGGTCAGGCGTGCCTCGCGCACGGCCATGACGGCGCCGATGTTGAGGCCCAGTTCGTCGCACGCATCGAGCAGCTGCTCGCCGTCGTCGAAGATTTCCTTTGCTGAGACGCCGGGGGAGAGCGATGAGGCCGAACCGGGAAGCTCAATGAAGGTGGCGTAATCGATATTGTCGAGCTTGCGCAGCATGGGGACGACGGTGTCGTCGGGGGTGCCATCGGTTTCAAACACGGAGTAGGCCTGGCCGCCCACCTCGGTGCGGTAGGTACGGCAGAAGGCGATGTTCACATGCGCGTAGGCGAGCAGGTTCGTGAGCGCGGCGAGCACGCCGGGAACATCCTGGTGCGCCACGAAGAGCGTGGAATACATGCCCGAGATGTCGACGCCGACGCCGTTGATGCGGCTGATGCGCATCTTGCCGCCGCCTAGGCTCTCGCCGCGAACCTGTGCTGTGGCGCCCGTAATGTCTTGCATGTCGATGTCCACGGTGTTGGGGTGGATGGAGGCGTCGTCGCCCTTAATGTCAAAGTGATATTCGAGGCCCTGCTCGCGTGCGAGATCGAAGGCCTGCTTGATGTTCTCGTCATCGGTGTCGAGGCCCAGAATGCCCGCGACGAGCGCACGGTCGGTGCCGTGGCCGCGGTAGGTGTGGGCGAAGGAGTTCCACAGACCAAAGGTAACCTTGGTGATGCGGCCTTCCAGCAGGCTGGCGGCAACTTGGGCGCACCGCAGGGCGCCGGCGGTGTGCGATGAACTGGGGCCGACCATGACGGGGCCCAAGATCTCGAATGCCGAGGTCGTAGCTAGTGTTTGCGGCTTGCCTGCCATGGCTGCTCCTTTAATCTATCCCGTCGTCCCGAGGTGCGGGTCATACTCTGTCCCGTCGTTCCGAGGGCTTTGGTATTTGGTCGCCTGCTCGGACAGTCCTGCTCGCACGGAGAGCACATTAAGTGCTCTCCGGCTCGTGCGGAACTCGAGATCGACCAAATACCAAAGCCCTCGGAACTTAGGATACATGGTTGGCGCAGCCAGGTGGCAAAATTCATTAGCTGGAGACGATGTACGGTTACATATCGAAACATCACCACCACCGGTTTAATAAAAAAGAAGTACCGCCTGGGGGCGGTACTTCTTTTTGAAAGCGTGTGTGTTGTTGCGACCTTAATGGTTCTTAATTAGAGGCCGCAGGCTGCTTTGAGTTCTTCGACTCGGTCGGTTGCCTCCCACGTGAAATCGGCGTCTTCGCGGCCGAAGTGGCCGTAGGCTGCCGTCTTCTCGTAGATGGGGCGGCGCAGGTCAAGGTCGCGGATGATTGCGCCCGGGCGCAGGTCGAAGGTCTTCTCTACGGCTTCAACGATCTTGTCCTCGTCGACCTTTGCGGTACCGAAGGTGTCGACCATGATTGAGAGGGGCTTGGAAACGCCGATGGCGTAGGCAAGCTCGACTTCGCAGCGGTCGGCCAGACCGGCGGCGACCACGTTCTTGGCGACCCAGCGCGCGGCATACGCGGCGGAGCGGTCGACCTTGGTGCAGTCCTTGCCGCTAAAGGCGCCGCCGCCGTGACGGCCGTAGCCGCCGTAGGTGTCGACGATGATCTTGCGGCCGGTGAGGCCCGTGTCGCCCATGGGACCGCCCACGACAAAGCGACCGGTGGGGTTCACGTAGATGTCGGCGTTGTCCCACGGCATGCCCTCGGCAGCCATGACCGGGGAGACGACGTGTTCGATGAGGTCGGCCTTGATCTTGCCCATGTCCTCGATCTCGGCGGCATGCTGCGTGGAGATGACGATGGTCGTGACCTTGACGGGCTTGCCGTCCTCGTAGCGCACGGTGACCTGGGTCTTGCCGTCGGGGCGCAGGTAGGGCAGGGTGCCGTCGTGGCGAACAGCGGCCAGGCGCTCGGCCAGGCGGCTTGCCAGGTAGTGCGGCATGGGCATGAGGGTCTTGGTCTCGTTGGAGGCATAACCGAACATCATGCCCTGGTCGCCGGCGCCGATCAGGTCGATCGGGTCTGTGGTAGCGCCGGTCTGGGTCTCGAAGGACTCGTCAACGCCCTGGGCGATATCGGGCGACTGCTCGTGGATGAGGCTCATGACGCCGCAGGTATCGCAGTCAAAACCGAACTTTGCGCGGTTGTAGCCAATGCGGCGGATAACGCCACGGGCAATCTCCTGCACGTCGACGTAGGCCTGGGTGCGGATCTCGCCGGCAACGATGACGGTACCGGTGGTCACGAGGGTCTCGCAGGCGCAGCGGACGTTCTCCACGTTGGCAGGCACGCCGTTGGGGGCGATGTAGCCCTGCTCCTGGAGCTCTATTTCTTTGGCGAGGATTGCGTCGAGGACGGCGTCGCTGATCTGGTCAGCGATCTTATCGGGATGGCCTTCGGTCACCGACTCCGACGTAAAAACAAAGGACCCGTGTTGGGGTGGGATGGAACGAAGTTCTTCTGACATGATTGTCCTTTCAAAAACGTGTCCCGGCGACCGTTACCATTCCGCCGGGCTCTCTATGCAAGGGCATATACTAGCGTGTTTACTGAATATTCACAGCGTTTCCGCACGTTTTGCCCAATGTTCAACATTTCGACTCAAGTTGATGGCCATTGGGTAATCGTTGGGGACGTTCTTAAACGACTAGTCAAAAGGGACACTCTTCCGAGGCACTCATTGGGGACAGACTTAAATGACCGGCCTTACCTAAGTGCCGACAGGTTGCCCAAAGACTTGTCATTTAAGTCTGTCCCCAATAAGTGGGTCGGTGCCCTTTGTGCGGAGGTTGCTTTGTTGCTTTATACTGATGCGGTTAGACATCCATCCTGCAATCGAGGAGATTTCCATGGCATCAGACGTTCGCGTCCGCTTTGCACCCTCACCGACGGGCAAGCTGCACATCGGCGGCGCCCGCACCGCTATCTATAACTGGGCTTTCGCCCGCGCAAACGGCGGCACGTTCATTCTGCGCATTGACGACACCGACCCCACCCGCTCCACCGACGAGAACACGCAGATCATCCTGCGCGCCATGCGTTGGCTGGGTCTGGACTGGGACGAGGGTCCCGAGGTGGGTGGCGACTTTGGTCCCTACGCACAGACCGAGCGCCTGGACCTGTATAAGCAGGCCGCCCAGAAGCTCTGGGACGAAGGCAAGGCCTATCCCTGCTTCTGCACCAAGGAGCAGCTCGACGCCGACCGCAAGGCCGCGCAGGAGCGCAAGGACCCCTTTCAGGGCTATCAGCGCCGCTGCCGCGATCTTGATCCCGAGGAGGCCCGCCGCCGCATCGAGGCCGGCGAGCCCTACGTCCTGCGCATCAAGGTTCCCGAGGACCGCGGCGACGTCGTCATCCACGATGCCGTCCACGGCGAGGTGACCTTCGACGCCAAGGAGCTCGATGACTTCGTCATCTTCCGCTCCGATGGCACGCCCACGTACAACTTCGCGACCGTCGTCGACGACGCCATGATGAAGATCACCCATGTCATCCGCGGCGACGACCACCTGTCCAACACCCCGCGTCAGGTCATGGTCTACGAGGCCCTCGGCGCGCCCGTGCCCACGTTCGCCCACATCTCCATGATCCTGGGGGCCGATGGCAAAAAGCTCTCCAAGCGCCACGGCGCCACTTCGGTGGAGGAGTACCGCGACGCCGGCTACCTGTCCGACGCCTTCGTCAACTACCTGGCGCTGCTCGGCTGGTCGCTCGACGGCGAGACCACGATCATTCCGCGCGATGTCCTGGCCAGCAAGTTCTCGCTCGACCGCATCTCCAAGAACCCGGCGACCTTTGACCCCAAGAAGCTCGATTGGGTCAATGCCGAGTACATCAACGGCATGTCCGATGCTCAGTTTGCCGATGAGATCATGGTCCCCGAGCTGCACGAGGCGGGTCTCATCGAGGGCAACGTCGAGTACGGCGAGGACTGGATTGATGCGCTTGCCGCCATCGTCAAGCCGCGCACCAAGATGCCGGCCGACGCCGTGACCGTCGCCGCTCCCATCTTTGCTACGGCCGAGACGCTCGAGTATGACGAGAAATCCGTTAACAAGGGCCTGGCAAAGGAAGGCATGGGCGCCATTCTGGATGCCGCCAAGGCTGCGCTTGAGGGCGTGGACGAGTGGACTGCCGAGGCCATCGACGCCGCGCTTGAACCGCTGCCCGAGCAGATGGACCTTAAGAAGCGCGTGGTGTTCCAGGCCGTGCGCGTTGCCGTCTGCGGCAACATGGTGAGCCCTCCGCTGGGCGAGACCATGGCGCTCGTCGGCCGCGACGACTGCCTGGCGCGCATCGACCGCGCCCGCACGATGGCGCTGTAGCAGCTGCGTAAACGCATGTATCCGAGCCCCGTTCACCCGAGCGGGGCTCTTGTTTCTGTAGACGTATGGGATGGGAGGCATAGGGACCATGGCCGAGCAACTTTCGCTGTTTGGTTCGCCGGAACCCGAGCAGACTCCGGTAGCGCCCGCTCGCACGCCCGAGCTGGCCAAGACCAAGCCCGCACCCGAGCCCGTCGCTGCCTACGCGAGCGTGGTCCTCGATATCCCTACGCGCGCTTTATCCGAGCCGTTTGCCTACGGCATTCCGCAGTCACTCGCCAATGAAGCTCAGGTTGGTTCCACGGTCCAAGTTCACTTTGGCAACCGTGCGGCGGCTGGCTACATCGTCGACATCGCGCCTGAGCCGGGCGACCTGCAAGGCAGCAACGCCCTCGATCCCGCGCGCATCAAGCCCATCGAGGCCATCCTCAGCAAGCCGCTTTTTACCGCCGAGGCTGCCCGCATCGCACGCTGGATGAGCCGCGAGTACGTTGCGACGCTTTCTGAGTGTCTGCGCCTGTTCTTGCCCCCGGGCGGAAGCCCGCGCGTGGTCAAGGGCGACGATGGCGTGTGGACCGTCGGGCGCCCCGCCGTCAAACCCATCCAAAATCGTTGGGTCATGCTCACGCCCGAGGGCTTCGGCTATACGCCGCCCAAAACGGCGGTTCGCCAGCGCCAACTTATCGAGGCGCTCCAGTGCGGTCCGGTCACGACGCGCGACCTCAACCTGCTTTACAACAGCATGTCCGCTACCATCAAGGCGCTCGAAAAGCGCGGCGTCGTGGTGGTTGAGGAGCGTCGTGCGTGGCGCGGCTGCAGCGAGCAGACCACGCTGTCTTCTGCCGGCGGCAAGGCTCCGGTGGCACTTACCAACGGCCAGCAGCAGGCGCTCGCGCAGATTGAGCGCGCCCGCCTGGACTCCCATGGTGACGTGGTGCTGGTCGATGGTGTCACCGGCTCCGGCAAAACCGAGGTTTATCTCTCCGCTATCGAGCGCGTGCTCGCGGCAGGCCGCTCTGCATGCGTGCTCGTGCCCGAGATTTCGCTGACGGCCCAGACCGTCGGCCGCTTCCGCTCGCGCTTTGGCGAGACGGTCGCCGTTTTCCATTCGCGTCTTTCGGCCGGCGAGCGCTTGGACCAGTGGGATATGGTTGCCAGCGGTGCGGCTCGCGTGGTTGTCGGCGCGCGTTCGGCGCTCTTTTGCCCGCTCAGCGACCTGGGCCTCATCATTATCGACGAGGAGCACGAGACCAGCTACAAGCAGGGCTCCAGCCCGCGCTACCATGCACGCGAGGTGGCGGCCGAGATGGCGCGCCGCTATCGCTGCCCGCTCGTGCTGGGATCGGCAACGCCCTCAGCCGAGGCGCTCGACCGTTGCCGCCGCGGCGCGTACAACGGTGCCACCTGGACACGCGTTGAGATGCCCGAGCGCCCGGGACACGCCGTGCTGCCCACGGTCCGCATCGCCGACCTGCGCCGTGAGTTTTCTCACGGCAGCCGCTCCATGTTCTCAAAACCCTTGATGGAGGGCTTGGAGCGTGTTGTCGAGCGCCGCGAGAAGGCCGTGCTGCTGCATAACCGCCGTGGCTTTGCGCCGTTCCTGATGTGCCGCGAGTGCGG
>CATYZK010000039.1 GCA_958415665.1 uncultured Collinsella sp. | reverse complement strand
TCCCTTTTCTCGAACCTTAATTTCAAAGTCCAAGAAATGGGATGCAGTTCATTTGCACCAAGTTGGTGCATATAAACCTGACCCCCTTGCACCAATGATTTTCCGTTTACCGATTTCTGTCTTGATAAATGTATATAACGACTATAACGTAGTACGAAACATATTGGAAATGATACCGAGGAGGCTGCGTTGAAGAAAAGCAATCTGGGCTATGCGCTGGTGCTGATCGCCGCGCTTATGTGGGGCACCATCGGAATCTTTGTTAACGGAATATCGGCCCTGGGCGTTTCGTCTCAGAGCATGGCGGCCTTTCGCCTGTTGTCGGGTGCTGTCTTAATGGCTCCGGTCTTGGCATTTATGGGTTGCCAGGGAGGTGCTCGTGAGGGAAAAGCCTCGGGTCCCATGGCATTGTTTAAGGCAAGTCCTAAAGAACTCGTCCCATGCGCGCTTGTCGGTATAGTCGGTTTAGCCGTCGCCAACACCTGCTATTACGAGTGCATGGGCGAGGTGGGCATGTCCACGGCCTCGGTGCTGCTCTACACCTCGCCGGTGTTTGGCGTCGCGCTCGGCCGCGTGCTTTATCGCGAGGACGTGACCCCCAACAAGCTCGTCGCCATCGTCTTTAACATTGTGGGTTGCGTGCTCGCGGTGACGAGCGGCGACCTGTCCGGTTTCCATTTCTCGACTTGGGGCGTCGCGTCGGGTGTGATCGCCGGACTTTGCGGTGCACTGCTGGCTGTGTTTAGCCGCATGGCCACCAAGACGCTGCATCCGCTGGCGGTGACGTTTTGGGGCTTTGTTTTTGGCGGATGCTTTATGGCGGTGCTTTCGGCTCCGTGGTCCGATGTAGCCGCGGCAATGTCCCCGCAGCTCATTCTGCTGTTCGCAGGCTTTGGCTTTATTCCGACGGCTCTTGCGTACATCTTCTATATGCAGGGCCTTTCGATGGATCTTGAGACATCGAAGGTGCCGGTCGTAGCTTCGTTTGAAACCGTGGCGACCGTTCTGGTCGGTATTGGCATCTACGCCGAGCCCGCCGGCGCGATCAAGGTCCTGGGCATCGTGCTGGTGCTCGCGTCCATCCTGATTATGAACACCAACTTCTCCAAGCTGCGCAACAGTGCCTTTGTCGGCCATATCGTTGAGAGCATGACCTTTAAGCCCAACGCGTGGTGGACGGAGAAATCACAGGACATGGATCTGTTCCGCGAGCGCACGGGCATTGCGCTGGAGCCCACTGTGCAGGAAAGCCCCTGGTACTTCGTGCGATAGGGGATTGGCGAGGCGTCTGATCTGGGGTTATCCAGCCAGCGCCGGCCTGCTCGGCTCCAACGTTTCAAGTACGTTAAACCCGTCAACGGTCGATTTTCACCCGCGAACGGTCTTTATACTAATTAGCAATATAAACAACGTATAAGACGTTATAATGACCATAACGAAAAGGAGGAGGCAAGATGAATCAGATCATTCTCGCATCTCATGGCGGCCTGGCCGCAGGCGCCAAAGACACGCTCGAGATGGTTCTCGGCGACGTGTCGAACGTCCACGTCGTGTCGCTTGCTCGTGACGACAAGGAGCCCATCACCAACAAGGTGGACGCCATGATCGCCACGTTCAACGCGGACGACACCGTCTATGTGCTGACCGATATGCTCGGCAGCTCGGTCAACAACAGCATGGTCGAGCTTTCCAAGAACGGCACGAAGTTCACGGTTGTCAGTGGTTTCAACATCCCGCTGGCGCTCACGCTCGCTATGAGCCCCGTCCCCGTCAAGGGTGCCGAGCTCGCGGCCCTCATCAACGAGGCCCGCACCGGTCTGACCAACCCCAACGCACCGGTCGAGGCTGCCGCGGCCCCCACTAAGAAGGCCAAGGCGCCCCGTCACAGCTCCGGTCCCGCCAAGATCGTCCTCGCACGTCTTGACTACCGTCTGCTGCACGGCCAGGTCGTCTTTACCTGGACCACCAAGGTCCAGGCCGAGCGCATCATCGTCGTCGACAACGCTGCCGCCAACGATGACATCAAGAAGGGCGCTCTTAAGCTGGCCAAGCCCCAGGGCGTGCGCCTGAACGTCTTCACCGTCGAGCGTGCCCTCGCCAAGATGGACAAGCTCAACACCCTCGGCGAGCGCGTCATGTTCGTCTTTGGCAACACTGCCGAGATGCTGCAGTTCTGCCAGGGCTACAAGCTCGACGCCATCAACCTGGGCGCCACCGCCAACCACGACGGTGCCGAGCAGGTCGGCGGCAAGGACAGCTCCGTCTTCTTCGACGCCACCCAGAAGGCCGACGTCAACCAGCTGCTCGACATGGGCATCAAGCTCTACGTCCAGCAGACCCCTACGTATCAGAGCGTCGACATCGACGCCAAGCTGTAATCAACCAGGCATTTGCCTGACTGAAAGGAGAAGGGTATGAATACGTTCATCAGTGCGGTGCTCGTCGGCCTCGTCGGCGTGTTCTGCATGTGGGACTCCCGCCTGCTCGGTCGTCTTAACTTCGAGCAGCCCCTCGTTGGCGCTACGCTCGTCGGTCTGCTGCTGGGCGATGTGCCCACCGGCCTTGCCGTCGGTGCCGCCGTCGAGCTCGTGTCCATGGGCCTGGTGCAGGTCGGCGCCGCCGTTCCGCCCGATATGGTCCTGGGCGGCATCGTGGCCGCTGCCTTCGCATGCCTGACCGACGCTTCCGCCGAGACCGCCATGACGATCGCCATCCCGGTCGCCGTCCTGGGTCAGCTCCTCGGCATTGTCTTCCGTTCCATCATCGCCGCCCTCACCCATGTGGCCGATAGCGCGATCGATAACGGCAAGTTCAAGACCGCCTACCGCATGCATATCTGCGCCGGCTCCGGTCTGTACGCCATCATGTACTTCCTGCCGATCTTCCTGGCCGTCTTTGTCGGCACCGACCTGGTCCAGGCCATCGTCAACATGGTTCCCGAGTGGCTGTCCACTGGTCTTAACGTTTCGACCAAGATCATGACCGCCTACGGCTTGGCCCTGCTGCTCACCATGATGATCAAGAAGGGCATGACCCCGTTCCTGTTCATCGGCTTCCTGCTCGCCGCCTACCTCAACCTGTCTGTCATCGCGGTCGCTCTGATCGGCGTGTGCCTGGCTATCGTCTTCATGGGCTTCAAGTTCAACGGTTCCCATGCAGCCGCCGGTGTCGATTCCGACTACGATCCGCTCGAAGACGACGAAGACTAAGGAGGAACACACTATGGCAACCGCAACCAAGGACGTGTCCCTGAACAAGAAGGTCAGCCAGTTCTTCTGGCGCTCCTGGGCCATCCAGGCCTCTTGGAACTACGAGCGTCAGATGAACATGGGCTTCCTCTACGGCATGGTTCCCACGCTCGACCGCCTCTATCCGGATGAGTCCGACCCCAAGCAGCTCGCTGCTAAGAAAGAGGCTTACCACCGTCACATGGCGTTCTACAACTGCACCCCGCAGACGAGCGCTTTCGTCCTCGGCCTCGCCGCCTCCATGGAGGAGGAGTACGCCAAGGATCCCGAGAACTTCGACCCCGATTCGATCAACGCGGTCAAGACCTCGCTCATGGGCCCGCTTTCCGGTATCGGTGACTCCTTCTTCCAGGGCACCATCCGCGTCATCGCCTTTGGCCTGGGCGTTCAGCTGGCTCAGCAGGGCTCCATCATGGGCCCGATCCTGGCCATGCTCATCTCCATCGTCCCCTCCGTGCTGGTCACTTGGTTCGCTGCCAAGATCGGCTACCAGGGCGGCCACGAGTATCTGAGCAAGCTCCAGGGCGGCGACCTCATGGAGAAGCTCATGTATGTCTGCGGCATCGTGGGTCTTATGTCCGTGGGCGGCATGATCGCTACGCTGATCGGCGCCACCACTCCGCTGCAGTTCGCTGACGGCACCGTCGTTATCCAGGACATCCTGGACGGCATGATGCCTCAGATGATCTCCCTCGGCCTCACCGGCCTTATGTACTGGCTCATCAAGAAGAACGTCAACACCGGTTGGCTTCTCGTGATCGCCATCGTGGGCGGCATCGCCCTCTCCGCGGCCGGCATCCTGGCCTAGTCGCGACCGAGCGCCCAAGCGCTTTCCCCGGGGGCCTGCCTGGCATCCCATACTCCAGGCAGGTTCCCATCCCTAAACGTGACAAAGGGGCAACTCCTTTGCCACATCCTCAACGGGCTGGCGACTCGGCCCCAATCACGGTAACCCTGCGAGCGTCCGGCAATGTGGCGCCGCAAAAATCGAAAGGAATGTGTCAGATGTACGAGATCGACCTTAACCTCCCTAAGCAGATCGTCGCTGACGTCCTGTCCAACCACGAGATCCACAGCGTCGCCTTCGTCGGCTGCGGTGCTTCCATGTCCGACCTTTACCCCGCCAAGTACTTCCTGGCCAACAACACGGACAAGCTGAACGTTCAGATCTTCACCGCTAACGAGTTCAACTACGACACGCCTTCCTGGGTCAACGAGCACACCTTCGTGATCACCTGCTCCCTCGGTGGCTCCACGCCCGAGACCGTCGAGGCCAACAAGACCGCCAAGAAGCACAACTGCCCGGTCGTCTCCCTCACCAACAAGGCTGGCTCCGCTCTGACCGTCGACGCTGACCACGTCATCGTCCACGGCTTCCATGCCAACTTTGCCGCCAAGGCCGAGAAGCCTGGCTACGCCATCGCTCTTGCTCTCGAGATCCTTCAGCAGACCGAGGGTTATGACAAGTACGACGACATGATCACCGGTCTCACCAACGTCTTCGACCTGTGCGAGAACGCTGCTCAGTCCTGCAAGAAGCTCGCCAAGAAGTTCGCTGAGGACTTCAAGGACGACGAGATGATCTACTTCATGGCTTCCGGTGCTTCCGAGAAGATGGCTTATTCTCACGCCGCCTTCCTCTTCACCGAGATGCAGTGGATCGACGCCGCCGCCTACAACACCGGCGAGTACTTCCACGGCCCGTTCGAGGTTTCCACCGAGGGTAAGCCCTACGTCTTCTTCATGTCCGATGGTGCCACCCGTCCGATGGACGCCCGCGCCCTCACCTTCCTTGAGCGCATGGGCGCCAAGGTCGCTCTGATCGACTCCAAGGACTACGGTCTGGCCGACGCCGTGCCGGCGAGCGTTGTCACCTACTTCAACCCGCTGCTGCACCTCGCCGTTATGCGCGAGTACGGCAACCAGATCGCCGAGGCCCGTCAGCACCCGCTGACCATGCGTCGCTACATGTGGAAGCTTTCCTACTAATAGGTTCCGCCGTTCTACCGAACGGCGGAGAGGCCGACGCTGCGCGAGCCTCTGTCGGACAATCTGCCGTTCAATTTCAAGGGCGCGACCGAAAGGTCAGCGCCCTTTCATTTCACGGCACCTTGTCACGACAGAGACTCGCTCGCTGACTTTGCCAATAACGGGGCGTTGAGCTATATCGATGGCGTTGTGTGCTATTTGTCCCGGAGGAAAACTGTCAATTGTTTTAGGAGGTCGCCGTGATCAAGGCAGTGCTATTTGATATGGATGGCGTGCTGGTCGATACCGAGTGGTTCTACAACCGTCGTCGCGTGGCGTTTATGGAAGAGAAGGGCTTTCACTTTGACGAGATCCCCGATCTTTCGGGGTCTAACGAGCCGGCCATTTGGCAGGCGCTGGTGCCCGACGATGTCGAGCTGCGCGAGCGCCTGCGCGTGGAGTACAAGCAGGTCTACAGCCCGGTTCATCCCGTACCGTATGCCGAGTTGCTCAACGAGCAGACGGAGCCGGTGATGCGCGAGCTACACGAGCGCGGCGTGATGTGCGCCATAGCGAGCTCGTCCTATCGTGAGCTGATCGACGAGCTGGTGGAGATCGCCGGCATCGCCGACGTGCTGGACTACACCATCAGCGGCCACGAGTGCAGCGCGTTTAAGCCCGACCCCGAGATCTACCTGCGCGCCATGGAGGCACTGGGCGTGGAGCCGGCCGAGTGCCTGGTCATCGAGGACTCGCCGATGGGTATTGAGGCCGGTAAGCGCTCGGGCGCCCGTGTCCTGGCGCTGCGTCCGCACGAGGGCGTCAACCTGGACCAGTCCGCCGCCGACGTTGTCATCGACAACCTGTCCGACATTTTGGCCGCTCTGTAGCGTCAATTCATCGCGAGCAGTGCCGATTCGCGCATTAATTGCGGCAGATGGGCTCATTTTGGCTTCGATTTGGTCCGTTTGGCTTCGACTCAGACTAAGTGAGTAGACTTTTTGGCGCAGGCCGAGCACAAAGCGTTTCTGCCTTAGTAAAACCGCAGGTCACAGAGGTGGCAGTTTTGGGTGTGCTCGGCAGATCGTAAAAAGTCTACTCACTTAGATTTTTGCCCTTTGGTCGTAGGAGTTGCTGGTCCCGTTTTGGTTGTCGAGAGAGGGTGAATTGAAGCGTCCCCGCACGCTCCATGCTACAATCGCGGGCATGCCCCACAATTACATCTGCCTTCGAAAGGAGCCTACGTGGCGAACGCCATCGATCAGCTCGCGGACCGCGTGCTCGTGCTCGGCCGCCTTACCATCGTCCGCCGCGCCATCACTGCCGTGGCGGTCACCATATCCGCCATTTTGCAGACCTTCCTGATTCAGGCGTTCATTCAGCCCGCCGACCTGCTTCCGAGCGGTCTCACCGGCGTCGCGGTCCTGCTCGATCGCGTCACCTCGCTGGGCGGCGTTCACATCGACATCTCGCTCGGCATGCTCGCGCTCAACATCCCCGTGGCGCTCCTGTGCTGGAGCGGCATTAGCAAGCGCTTCGTCATCTTCTCGATGATGCAGGTCATGCTCTCGTCGCTGTTCCTCAACGTCTTTCACTTCGCTCCGTTTTTGGGCGACAAGATTATGCTCATCATTTTTGGCGGCATGGTCTCGGGTCTGGGCGCTGCCATCGCGCTTAAGTCCGGCGCATCCACCGGCGGCACCGACTTTATCGCGCTGTGGGTTTCCAACCACACGGGCAAGACCATCTGGGGCGTTATCTTTGGTTTCAACTGCTTTATCCTGGCGATCTTTGGTTTTATGTTTGGCTGGGACAACGCAGCGTACTCCATCGTGTTCCAATTAATTTCGACCAAGACCATCGACAGCTTCTATCGTCGCTACGACCGCGTGACGCTGCAGATCACGACGCGCAAGGCGGACGAGGTCATGACCGCCTATGTTGACCATTTTCAGCATGGTATTAGCTGCGCCGAGGTCATCGGCGGATATAGCCGCGAGAAAATGTACCTGCTGCACGCCGTTGTCTCGACCTACGAGAGCCAGGACATTATCAAGCTGGTGTGCGACATTGATCCCGGCGCCGTGATCAACGTGTTCCATACGCTCGACTTTGTAGGCGGCTGGTGGGGCGGCCATGTTGACGAGCCCATGCCCACGGCCGTGCCCGATCCGGATAAACCGGCGCGTATGGCCAGCAGGCAGGCGCGTCTGAGCGAGCAGGAGAGCTTGCAGCAGGATGACGGCAAGTAAGGATTTGCTGTATATGGTATATCGTTTTATCAAATTGAGGTAACATATAAAAAGACGTTATATACGTATGAGTTATTTCGCTATTTTGATAAGAGTGACCCGATATGCCCACGCCTAAAAACGCCCCGCTTTACCAGCAGATTTACGATGAAATCAAGGATGCGATTGAGAAGGGTGTTTATGCACCCAAGGAGCGTATTCCGTCCGAGCTTGAGCTTGCCGAACAGTACGAGGTGAGCCGCATTACGGTGCGCCGCGCCGTTGAGGAGCTGTGCTCCGATGGCTACCTGGTTAAGCAGCAGGGCCGCGGCACCTTTGTTTCTACGCCGCACATCAATCGCCAGTTCCACGCTTCGACGCTGCAGACGTTTACCGCGCTGTGTGCCGACAATGGCATGAAGGCGGGCGCACATGTGGTCGATCGCCAGATTGTGCCGGCACGTCAAAACGAGATGGAGTTCTTTGGCCTGCAGAAGGACGCGCTGCTGCTGCACATCAAGCGCGTGCGTACAGCTGACGGCGAGCCCATCTTTGAGGAGAACATCTTTGTGCCGTTTGACGCCTACCGTGAGCTGTTGACGGCCGATCTTGAGGACAAGTCGATTTTTGCCGAGGTCGAGCGCGTTGGAGGAACCCCGATTGTCTCGGTTGGCTACCGCACGGTCGAGGCCGTTCGAGCCAATGCCGAGCAGGCGGCCGAGCTGGGCATTGCCCCGCACGATCCGCTGCTCAACCTGCGCGCCGGCTTTATCGGCCCCAATGGCGAACCGGTCCTGATGGGTAAGCAGTACTACGTTGGATCGCGCTACGTCATGGTCATGTAGGGGTGGTTCCGCCGTTCTGACGAACGACGGACCGGTCGACGCTGCGCCTTTGGTTCCGTCGTTCTAACGAACGACGGACCGGTCGACGCTGCAAGCCCGCCAGAGCGGCAATCTGCCTTTCAACTTCGGCGGCATGACCAGAAGGTCAATGCCGCCTCGTTTCAAGGCACCTTGCTCGCTCTGGCGGGCTTTCGCTGACTCTGCCAAGACATCGGCGTTGCCACGGTCCAAAGTAGTCATTGGGGACGTTCTTGTTTGACTAGTCGTTTAAGAACGTCCCCAAAGACTAGTCTGGGCGATGGCCGTGTGCTGCTGTCCCTGTGGCGGCGTATAATCGGCGGCAGATGATTCTGACGTTAGGAAACCATGACCGATAGCATGCAGCAGGTGGCGCTCGATATGCTCGGCGCCTATTTTGGCTACACCTCGTTTCGCCCAGGCCAGGACCGCATGGTCGATGCGATCCTTGCCGGCCGCGATGCGCTGGGCGTTATGCCCACGGGCGCCGGCAAGTCTATTTGCTATCAGGTGCCTGCACTTATGCTGCCTGGCATCACCTTTGTGGTGAGCCCGCTGCTGTCGCTCATGGAGGACCAGACCCGCGCGCTGCTCGCGGCGGGTGCACGCCCCAGTTATCTCAACTCTAGCCTTACGCCCGCCCAGCAAAATACCGTACTCAAACGGGCGCGCGAGGGTCGCTACCAGCTTATGTATGTGGCACCCGAGCGCCTGCTCGAGCCGCGCTTTCTGGCCTTTGCGCAGGAAGCTGCGGCCGAAGGCGGCATTGGCGTGCCGCTCGTGGCCATTGACGAGGCCCACTGCGTGAGCCAGTGGGGCCAGGATTTCCGCCCCGCCTACCTGCAGATTCGCGAGTTTATCGATTCGCTGCCGCAGCGCACCATCGTGGCGGCCTTTACCGCTACGGCGACTGAGCGCGTGCGTGCGGACATTCAGCAGATGCTCGGCCTGCAAAACCCCGCGACGGTAGTGACGGGCTTCGATCGCAAGAACCTCTACTTTGGCTGCGAGGAGATGGGCGACAAGGCCAAGACCGCCTGGGTGCGCGACTATGTGATCGCGCATTCGGGCGAGAGCGGCATCGTGTATTGCTCGACCCGCAAGACGGTCGATGCGCTGGCAGGCGAGCTTGCCGAGGCGCTGGGCCCCAGCGGCATTCGCGTTGGCCGCTACCATGCCGGCATGGGCAACGACGCCCGCCGTCAAAGCCAGCGCGCCTTTATCGACGACGATATTCAGGTGATGGTTGCCACCAACGCCTTTGGCATGGGCATCGACAAGCCCAACGTGCGCTACGTGATTCACAACAACGTGCCCGAGAGCATCGAGGCGTACTACCAAGAGGCGGGACGCGCCGGCCGCGATGGCGATCCGGCAAGCTGCCACCTGCTGTGGAACGGCAACGATTTCCGTATGCGCCGCTTTTTGATCGACCGCGGCGATGCTGCCGACGAGGCGCTCGACGACGAACAGCGCGCGTGGGCGCTCCAGAACCGTTACCGCCTGCTCAGCCAGATGGAGGGCTATTGCAATACCACCGGCTGCCTGCGCGAATACATGCTGCGCTACTTTGGCGACGAGGCCGCGGCCGAGCATGCTGCCGCGGCTGGTTCGGGCGCCGCCGCCACGGACGAGGCCGAGGGCTGCGGCAACTGCAGCAACTGCCTCACGCAGTTCGAGGTCGAGGACGTCACCGATATGGCCCGCGCCGCCGTGCGCTACGTCGCCACGCGCCCCATGCGCTTTGGCAAGTCGCTCATCGCCGACGTGCTCCACGGCGGCAACACCGAGCGCATTCGCCAGATGCATCTGGACGAGGACCGCGGCTACGGTGAGCTGTCGAGCGAATCGGTCGGGCGTATCAAGGACATCATCGGCCAGCTGTGCGGCCGCGGTTATTTGGCCACCTCGCAGGGGCAGTACCCGGTCGTGGGACTCGGTCCGCGCGCCGGCGAGGTCGAGGACGAGGCGTTCGCCTTTACCGTTAAGCGTCGCGCGTCCAAGCGCAAGGCCTCGGCCCGCGCCCGCCGTGCGGTGGATCTGCTGCGCGAGGAGGCCGAGATGGATCAGCGCCCGCGCGTGGGCGACGATGCCGAGCTGTTCGAGCGCCTGCGCGCCCTGCGCAAGGAGATTTCGACCGAGCTGGAGATGGCGCCGTACATGGTCTTCTCCGACAAGGCCCTGCGCGGCCTGTGCCGCCTGCGCCCTCAGACGCGTGACGAGCTGATCCAGGTCAACGGCATTGGCGAGAAAAAGGCCGACGCCTTTGGCGAGCAGTTTATGGCGGCGATTGAAGAGTTTGAGTCCGAGCATGCGCGGGATGGAGCGTAACGATGGTAGCCGATAGCAAGACCGAACGTTCCGAGCGCGCCGAGGTGCCCGCCGTGCCGCTGTACCAGCAGGTTATGGACGACCTGAAGGGCGAAATCGCGCGCGGCGTGTACGTAGCCGGCTCGCGCATTCCTTCCGAGATGGAGCTCGCGAAGTCCTATGGCGTGGGACGCATCACCGTGCGTCGCGCCATCGAGGAGCTGTCGCGTGCGGGGTATCTCAACCGCCAGCAGGGGAGGGGCACCTTTGTGTGTGCTCCCAAGCTCAAGCGCAAGATTCGCCAGAAGGGCGACGTCCAGAGCTTCACCGAGGGTTGTGCCGCCAACGACATGGTGGCCGGAGCACGCCTGGTATCGCGCACGGTGGTTGCGGCGACGCACGAGGATGCGGCGTTCTTTGGCGTGGAGCCCGGCTGCGAGCTTATCGTGGTCGAGCGCGTGCGCACGGCAGATGGCGTGCCAGTCATGCTTGAGAACAACGCCTTTGTGCTGGCTGACCATCCCTATCTGCAGACGCTTGCCGACGAGGACCTCACCGATAACTCGATCTTTGCGCTCGTTGCCGAGCATTCGGGTCGCGCGCCGCTCAAGTCCGACCCTTGTACCGTGGAGATTGCGCTTGCCGACGCTCAGACAGCCCCGCTGCTGGAGGTGCCGGTCGGCGAGCCGCTCTTCTATATGGAGGCGTACTTTACCGATGCGGACGATCGGCCCTTGCTGCTCGGGCGTCAAAAGATCGTGGGCTCGCGCTACGTGTTCGACATTTAACATCCATAGATAGAACAACGTAGAACAAATTTACCGAGATGACTTCACGGGTGTTGTTGCACGTGTTATAAATAGGACAACATAGAACGACCGCAGGTACGAGCAACCGTCGCCAAAAGCCGCCACACAAGGAGGAGCATCAGCATGAACGCACATGATCTGATTCAGGAAATTATCGAGCGCAAGGGCAAGGTCGAGAACGTCTTTTGGATCGCCTGCGGCGGTTCGATGATCGACCTCATGCCGGCTAACGAACTGCTCAAGCGCGAGGCCACCACGTTTACCTCGACGGTCTACACGGCGCGCGAGTTTTGCCTGATGGCCCCCAAGAGCCTAGGGCCGAAGTCGCTCGTCGTCGCCTGCAGCCACAGCGGTAACACGCAGGAGGTTGTCGACGGTTGCGAGATGGCGCTGGCTGCCGGAGCCAAGGTCGTTGCCCTCACCGACTGCGAGGGCTCCAAGATCGACAACGGCAAGTGGACCACCTGGGTCTACCCCTGGGGCGAGGGCGTGCCGCAGGCCGAGGTCCCGCAGGGTATCGGCGCTCTGATCGCCGCCGAGCTGCTCGACCAGCAGGGGGGTTACGAGGCGCTTGCTGACATGTACGCCGGCCTTAAGCAGATGGATGCACTGCTGCCCGCTGCCCGCGAGAAGGTCAATGCCGAGCTGGGCGATCGCTTTGCCGAGCTCTGCCAGCAGCACGAGTTCTTCTACATTCTGGGATCCGGCCCCAACTTTAGCCAGACCTACGCCATGGCCATCTGCTCGCTCATGGAGATGCAGTGGCAGCACTGCTGCTATATCCACTCCGGCGAGTACTTCCACGGCCCGTTCGAGGCCACCGAGCCCGGCGTGTTCTACTTTGTGCAGCTTGGCGCCGGCGAGTGCCGCCCCATGGAGGAGCGCGCTCTTGCGTTCCTCAACACGCACACCGATACGGTCATGGTGCTCGACGCGCTTGAGTACGGCGTGGGCGACGTGCCTGCCAGCGTGCGTTCGTACCTGGAGCCGATCTTCTTTTACAACATGAGCTGCGAGCTGCGCGCAGCCCGCGGTAAGGTTTTCGACCACAGCCCCGAGGTTCGTCGCTATATGGGCATCGAGCAGTACTAAGTAACGGGAAAACCATTCACCTTCGATTCGCAAGGGCGCTGCATGAGTCAAAAAACGGGCCGTACCGGGGATTTCCGGCGTGGCCCGTCCTACGTTGCGTCTGTATGTGCGAAGTGTCGCGTCAACCGGTGGCCTACTTGGCGGCGTAGGCCTCGGCGTCCCACCAGTCGAGCTGGGCGATGTTGTCGCGGATGTGCTGGCAGCTCTTGTGGAAGCCCTCGAGCTCGTATTCGGACAGGTCCAGCGTGTAGACCTCCTCGACGCCCTCGGCACCAATCACGCACGGCAGGGAGGTAAAGATGCCCTCCTCTCCATATTGACCGGTCATGAGCGTAGAGGCCGAAAGCACGGCGTGCTCGTTGTGCAGCACGGCAGCGCAGACGCGCGCGGCGGAGTTGGCGACGGCGTACTCGGTGCACTGCTTGCCGGCGTAGGTCACATAGCCGCCCTTGCGCGCGAGCTCCTCGACCTCCATGTGGTCGAAGGCGTACTTGTCGGGGTTCTCGGCCTGAAGCTCGTTGAGGCTCTTACCGGCGATAGTTGCTGCCTTAAAGGCGGCAAGCTGGCTAAAGCCGTGCTCGCCGATCATGTAGGCGTCGACGGACTTGGGCGAGATGCCGATCTTCTTGGAGATCTCGGTGCGCAGGCGGGCGGAATCCAGACCGCAGCCCGAGCCGATGATCTTTTTGGGATCGTAGCCGGTCAGATGCCACAGCTCGGTGCACACGACGTCGCAGGGGTTGGAGATGGAGACGAAGATGCCGTCGAAGCCGGCGTCGACGATGCGCTTGGCAAAGGAGCGGGCGGCGTCGGTGGTAAAGAACAGCTCGCCGTCGCGGCTGCCGGCGGCCAGCGCGACCTTACCGGCGGCGTTGACGATGACGTCGCAGCAGGCAAGTTCCTCGTAGTGGTCGTAGCAGTTGACGATCTTGGTGTTGTACGGGACAAACGAAAGGGAGTCGCGCAGGTCCTGGACCTCGGACGTCACCTTGGCCTCGTTGATATCGCACAGGTACAGCTCATCGGCAATGCCCTGCATGAGCAGGCTGTTGGCGACATGTGCTCCTACGTGGCCCTGGCCGACCACACCGATCTTACGCGTCTGGTACATATATGTATCCTTTCGGCCGAGTTTTTCGCGTCGAACCATTGTAGCGTCCTGTTGCCACTTTGCTAGGCTAAAGCGCCGCAGATTTTTGGGACATGCCTTAATCTCTACTTTTGGAGTGATTTGGGCCGCTGACGGCATCGCTGGGCGATGTGCTCGCGCGGATGGGGCCGCTCGTTGTACCATAGCTGCAACTGACTCGTAAGGAGCATCCATGCCCATTCGCATTCCCGACGCCCTCCCTGCCGCCGCGCAGCTCGAGAGCGAGAACATCTTTGTCATGACCGAGTACCGCGCGCTGCACCAGGACATCCGTCCGCTGCGCGTGCTCATCCTCAACCTCATGCCCACCAAAATTGCCACCGAGACGCAGATCATGCGCAAGCTCTCCAACACGCCGCTGCAGGTGGAGGTGGACCTGCTGCGCACCAAGACGCACGAGGCCACGCACGTGAGCGCCGGTCACCTGGAGACGTTCTACCGCACGTTCGACGACATCCGCGACATCCACTACGACGGCCTGATTATCACGGGCGCGCCCGTGGAGCAGATGCCGTTCGAGGAGGTCGACTACTGGCCCGAGCTCTGCCAGATCATGGACTGGTCCACCACGCATGTGCACTCCACGCTGCACATTTGCTGGGGCGCGCAAGCTGGCCTGTATCACCATTACGGCATTCAGAAGTACGATCTACCGGCCAAGGCAAGTGGCGTGTTCGAGCATTATTTGGTGAAGCCGCAAAGCCCGCTGGTCCGCGGCTTCGACGACCGCTTCTATGCCGTGCATTCGCGCAACACCGACGTGCGCCGCGAGGACGTGGAGGCCGAGCCGCAGCTTGAGGTCGTGGCCGTATCCGACGAGGTAGGCCTATACATCGTCAAGTCGACCGACAGCCGCCGTTTCTTTGTCTTTGGCCATCCCGAGTACGATACCGA
>CATYZK010000038.1 GCA_958415665.1 uncultured Collinsella sp. | reverse complement strand
ACCTACAACAGCGCGGTTAACAGCCGCGTGCTCTACCATTGAGCTACCGAGGAATAGGTGCGTGCTCTCAAGCAACGAAGTTTATTATACGGACGAATCAGCTCAGGGCAAGAACTTTTTTAAGAATTTTTCCGACCTAGTCATTGGGGACGTCCCCAATGACCACATGAAAGCGCCCCCAAGCGGATGTGCTTGAGGGCGCTTCTTGCTTGCGAGGTTATGACTCGATGTAGTCCTTCAGTTTGCTGCTGCGGCTCGGGTGGCGGAGCTTGGCCAGGGTCTTGGACTCGATCTGGCGGATACGCTCGCGCGTGACGCCAAACTCGCGACCGACTTCCTCGAGCGTACGGGGATGTCCGTCGACAAGGCCAAAGCGGAGCTCGATAACCTTGCGCTCACGATCGGCAAGCGAGTCGAGCACCTGGGTGAGCTGCTCCTGCAGCATAGAGAAGCTGGCGGCATCGGGCGGAACGATAGCCTGGGAGTCCTCGATGAAGTCGCCCAGCTGAGAATCCTCTTCCTCGCCGATGGGGGTCTCGAGCGACACGGGCTCCTGCGAAATCTTCTGGATCTCGCGGACGCGGTCGGCGCTCATGTCCATCTCGGCACCGATCTCCTCGGGGGTCGGGTCACGACCCAGGTCCTGAAGGAGCTGGCGCTGCACGCGGACGAGCTTGTTGATGGTCTCGACCATGTGCACGGGAATACGGATGGTACGGGCCTGGTCGGCGATGGCGCGCGTGATGGCCTGACGGATCCACCACGTGGCGTACGTGGAGAACTTGAAGCCCTTCTGGTAATCGAACTTCTCGACGGCGCGGATCAGACCGAGGTTGCCCTCCTGGATCAGGTCAAGGAACAGCATGCCGCGGCCGACATAGCGCTTGGCAATGGAGACAACCAGACGCAGGTTTGCGCTGATGAGTGCCTGCTTGGCTTCGAGGCCGACGTTCTCAATGCGCGTAAGACGACGCATCTCGGCACGCGTGAGCTCGAGCTCACCGGCATCGGCAGCCTCGAGCTTCTCGGTGGCCTCGAGACCGGCCTCGATCTTCATAGCCAGATCGACCTCTTCGGAAGCGGTCAGCAGGTCGACCTTGCCGATCTCCTTGAGGTACATACGAACCGGATCGCCGGTCAGCATCACCGTGGAGGCATCGATGCCGCGCACGCGCGAACGCGAGCGGGACGTGCGCACGGTGCGTTTCTTCTTGCTCTTGGAAGAGCCCATCTCGGCATCGGCCTGACGGGCCATCTTGAGCTCGTGATCGTCGAGCGAGCCGGAATCGTGCTCGTCGTCGTCATCGAAATCGTCGGTATCGGTATCGTTATCGTCATCGTCGACGTCCATGGGGGCGTCGTCGTTGCCGCTCGCGGAGATAATCTGGATGCCGCTGTTGCGCAGCGCGGAATACACCGCGGTGAGCTGCTCATCGGAAACATCGATATCCTTCAGGGCGAACTGAATCTCGTCCTCGGTTACCGAAGTCCTGTTTGAGCCGTTGCCCATGAGCTTTGCAACGTAGGATTCCAGCCCAGTACCCGTGCTCTCAGTCTTTTTTGGCACAGATTCTCCCTTCATAGTCCACAGGACTCATTACTTTAGCACACACGTACACGTCTATACCCAAAAAGAGGGCTGGATATAGGCGAGAATACGCTGGTTGACCACAACATCTAGGCCTGATCGGCGCTGGCAGTCTCCAAACCGATCAAACGGAACGGGTCGGCCACGCCGCCAATCGACTTTTGCAGCTCGCGCTGACGCTGCGAATCCTGCGCCGCCTGCACCGTCAGCGCGCGACGAGCCTCGTCATCGAGCGAACGGTCCTGGCGCAACTTGGCCTGTGCGGCGCGCATGCGACGCTTGATGGTGTAGAGCTCGAGCGTATCGAGCATAAAGACGATGTTCGTCTCGGTAGGGTGCTTGCTCGTCGCCGAGATACGCCCCGCACTCACAAGCGTTGCCGCCTCAGGGCACACCGAACGCGCCGCATCCATGCAAGCCGCAGGGTCGGTACCCGGCGGCGTGGCCAGCACGGCCCACGCAATGGATTCGTGACGCGGGTCGACCCACTCGATGGAGCAGATGCGATCGGCATACGTACGGAACAGGTCGGGATAGCTGGTGAGCATCGTCAGCAGCTCGCGCTCCCCTGCCAGGGACTTGCGTTCCAGGTCGGTGAGCACGATCGGCATCGACGGAACCGCCGCCGCGCCCGAACTATCGGCAACGGGTCCAGACCCATCCATTCCCGCCGGCACGTCAATCGGCGGCATGTCGTCGACGACCTCGACCGGCGCGGCCCCGTAGGCCTCGAGCGGCACGTAGTCGTACGGCTCATCCTCAACCGGTGCAGACACCGGCGGCGTGGCGCCCGACACCCAAGCGCCGCGGGACGCGCCCTGCGAACCAGTCGCCCGACCGCCCGCGCCACCAGAGCGCTCGGCCTGCGCCCGCTGGCGCTCATAGTTCTGCTCGCGGCGGCGCGCGGCATCCTCGCGCTTGGCGACATCGCGAAAAACGCGGCCCGAGCTCGCGCGCACCGTCTCCAGATCCAAGCCAAGCAGGTCGGCAATCTGGATAAAGTACGTATCGATCATGTAGCTGTCGCGCAGCGGATAGATAAGTGTGAGCGCATCCTCGAGTGCCTTGGCACGACCGCCCGGCGTGGTGATGTCGCTCGACTCCTGCAGCGAACGGTAGACAAAGTCCATGAGGGGCTCGGCCGCATCGATGCGCGCCTGCAGCTCCTGGCCGCCATGCGCCGTGATGAACTCCATAGGATCGTTGCCGTCGGGCAACACCACACAGCGCAGGTCCATCGAATCCTGCTCGATAAACTGAATCGCGCGGCGGGCGGCCTTTTGACCGGCAGCATCGCCGTCAAACATATAGACGATGCGCTTTGCAAAACGGGTGAGCGTCTTCACATGATGCTCCGTGAGCGCCGTACCCAGCGTGGCGACAACATTTTTGATCCCCGCCTCCCAACAGGCGATGCAATCGGTATAGCCCTCAACCACGATGGCGGTATCCTGCGCGACGATAAACTCCTTAGCCCAGTTAAAGCCGTAGAGGTTTCGCTTTTTATGGAACACGCTCGTCTCGGCGGTGTTGAGGTACTTAGGCTGACCGTCGCCCATAATGCGACCGCCAAAGGCGATGTTGTGACCCTGCTCATCGAAGATGGGAAACATCACGCGGTCGTAAAAGCGATCAGCGAGCTGTCCACGCCCGCGGCTGACGGCCACGTTGGCGTCGATCATCTCTTGCGGGGTAAATCCCGCCTGCGACAGATGGGACACCAGCGCATTGCGGCCCGGCGCAAAGCCCAGGCAGTAACGACGGCAGACATCGCCGCCCATGCCGCGGCTGGCAAAGTACTCGCGCGGGCGGCTGTCCTTACCGCGCATGAGCATGGTGTGGTAGAACTGCGCCGTCTCGGCACATAGGTCATAGATACGGGCACGCTTGGTACCACGTTCGCGGCGATCACCGGTATCATGCAGCTCAATGCCGGCACGATCGGCCAGATAGCGAATCGACTCAGGAAAACTCAGGTTCTCGCGCTTCATAATGTAGGTGAAGACGTCGCCGCCCTCGCCGCAACCAAAGCAGTGCCACACCTGCGTGGCGGGGATAATGTGAAACGACGGCGTCTTTTCGCCATGGAAGGGGCAGCAACCCCAAAACTCATGGCCACGGGGCTTGAGCTCAACCGTTTCCTGCACGATGGCAACCAAGTCTGACGCAGCGCGCACCTGGTCTTTCTCCTCATCGCTAATCACGGATGCTCACCCCCTGCTCACCCAAGTTGTGACGGATATCGTCAATGTTACCCTCAACGGTCGCAATCAACTCATCGAGGGACTCGAACACGCGCGACGGGCGCAGCCAGCGCGTAAACGCCAGCGAAACGGAAGCGCCGTACAGATCGCCCGTATAACCAATTAAGTTAGCCTCCAGATGCGCCGAGGCGGCATCGTCGGCATACGTCGGAGGCAGACCCACGTTAACGGCAGCGGGCCATACGGTATCGTCAACCAGCACCAAGCCCTCGTAGACGCCATCGGCAGGCACTTGAATGCCGTCGGGCACCTGGATGTTTGCCGTGGGAAAACCCATGTCGGAGCCTTCATGACGGCCGCGGATAACGCCACCGCGCACCATATAGGGACGGCCGAGCAGCTCGGCAGCAAGCTCCACATGGCCCTGTCCCAGCTCATGACGGATGCGCGTAGCGCAGACGGTCTGCCCGTCGACGCACAGTAGCTCGTGCCCGTATACGTCAACGCCGCGCTCGGCACCCCAGGCGCGCATCTCGGCAACGCCCGAAGCGCCGCCGCGACCGAGCCTAAAATCGCTCCCGACACGAATGGAGCGAATGTCGACCACGCGCGACAGCAGCGCGAGAAAGCCGACATGGTCAAGCGCTGCCACCTCGGACGTAAAGGGAACGGCCACGACCGCATCGACCCCGGTCTGAGCCAGAGCATGCAGACGGTCGGCCGTCGTCATGAGTTTTTGAGCAGGCGAAGGACTGACCACAACGTCCGGGTCAGGATCGAAGGTAACCACGACCGCGCGGCAACCGTGAGCACGTGCGTCGCGAACAACCGCGTCAATGAGCTCGCGGTGCCCCCGATGCACGCCATCGAACACACCGATGGCGATCGACGCCGAACCTAGGCTCGCGCACCCATCAAACGCATCGGCGGAAACGATACGGGCCTCTTCCGACTCGCCCGCAAAAAAGATACGTGCGAGCTCATGGGAGGCAAGCATCATCGAACACCACCGATCGCCTGCGGAAAGACGTGTTCCATCACAAAACGGCCGCCCTCAATGCGGGCGAGCGCCTTGAGCCCCCCATCGAGCACCAGCGCAAACGGCGCCTTCGACGTATCGAAGTCCGCAAGCGCACGCTCGACGGGAATACGTCGACCGCAAAGCAGATCGTCGGCAAGGTCGCCAGGCAAATCGACGCGTGTAGCGGCTAGGGCCGCGATGGGATCTAGGGCAAATCCAGCGGCGGACTCGGGAGAAAGCTCCTCCACCGCATGGCAGGCGCCAATGGAAACAACACCGGAGGCGGTGCGGCGAAGCGCGGAAATATGCGCGGCGCTATTACAAGCGCGACCCAGGTCGCGAGCGAGCGCGCGGATGTAGGTGCCCTTGCTTACCGAAAACGCCACGGTCCAAACGCATCTATCGCCCTCGCCGCTTACGGCGATCAGGTCGGCGGCATAGACCTCGACGGGGCGCGGAGGCAGATCCACCGCATTGCCCTCACGCGCAGCTTTGTAGGCGCGGACGCCGTTAACCGAGATGGCCGAAAACGCCGGCGGCACCTGCATCTGCAGGCCCAGCATGGCGGCCAGCTGCTCTCGGGCATAAGCGGGATCGCGCAGCTGAGAGGCAACGACTACGGTGCGAACCACCTCGCCCTCCGCATCATCGGTATTGGTCTCAGCGCCAAACGAGATGTCGGCGACATAGCTTTTGGTATCGAGGGTTAGCATGCCCAGCAGACGGGTGGCCTGGCCCACGCCCACCACCATGACACCCGATGCCATGGGGTCGAGCGTGCCGGCATGGCCGACGCGCCGCTCATGGAGGGCGCGCCGACATTGCGAGACCACATCGTGGGACGTGCAGCCCACCGGCTTATCGACGGCGAGCAGCATATTCAGTTGAGAAGGCGTACGACGAGCCATGTACCATCCAAAAAGTTAAAGCTCGACGGTCACCGAAGCGGGATCCTCCCCTACCAGTTCGGCCAGCATGGGAAGTGCCACGGTGAGCGTCTCGAGAATCGTTCCGTTGTTGGAGAAACCGGCGGCAGCGGGATGTCCGCCTCCGCCAAATGCAGCAGCGATCTCGGAAACATTGAGGTCGCCCTTGGAGCGCAGGTTGCCGCGCACCTTGGTATCGCCCTCAATGCCCTTCAGGAACAGGCAGACCTCGACGCCCATCACCGAGCGCACCACGTCAACCAGGCCGTCGCACTCATCCGAGGTGACGCCGCAAGCCTCAAGGTCACTCTGATACGCGTAACTATACGCGACGCGCCCGTGGGCCACCGTCTTGATGCGGCCCATAACGATGGACTTGAGGTGCAAAAACTCAACGCGCATGCTCTGGTAGACCTCGAGTGCCACACGCGCCGGATCGGCACCGTGGGCAACCAGACGCGAGGCTGCATGGAACGCGGCGGCATCGGCGTTTTGGTACTGAAAACGGCCGGTATCGGTAACCAAACCACACAGCAGGCAAGTCGCAACGCCATCACGTGCGACAATGCCGCAATTGTCCAAAAAGCGATCGATGATCATAGCGCAGGCCGCGGCATCGATGCACCTCAGGCTCAGCTCGGCAAACTCCTCGCGCGCCGGATGGTGATCGAAGCACACCACATGCGACGAGCGGCGGAGCACGTCGGCGGAGTTGTTCAGGCGATCGACAACCGGCACGTCCACCGAAATGAACAGGTCCGGGTTGCCGGTGTATGCAGATGCCGGCACCAGGCGATCGGAGCCCTCCATAAAGCGGTAGATGCGCGGAACCGGGTCATCGTCTGCCAGCAGCAGCGCAATGTCCTTGTTGGGGAAAAACTTCATGAGCGAAAGGCCCAGACCCAACACGGAGCCCAGGGCGTCGCCATCGGGAGAAGTGTGTCCCGAAATCGCAATGGAGGACGCACCCTCGATAAGCTCGAGGATGCGTCGTTGAATATCTGCAGACTCGCACGAGGCGAGGTCGGCGGAATTAGTCATCTAAAGCTGCCTCCTGGGCGGCATCCGCTATCGGATAGCCGTCCTCGTCCTTTTCGATCGCAAGCGTGGCGGGAACGTTTTCCAGCGCACGCGTGATACGCTCGGCCTCATCGGTCGAACGATCGATGCGAAAATCGAGCTCGGGCGTGACACGCCAATCGAGCGAACGAGCCAACAGGCTGCGAATACGGCCCTTGGCGCTTGCGAGCGCCTCCATGACCTCGTCGTAGCGGCTCGCATCGCACGACACGTACACGCGCGCGAACGAACGGTCCACCGCGACCTCGACCGCGGTCAAAGTAACCAGGTCGAGACGCGGATCGGAAACCTCAAAGAGCAGGATATAACCAAGCTTCTCGCGAAGCTGCTCGCCCAGACGGCGGGTTGCCTGCGTTTGCTTCATAGCGCTACCCCCTACTCGGTACGGGCAACCTGGTCGATGCGGTAACCCTCGATCTGGTCACCGGGCTTGATGTCCTGGAAGTTCTCCAGGCCAATGCCGCCCTCGGAACCGCTCTTGAGGCTCTTGGCCTCGTCCTTGTAGTGACGCATCGAGGCGATCTTGCCGTTGAAGACCACGATGCCGTCGCGCACCAGACGCACGGAATCGGTCGCGGCGATCTCGCCCTCTTCGACACGGACACCGGCGGCGATACCGACTTTGGGCACCTTGAAGGTGTCCAGGACGGTCGCGGTACCCGTGGAGACCTCGACCTCGGTGGGCTTAAGCATGCCGATACGGGCGGCGTCGAGTTCCTCGAGGCACTTGTAGATGACGTCGTAGCAACGGATCTCGACGCCCTCACGCTCGGCGGCGGAGCGGGCCTTACCGTCGGGACGGACGCCAAAGCCGATGATGATGGCGTTGGAGGCGTCGGCCAGGACAACGTCGGTCTCGTTGATGGCACCAACGGCGGAGTGGATCGTGTTGATGCGGACCTCGGACTGATCCATCTTGTCGAGCGAATCCTGAAGGGCCTCGATGGAACCCTGGACGTCGGCCTTGATGATCAGGTTGAGCTCCTTGACCTCGGCGTCGGCAATGGTCTCGAAGAGGTTCTCGAGCGTGACGTGCTTGACGCGGCTCTGCTCTTCGATACGGGCCTTGAGCGAACGCTCGTCGGCAAGGGCACGAGCCTCGCGCTCGTCCTCGAACACGCGGAACTCGTCACCGGCGTTGGGCACGGACTGCAGGCCCAGGATCTCGACGGCGTCGGAGGGGCCGGCCTCGGTGACGGCGCGGCCCTTGGGGTCGAGCATGGCGCGGACGCGGCCGTAGGTAAGGCCGGCGACCAGCGTATCGCCCACGTGCAGGGTACCGCGGGTCACGAGCACGGTAGCGACCGAGCCGCGGCCCTTGTCGAGCTTGGCCTCGAGGACGTTGCCGGAGGCAAAGGTGTCCGGGTTGGCCTTGAGCTCGAGCACATCTGCCTGGAGCAGCACGGTCTCGAGAAGATCGTCGATACCGATCTTCTGCTTCGCCGAGATGTTGACGAACATGTTCTGTCCGCCCCACTCCTCGGGGATGACACCGTACTCGGTGAGCTCCTGGCGCACGCGGTCGGGGTTGGCACCCGGCTTATCGATCTTGTTGACGGCGACGACAATGGGTACGCCGGCAGCCTTGGCGTGGTTGATCGACTCGACCGTCTGGGGCATGACGCCATCGTCGGCGGCGACGATCAGAATGACGATATCGGTCACCTTGGCGCCACGGGCACGCATAGCCGTAAAGGTGGCGTGACCCGGGGTATCGATGAAGGTGATCTTGCGGTCGTTGATCATGACCTGTGAAGCACCGATGGCCTGCGTGATGCCGCCCGCCTCGCCGGCAGCGACGCCGGTGTGACGGATGGCGTCGAGGAGGCTCGTCTTGCCGTGGTCGACGTGGCCCATGACGGTGACGACCGGGGCGCGCGGCTTAAGGTCGGCGGGATCGTCGTAGAACGAGAAGGTGTTCTCCTCCTCGGGGGTGATGATCTTGATCTGACGGCCCAGGTCGTCGGCAACGAGCTCGACGAGGTCGTCGGACATGGACTGCGTCATGGTGAGCGGCGTACCCAGCAGGAACAGGCGCTTGATGATGTCGTTGGCCGGAACGTCGAGGGCCTCGGCGAGCTCCTGGACGGTAACGCCCTGGGAAACCTTGATGGCGTCGAGCTCCTCGGGGTTCACGCCCTGGGCCAGCGCCTCCTCTATCTTGCGCTCCTCCTGAGCCTTTGCAGCCTCGCGCTCGCGCTTCTCCTTGCGCTTCTTGCGGCGACCGGTGGACTCGCGAGAGGCCTCCTCGACGGCAGCACGAGCCTCCTCGAGCACCTTCTCGCGGCTATACTCCTCGGCCTCGCGAGCCATGCGGCTATAGTGGTCCTCTTCGTTGTTGTGACCGCCCTTGCGCTTCTTGCCCTTGCCCTGCTTATCGGGGTTAGGGAAGTCCATGCCGGCAGCGACGTTGTTGCTGGCGTTGGTGCGATGGCTGTGCGGACGGCTCTCGGAGGCGTTGCGCTCGGAGTTGTTGTCGGAGGCGTTACGATCGTTACGACGGCCACCGCGGCGGTCGTTGTTGCCGCCACGACGGTTACCGCGCTCGGCGGCGCGCTCGGCCTTGGCCTTGTCCTCGGCGTCCTTCTTCTCCTTGAGCACGGTCTCCTGTGCGGCGATCTGGTCGAGCAGCGAACGGAAGCGCGAACCGGAGTCGGAAGCGGGAACGGCGCGGCGCTGGGCCTCGCGGGCAGCCTCCTCCTTCTCGCGAGCAAGGCGCTCCTGCTCAGCCTTCTTCTTGGCCTCGGCCTCCGCGCGGGCAGCCTCCTCGGCAGCCTGGGCTGCGGCAAACTGGCGGCGCTCCTCCTCGCGTGCCTTCTCGGCGGCGATGCGCTCGCGCTCGGCCTCGGCGGCGCGAGCGGCCTCCTCGGCGGCAGCTGCCTGCTCCTCGGCCTGCTTGGCGGCCTCGACTTCCTGAGCGCGGGCCTCGATCACCGAGGCGAGCTGCTTGCGGACCATGGCGACATAGGCGTCCTCCAAAGTGGAGGAAGCGGACTTAGCGGGAATCTTCATATCGGCGAGATGACCCATCAGTTCCTTGGAGGTCATGCCGAACTCTTTGGCCAGGGTGGACACACGGACTTTTGCCATATGACTTCACCTACCCTTTCTGGCACCTTGGGTGCCTAGAGACTGAACGAGCGTGGGAGATGCGCCGGGACCTGCCCGGCGCGACCGCGCGCTAGATCAGGTCCTCCGCATCATCGAAGGCGTCGGTGTCGTGGACACCGCAGAAACGGGAGCCGGGACGAGCCTGGTTGCGGCACTGGATGCCGTCCTCGGACACGTACTCGCAGCGACGGACGTCCTCATCCTCCTCGTCACCGATCAGGTCGGCGGCGGGCTCCTCGTGAACGGGAACGTTCTTGAGGATGTCGGCGGCAAGCGTCTCGGACTTGATGTCGATGTGCCAGCCGGTCAGGCGCGCGGCGAGGCGGGCGTTCTGGCCCTCCTTGCCGATGGCGAGGGACAGCTGGTCGTCGGGCACGATGACGCCGGCGTAGGCCTTCTCCTCGTCGATGAGGACGCGGGTGACCTTAGCGGGCGACAGGGCGTTGGCGACGTAGACGGCAGGATCGGCATCCCACAGGATGACGTCGACGCGCTCGCCACGGAGCTCGCCCACGACAGCGCGAACACGGCTGCCCTTGGGGCCGACGCAGGCGCCCACGGGATCCAGACGGTCGTCGAGCGAGTGGACGGCGACCTTGGAACGCTGGCCGGGCTCGCGGGCGATTGACTTGATCTGGACGGTGCCCTCATAGATCTCGGGCACCTCCTGCTCAAACAGACGACGCATGAGCTCGGGGTGGGTACGGGAGATGACGATCGGCGGACGGCTGTGCTCGCCACGAACCGGCTGCAGGTTGGAGTTGGGGTCGCGAACGTCGATGATCACGGCCTTGATGTGCTGGTTGTGCAAGTAGCGCTCGCCCATCGGACGCTCGTTGCGCTCGTTCTCGTAACGGCGCTGGTCGAAGTGAGGAAGCTCGGCCTCGACGCCCTCGCGGATCTTGACGATCGTGAAGTCGGGCGTGGACTGCAGCACGGTACCGCTGATGAGGTCACCGATGCGGCCGGAGAACTCCTCGTAGATCTGCTCGCGGGCGGAGTTGCGCACGATGGCGTTGATCTCGGCCTTGGCGTGCTGGGCGGCGATGCGGCTCGTGTTCTTGGGAGTGACGTCGATCTCCTCGAACTCGGTGAAGTTGCCCTCCTCGTCCATGGAGTCGTCGATCGGCTCCAGGCGGTAGACGTAGATCTTGCCGGTGGTGCGGTCGATGGTCACCTTGGCGCCCCACTCAAGATGCAGAATCTCGGCATAGCTCTTGGCGAGCGACTGCTCCAGGCGGTCGATCAGGTAGAGCTGGTCGATGTGCTTCTCCTGGCAAAGCTCCATCAGGGCGGACATCATGTCGGATGCTGCCATCTTACTTTCCTTCCTTCGCGGGCTTGAAGTCGTAGGTGGGCTTCAACTTGCACTTTTTAACATCAGAAAAATCGAGGGTGACGGACTCGCCGTCCTCGAGCTCGAGGGTCACGTCCGTCTCGGTCGCGGCGGCAATCTTGCCGGCGTACTTGCGACGGCCCTCGGTGGCGGTAGAGGTGAGCTCGCAGTTCTCGCCCACAAAGCGGGCAAAGTCGCGCGGGCGGCGCAGCGGGCGCGCCATACCCGGGCTCGACACCTCGAGCGTATAGCTCGAAGAGATGGGATCGAGCTCCTCAATCACGTCGCCGACCCACTTGGTGTTGGCCGTGACGTCGTTGAGAGACAGGCTCTGACCCTCGGCACCCTCGATACGCACGCGCACACAGGGGGCCTTGGTGGCGCCCACGAGCTCGACGTCGACGATGTCGACATCGTGCCGGGGAGCGACGGCCTCGAGCGCGTCGATGATCGCCTGCTCGGTCTTGGTCTTGACCATTGCGGCACCTCCATCCATACAAAAAAGAAGCGGGGCCGAAACCCCACTTCTTTCAATTACAACTTCATTTGCAAACAAACTATACCAATAGCTGCGGAAACGTGCAAGCACAGTACGAATCTGCAGGTCAGCGTGCGCACAGCTTCTCCACAAGAATAGGACAATTGGACTAAAGACTCCATGAGGCAAGCGTCCGAGGGTCCAAGAACGGGCCATGCGTCCCAGCGTGCCGACCGAATCGGGCCCTATGGGCATTCCATCCCTGGGCGCACATCGGCCAGACTTGAGCCGAGAGGCATTCTGTAACGAGAAAGCCTGCCGCATGCATTGACCGCACAACCTTCCAGCATCTCTACGGCAAGGAGGATCCATGGAACGCCTAGGCACCCTCTGCGCGACAGCGCTCGTCGTCGCTGCCTGCTCGTTCGCTCTGACGGGCTGCATCAACATCGATGGCAAAACCGGAACATGCGAACCGGATCGTGGCAGCACCAAAGCCGTCGAGAAAACCGAACCCCCGGTAAGCTTCGACAAAATAGACGAAGACATCGACGATCCCCAGGGCTTAGGTCCCGACCCCCAAGAACAGTTCCCCATCGACCTTGAGGCAGACGAGAACGTCCATGTTACCTGCGTGGGCAAGGACACCGACGGCTACGGCGACGCTGCGCTCATCTTTACGGTGACCAACAACACCGGTGTCGACATGATGTTTGGCGATGTGGACTCCTATGCCTACGTCAACGGCGTGGTCCGCGATGTGCGCATGCGCCAGCAGGTCGCAGCAGGCGAGGAAACGCGCGCCATGCTCACCTTTGTTGGCACCTTCGACGACCCGGACTTTGATGCGAACAACGACCTCAACGACATCTACCTCAACATTTGGATGTTCGAAGAGGCAACGGGCAACGTTTACTTTAGGGACCTGGTGCACATCCCGTAGAAGACGGTGCGACGCACTGACTAAGCAGGGCATACAACACAAAACGAGGGACGACCCAACCGGGCCGTCCCTCGTTTATTGCATGTCAGCTTTACGCGCAGCGCTTACTTGACCACCAGGTTGACCAGCTTGCCGGGCACGCAGATGGCCTTGACGACCGTCTTGCCCTCGAGCCACTTGGCGACGGCGGCCTCGGCGGCAGCCTGCATCTCCTCGTTGGAGGCATCGCGGGCGACGTCGATGCGGCCACGGACCTTGCCGAGCACCTGTACGACGATCTGCACCGTGTCCTCGATGGACTCGGCCAGGTCGAACTCGGGCCAGGCGGCGGTGTAGGCATTGCCCTCACAGCCGAGCGCCTCATGCCACAGCTCATCGGCCCAGAACGGGCAGATAGGGGCAAGGACGCTCACGATATCCTTAGCCACGCCATAGCACAGCGCCTTGTCACGGGAAGCGCCCTCAGTGGCATTGAGGTAGGCGCTCGCCGCGTTGACGAGCTCCATGACGGCCGAGATGGCAGTGTTGAACTGGCCACGATCGAAGTCCTCGGTGCACTTGGCGATGGTGCGGTGACGCTCGCGATAGAGCTTCATCGCAACCTCGTCGAGTGCGGACTTGTCGAAGGCCACGTTGGCGTCGCCGGACTGGACGAGCTGCCACACGATACGCCAGGCGCGCTTGATGAAGCGGTTGGCGCCCTCAACGGCCTTGGGATCCCAGTCGAAGTCCTTCTCAGGCGGGGCGATAAACAGGATCGCCAGACGCATGGTATCGGCGCCGTAGGGTTCGATGACCGAGCTCGGGGGCACGACGTTGCCCTTGGACTTGGACATGGTGTCGCCGTTCTCGTCCTTGACCATGCCCTGGCACAGCAGGTTGGTGAAGGGCTCGTCCACACTCAGCAGGCCCAGGTCGCGCAGTGCCTTGGTAAAGAAGCGGCTGTAGAGCAGGTGCAGAATGGCGTGCTCGATGCCGCCGATGTAGTTATCGACGGGCATCCAACGATCGGCAGCCTCGCGGGAGAAGGGCAGCTCGGTGTTGTGCGGGTCGGTATAGCGCAGGTAATACCAGCTGGAGCAAGTGAAGGTGTCCATGGTATCGGTCTCGCGCTTGGCCGGGCGGCCGCAGACCGGGCAGGTGGTCTCGTAGAACTCCTTGCACTCGGCGAGGGTCTCGCCGGCGCCCAGGTCCAGGTTCTCGGGCAGCGTTACCGGCAGCTGGTCCTCGGGCACGGGCACGATGCCGCAGTGCTCGCAGTGGATGGCCGGGATGGGGTTGCCCCAATAGCGCTGGCGGGAAATGAGCCAGTCGCGCAGACGGAACTCGACCTTACGACGACCGCAGCCCATGGCCTCGAGGTCAGCCACGATTGCAGCCTCGCCCTCGGAGTGCTTGCCGCCGCGCATACCGGTGTACTTGCCGGACTGGACGAGCGTGCCCTCGGCAGCGTGGGCGCAATCCCAGTCGACGGTCTCGGCATGGAAGGTATCGATGGTCTCGCCGTTAGCCTCGACGGCTGCGCGGTCGTCATCGTCCAGGATGATCGGCACGATCGGCAGGTCGTACTTGCGGGCGAACTCAAAGTCGCGCTGGTCTCCGCAGGGAACGGCCATGACGGCGCCGGTGCCGTAGTCGGCAACGACATAGTCGGCAACCCACACGGGGACCTTCTCGCCGTTGACCGGGTTCACCACGTAGCGGCCGGTAAAGGCACCGTGCTTCTCGAGGGTGCCCTGAGCACGCTCGACGGCGGAGATATGCTTGGAGTCCTCGACAATCTTGGTCACGGCCTCCTCGTACTCCGTGCCCTCGACGAGCTCGTGCAGGCGAGCGTACTCGGGGGCCAGGACAAAGAAGGAGACACCAAAGAGCGTGTCGGCTCGCGTGGTGAAGACGGTGATCTTGCCCTCGTCGCCCTCGATGGGCTCGCCATCCTGGTCGCACAGGGTAAAGTCGACCTCGGCGCCCTCGGAGCGGCCGATCCAGTTGGCCTGCATCTGCTTGACGCGCT
>CATYZK010000037.1 GCA_958415665.1 uncultured Collinsella sp. | reverse complement strand
TCTACTGTCCTGACCACGACGGAGGCCACATTATGGGCCCTCCTGTTCGGGCGGAACTCGCGATAAACCTAAGCCGGTGTCCCCGCTCTCCCGGGGCCTGTCGTGGCTTGGTTGTTGCATGCGGCTCGCTTTTCGGAACGGGGCTGATAGGCGTGCCTCAAAAAAATCTACCCCAGTCGCTGTGCAGTGTGTCTATAAAGAGCCGTGGCCAAAAAACACCAAATATGAGTACTGATATTCTTTTAGTAGCAGTAATTTTGACCACATTTAAGGTGATTTGACGTGTCGATCGAGCAGATAAGCTGCCGTATCTCCTCAAGTGTTCATTAAAGGAAGACCTTGATGCGAATAAGTCTCATTAAGATCTTCTTTTATTAACGTAAATTATGTAGCTACAACGGTAACAGTACTCATATTTGCCGTTTTTTGGCCACAGTCCTTCGGAGAGTCCTCGAAAATAGTCCCGAGCCGGCACTTTAGGAACGTCCCTAAGTGCCGACACCGCGTCTGCCTGCGGCGGCCACGCGCCGCTGCGTCGCTCCGCATCCTTGCGGGTTCGGATCCCTCCGCTTGGCGGCGTTGGCTCGATTTGCTTGACGTGAGGGGCTCTTGGCTGGTGTGGGACGGAGGGATTCCGCGTCCGCCTGGTCGGCGGCCGCGCCCCGCTGCGTCGCTTCGCTCCTTGCGTGCTGCGCTGGAAAACGCTTCGCGTTTCCTCAGCTCCGCACCCTTGCGGGTTCGAATTCCTCCGCTTGCCCACAAGAAAGCGCCCTGGGCCGTTATGGGCTTAGGGCGCTCAGTTTTAATGGCTGGGACGGAGGGATTCGAACCCCCAACAGCCGGCACCAAAAACCGGAGTTCTACCGTTGAACTACGTCCCAATGTGTGGTGTTGCCCAAAAGCAACTCGTCTAGTTTACCTAATCTGCGAGGGCATCGCAAACGCCGTCGAGTAGGCGTACGGCGAGCGTCTGCGCGTCGCTGGCCGTGAAGGTGCCGTTGTAACGCGTCATGCCCGTGAGCTCAATGCGAATGCGAGCCGGCTTCTGCTGCGCGGCGACATTGGCGGTGCGGATGCGCTGGGCCAGGTTGTGGCACTCGGCGAGGGCAATCGTGGCGCGTGGCGCGGCGTCGGCGGGCAGCTCGTCGCTTGCGATCTCGAGCACCAGGTCAACGTCGGTTGGGACCTCGGAGTCGCAGAGCATCATGCCGCTGTTGTCGGTCGTTGCCGTGGCGATATTCCACATGCGCGACGCAACACTGCGCGCAATGGGGTCCTCGCCGATAACGGCAATCTGGAAGCGCTCGAGCACGTTGGCGGCGCGAGCAAAACCGATGCGGGACTCGGCTTCGGTGACCGAGGGCTTGCCCTCCCACACATGGTGCAGGCGGTTGATGTAGGCGTAGGTGTCCTGGAAGGCCATGCCGTCGGCAAACAGGCCGACATTTTCCTGGAACTGCTGCAGGGCGGCCTCGGTATGCGGACCAAAGTAGCCGTCGTCCTCGCCGCAGGCAAAGCCCAAAACGTTGAGAGCGCGCTGCAGGGCCTGCACATCGGCGCCATGGAAATTGGGCATGCGCAGATACAGAGTGCGGTCGCCCAGCTTATACGAGGCGTCGACCAGGGCGCTCCAACAGGGGATATCGACGGCATGACCGGCAGCAAGGCCGCTGTCGAGCCTGAAGGTGCTGACGGCCTGCTCGGTGGTGGTGCCAAAGCGCTTGTCGACAACCTCGGCGTCATCGATTGTATAGCCGAGCTGCAGAAGGCGGGACTGGACGTCCTCGACGGCTGCTCCCTGCATGCCCGTTGTAATAGGTTCCATGAACGAACCCCTTTCGGCGTACCATTCGTACTATTTGAGCGTGTGTCGGATAGACAACGCAAAGGGATGCATAAACATGCACTCAACAGTGTAGCAAGTTGTACCCAAATACGCTGCTGACAGGTTTTATAACCCCCGCTAGTTAAGGCGCTCCACAAAGAAATCTGCCATGGAGAGGAACAATTCACGTGCATGCGGGTCGAGCGAAACGTCCTCGATGGCCGCTTTGGCCTTGGCGGTCAGGTCGAGCGCATAAGTGTGGGCGTAATCGATAGAGCCGGTCTCCTGGAAGATCTCCACGGCGCGTGCGAGTTGCGCGGGGTCCTCGGTGCCCGAGGAAAGGATCGCTTCAATCTCGTCGTGATAGCGCTCATCAGACAGGGCGTGCACGGCAACGAGCGTGCGCTTACCCTCGGTGATGTCGGTGCGGAAGTCCTTGTTGGCGGCCTCCTTGGTGCCGATCAAGTTGAGCAGGTCGTCTTGAATTTGGAAGGCAAGGCCCGTGTGCAGGCCAAAGGCGCGCAGCGCCTCAATTTGCTCCTCGCTGCCTCCGCCAATGATGGCTCCGGTGGCAAGCGGCGTGGCTCCGCTGTAGTACGCGGTCTTGTGCGTCGCCATGTCCAGATAATCGTCGACCGAGATGTCGAAGCGTGCGTCACGGACCCAGCCCAAGTCGAGCGCCTGGCCCTCGATGGTGCGAACGATCATCTCGGTGAGCTCGTGGAGCACGCGCAGTTTCACGTCGGACTCCAGCGTGGGGTCGTCGAGAACCGTCTTGGTGACCATGGTGAGCGCTAGGTCGCCACAATTGATGGCAAGGCCCGTGCCCTCGGTGAGGTGCATGCAGGGCTTGCCGCGGCGCAGCTGTCCGTTGTCGGCGATGTCGTCGTGGATGAGTGCGCCCGACTGAAAGTGCTCGATGGCCGCCGCGGCGCTGCGGGCGCTCTCAAAGCTGCCGCCCACCGCGGTGGCGGCGAGCATGCAGATGAGCGGGCGGTGGCGTTTACCGGCGTTGGCCGTAAATGCCGAGAGCGGGGTATACAGGTAGCGCTCGATATCGGCGGAAGTCGCCTGTCCGTCAAAGAACGTGGCCAGATAGTCGTTAATCTGGTCAAAGTGCTGGGCTAAAAAGCTGGTAAACGGACTGGACACGGGTTCTCGCATTCTTTGATAGGTTGCATCGTTGCATTATGCAGACAACATATTGCCACATTAGGGCGTCGAGCGCGGCGGTTGAAGACGATTGGTCCATGCGGCCGCAAGTGCGGTAGGGGCTTGGCTAGATAAGCCCAAAGTGTTCGAGCGCGGTGACGACGCCGTCGTGGTCGATGCTGTCGGTGACATAGTCGGCCTTTTCCTTGAGGAAGTCCGGTGCGTTGCCCATGGCGATACCGACATCGACGGCGTTCATCAGCGAGATGTCATTGCTGGCATCACCGATGCCATACACCGTTCCATGGTTGGGGTCGAGAGCGTCGAGTACGGACTGGATACCCTCGCGCTTGGTGCATTCGCGAGGCGAAATCTCGGTCACTTCGAGCTCGAGCTCGTTAAAGCAGAGCAGCGGCTCAAACGCTTGATCCTGAGCGATGCGGTTGGCAAGCGACGTGGACATTAAGATCTTGTAGGCGCTGTAATGTTGCAGCTGCGTAATTGCATCGCCCACGGTGCGGGCGTATCCGGGGGCGTCGGGCGCATCGGCACTCATGCGAACGACGCCATTGAGTCCCTCAAAACGAATCACTTCGTCCGATTGCTCAAGAATGGGAGCAAGGCGCTGCAGCATGCCGGGCGTCATCGCCAAATCGCGAATCACGTGTCCCTCAAGTTCGACATAGCCACCCGCGAGGCAGACGATGCCGGTCCAGGGCAGCTCGAGCAGCTTTGGATGGATGCAGCTCAGCGTGCGCCCTGTGCAGATAAACGCCATATTGCCCTTGGCGACAAAATCACGGATGGCTTGCGAGACCGCTTCATTGGGATAGGGGGAGAGGTCTCGCTCGCTCTCGGGAAGCTCTTGTGCCACTCGAGGGTCTTGCCAGGCGAGTGTTCCGTCGATATCGAAGAAGCAGATATCGCCGCGCTTATGGGCTGCGCTGGCGGCAGGAGAGGCCGAGGTGGTGGGCACAAATCCCGGCTCGAGGCCCATGATCTGGTCAAAATGCTCTTTAACGCGGGGAACGGAGATGCCGATAATCACCTGAGCGGTCTTGCCCGTAATGATGAGGCCCTTGGCGCCCACCGCGACAAACGACGCATTATCTGCAACGATGGAAGGGTCTGCGACCTCGACGCGCAGGCGCGTGGCGCAGTTGGTTGCGCCCACGATATTGCCAACGCCACCTAAAAGCTGAATTACCCGCTCAGCGAGGACGTGATCTTGATCGGATTGAATACTGACCTCGCCATTGGGAGATTGCTCTTTGGCAAAGCCGCTTCCCGTTAAACGGTCGATTGCCGCGCGATTGGAGACATGATCCTCGCGGCCCGGCGTCTTAAGGTCATAGACCAAGATGAGTGCTCGAAAACTAACAAAAAAGATGAAGCTAAAGGCAAGACCGATACCGAGCGCCAAAAGGTAGGAGCCGGCATGCATTCGCATGAGTGGGATGAAGTTGAAGGCCGTCATTTCCATGAGACCGCCCGAGAAGATGCCGACGATGCCAAAGAAGTTCATGGTCATGGCAAGGCAGGAGGATAGGACGGCGTAGAGCAAAAAGAGTCCGGGATAGGTGAACATAAAGAGAAACTCGAGCGGCTCGGTGACGCCACAGACCACCGAGGCGACGATGGCGGGCAAAAGGATGACCTTAAGGCCGGCGCGGCGTTCGGGTTTGGCGGTGAAATAGAATGCTGCCGCGATGGCGGGAAGGCCAAAGAGCTTGCCCCAGCCGGTGGCGGTAAAACCTGCCCAGGGCGCAAGTTCATTTAAAGGGCGCGTGCTATGGGAGAGAATGGGGAGCAGGTTGGTCCACGTGGCGTAAATACCGTCGTGAATGACCAGATTGTCGTAATAGATGGGCATATAGAGCAGGTGGTGCAGCCCCATGGGCTCGAGCGCTCGCTCTAAAAACACAAAGATGCCTACGCCGAAGGGGCCGACGCCCGTAAGCGTGTGGCGCAGCGTTTCGGTCGCCGTGTATGCGAAGGGCAAGATGGCGGCCGAGATAACGGCAAGGGCGAGCACGGCAAAAAAGCTGATGAGGTAGACGAGCGAGGAACCCGAGAACGTGCCGAGCCAATCGGGAACTTTGGCATCGTAGAAGCGGTCATGGATGGCAACGACGGTTGCCGACACCGCCAGCGGGCCGATAATGCCGGTGTCGAGCGTCTTGATGCCGTCGATGACGGTGATGCCGCTAGCGGAGGTCAAAAACGACGGGTACTTAAGCCCAAGGTTGTCTCCGCTCAGCTTAATGATCTCGCTCAAAAAGAAACAGTAGGCAAAATAGGCTACGAGCGCCTCGAGGCAGCAGCGTGCCGGTTGCTTTTGGGCAAGGCCGATAGGCAGCGCTACGGCAAAAAGGAGTGGAAGGCGCTTAAAGACCGTCCACGAGCCGCGCTGAATGATAGTCCAGAAAACGTACCAGGGGGTTCCGTATACGGCGAGGTCGCCGACGATATCCACGGTCGTTGCGAGGGCGGAGATGCCGACCATGAGGCCTGATATAGAAAACAGCATGGCGGGCGCGAACATGGCTCCGCCAAAACGTTGGATTTTCTGCAGCATAATATGCCTTTCGGATGCAACATGCTGTGCGAGCAAGAACGTTTAAACAATGAACTCATTGTAGAGGACTGGCTGCTTGCCGCATTGACGGTTTTGATTCGGTCCGATTTGGGTTTCGGGGGAACCGTCGACGGTAAATAATCCGTGCTTTACCGATAATCGGTTTAAACAACTTTAAGAAATGCTATCGTGCCTAGCCATACATATTCATTAGAGGTGAAATCATGCCAAAAGCGATTTACGAAGGAATCTACCGCGAGATCCGTTCGCGCATCATCAACGGGACCTATGCGTTTCAGGAGATGCTGCCAACCGAAGCCGAGCTGACCGCGGAGTTTGGCTGCACGCGCAATACCGTTCGACGCGCCTTGAGCATGCTGGCCGACCAGATGTTTGTGCAGCCTATACACGGTAAGGGCGTGCGCGTTATTTGGCTTAAGGGCGAAACCGACATGCTGGGCGCACTCGAAGAGGTTGAGTCGTTTGGCGAGTTCGCAAAACGCAACAATGCCGTCGCATCGACCGAGGTCAAGTCTTTTGAACATTTGATTTGCACTGAGCAACTCTCTCGTCGCCTGGGCTTTAAGGTGGGCGAGGAGCTGATTCGCGTAGTGCGTGTCCGAAGCCTCAACGGCAGCGCGCGCCAAGTGGACCATGGCTACTTTTTGGCGTCGATCGCCAAGGGCCTGACCCCCGAGATCGCGGCGGATTCTATCTACGGCTATCTGGAGCACAAGCGCGGCGTCAAAGTGATGGCGAGCCGTCGTACGGTGAGTGTCGAGCTCGCCAACGATGAAGACTGCAGCTATCTGGACCTTGGCAAGTACAACTGCGTCGCCGTTATGGAGAGCCAGTCGTACACCTCGGACGGCATCTTGTTCGAGGTCACGCATGCCCGCACACACCCCGAGATCTTCCATTACCGCGTCAATTCCAAGCGATAGCCGGCTAGCTCGCAGCCTGACGAGACTCATGCCCTCAAAGCGAAAACGCCCGGTCAAACCGACGATGCATCGGCTTGATCGGGCGTTTTCTCTGCATTCGATAACAAATAATTGTTTATACAAAACTTGTCAAGTATCAAGTCGAAATTACCGTTCACCGAAGTTTTTCTACCGCTCTAGTAATACTTGTTCAAACAACTAGCCAAATAGCGTATTGTACAAGTCAGCAAAAGGGGCAAAGTCCCCGAGCCAATCTCCGAAGGCGGCGGCAAAGGGTGCCGCCACGGTGTGAAAGGGTGGATTGTAATGAAGAACGAAATGAGCAGAAGGCAGTTCCTGGGCTTTGCTGGTTCCGCGGCTGCGGTTCTTGGTCTGGGCCTCGTGGGCTGCGGTGGTTCTGCCGGCTCTGGCTCCTCTGCTTCTGGTGACGCTGCCGAGGTCTACTTCCTCCAGTTCAAGCCCGAGGTCGACAAGGAGTGGAAGGAGATCGCCAAGGCGTACAAGAAGGAGAAGGGCGTCGAGGTCAAGATCGTGACCGCCGCCTCCAACACCTACGAGGAGAAGCTCAAGTCCGAGATGTCCAAGAGCTCCGCTCCGACGCTGTTCCAGGTCAACGGCCCCACCGGCCTTAAGAACTGGAAGGACTACTGCGCCGATCTTTCCGACACCAAGCTCCGCGGCGAGCTCATCGACGACTCCCTGGCGCTGCAGTCCGACGGCAAGGATCTGGGTATCGACTGGGTTCAGGAGAGCTACGGCATCATTTACAACAAGGAGCTCCTCGAGAAGGCCGGCTACAAGGCCGAGGACATCAACTCCTTCGACAAGCTGAAGGCTTGCGCCGATGACATCCAGGCCCGCAAGGACGAGCTCGGCGTTGACGGTGCCTTCACTTCCGCCGGTATGGATGACTCCTCCAGCTGGCGCTACACCACGCACCTCGCCAACCTCCCGCTCTACTACGAGTTCGAGAAGGAGCACAATCAGGAGGACGACGAGATCAAGGGCGAGTATCTCGACAACTTTAAGCAGATCTTCGACCTGTACATCACCGACTCCACCTGCGATCCTTCGCAGCTCGCCTCCAAGACCGGTGACGACGCCACCAACGAGTTCGCAACCGGCAAGGCCGTCTTCTATCAGAACGGCTCTTGGGCCTACGCCGACCTCACCAAGGCCGGTATGACCGACGACCAGCTCGGCATGCTGCCGATCTACATCGGCGTCGACGGCGAGGAGAACCAGGGCCTGTGCTCCGGCGGCGAGAACTACTGGTGCGTCAGCTCCCAGGCTTCCGAGGATGCCCAGAAGGCCACCGAGGACTTCATGTATTGGTGCGTCACTTCTGACACCGCCACCAGCATCATCGCTGACAAGATGGGTCTGACCGCCCCGTTCAAGAGCGCTAAGGAGACCACCAACGTCTTCTCTCAGCAGGCCGTTGCTATGGCCAAGGACGGCAAGAAGACCGTCGCTTGGGACTTCGTTTACATCCCCTCCGAGGAGTGGAAGAAGAACCTCAAGCAGGCTCTCATCGCTTATGCTGCCGACAACACCAAGTGGGACGGCGTCAAGAACGCCTTCGTCGATGGCTGGAAGACCGAGAAGGCTGCTTCCGAGTAAGCAGTTGCTGCCCAAGCTATCTGATTAGCGACAGGGGGCGGGCAGACGTAGGTTTGCCCGCCCCCTGCATATTGAAAGGACCCTTCTATGGGCAAAGCACTCAAGCGCTGGTGGCCGCTCTTTATGCTGCCCACGTGCCTGGCGTTTATGATCGGGTTCGTGATTCCCTTTATCCAGGGTTTCTATCTCTCGTTCTGCCAGTTTATTACCATCAATAACGCGCACTTTGTCGGTATCGAGAACTACGTGCGCGCGCTGTCCGATCCGCAGTTCTCCACGTCGTTCTTCTTTACCGTGGCGTTTGCCTTCCTGTCGACGGTGCTCATCAACGTGATCGCGCTGGCCATTGCGCAGGCGCTCACTCGCAAGGCGCTCAAGGGCACCAACATCTTCCGTACGATTTTCTTTATGCCTAACCTGATTGGCGGCATTGTACTGGGTTACATTTGGCAGATTCTGATCAACTGCCTGCTCTCCAACGTGGGTGCCCAGCTTATCGCCCTCAACTCCGCCGCTGGCTTCTGGGGCCTTATCATCCTGACCCTGTGGCAACAGGTCGGCTACATGATGATCATCTACATCGCCGGTCTGCAGTCCATTCCGTCTGATTACATCGAGGCCGCCAAGGTCGACGGCGCTACGGCATGGCAGACGTTTTGGAAGGTTAAGATCCCCAACCTGATGCCGACCATCACCATCTGCCTGTTCCTGTCCATCACCAACGGCTTTAAGCTGTTCGACCAGAACCTCGCCCTTACCGGTGGCGCCCCGGCGCACTCCACCGAGATGCTCGCCCTGAACATCTACAACACGTTCTATTCGCGTGCTGGCATCGCATGGCAGGGCATCGGTCAGGCCAAGGCAGTTATCTTCTGCATCCTGGTTGTCGCTATTTCTATGATCCAGCTTAAGGCCACGAGGTCCAAGGAGGTGCAGCAGTAATGAAACGCGATAAGGCTATCAACCGCGCGCTCTCGATCTTCTTTACGATTCTGTCGCTCGCATGGATTTACCCCGTGTTCATGATTGCGCTCAATTCCTTTAAGAAAGCGACCGCAATCAGCACCACCACGGCGTTCGATCTGCTCACGCCCGAGACGTTCAACGGCCTCGCAAACTACGTGCACGCTCTGAACGAGCAGGGCTTTGCCTCGGCGTTTATGTACTCTCTTATCATCACGGTCACGTCGGTCGTGCTGATTCTGGTGTGCTGCTCCATGTGCGCTTGGTACGTGGTGCGCGTCAACAGCAAGATCTCGAACTTCTTCTATTACCTGTTCGTCTTCTCGATGGTCGTACCGTTCCAGATGCTCATGTTCACGCTGTCCAACCTCGCGGACCGCATCGGCTTTAACACGCCGTTTAACATCTGCTTCATCTACCTTGGTTTTGGCGCGGGCCTCGCGGTCTTTATGTTCGCCGGCTTCGTCAAGAACATCCCGCTCGAGATTGAGGAAGCGGCCATGATCGACGGCTGCAACCCGGTCCAGGTGTTCTTTAAGATCGTCCTTCCCATTATGAAGCCCACCTATCTTTCGGTCGGCATCCTTGAGACCATGTGGGTCTGGAACGACTATCTGCTGCCCTACCTTACGCTCGACTCCACCAAGTACAAGACCATTCCTATCTTGATCCAGTACTTCCGCGGCGGCTATGGTCACGTCGAGCTCGGCCCCATGATGGCATGCATCATGATGGTCGTTGTTCCCATCGTCATCATGTACATCTTCTGCCAGAAGTACATCATCGACGGTGTGGTGGCAGGTGCCGTCAAGGGCTGATGCCGTAACTGTTTTGCAAGTTTTGGCGGCGCCCCTCAGCGCGGCGCCGCGTATCGAAAGGTAGAGACATGGCCGAGATCGTTCTCAAACATGTTCAGAAGGTGTATCCCAACAACGAGTCAAAAAAGAAGGGCTTCTTTGGCAAAAAGAAGAAGACCGAGGAGAAGAAGCACAACCTCAAGGTTACCGAGGACGGTGTGCTCGCTGTAGAGGACTTCAACCTCACCGTTCACGACCAGGAGTTCATCGTCCTCGTTGGCCCCTCTGGCTGCGGTAAGTCCACGACGATGCGCATGGTCGCCGGCCTAGAGGACATCACCTCCGGCGACGTGCTCATCGACGGCAAGCGCGTCAACGACGTGGCGCCCAAGGACCGCGACATCGCCATGGTGTTCCAGAGCTACGCTCTGTACCCCAATATGACGGTGTACGAGAACATGGCGTTTACGCTCGAGCTCAAGAAGGTCCCCAAGGACGAGATCGACCGTAAGGTTCGCTCCGCTGCTGAGATCCTGGGTATTACCGAGTACCTCGACCGTAAGCCCAAGGCGCTTTCGGGCGGCCAGCGCCAGCGCGTCGCCATCGGCCGCGCCATTGTGCGTGACCCCAAGGTCTTCCTGATGGACGAGCCGCTGTCCAACCTGGATGCCAAGCTTCGTAACCAGATGCGTGCCGAGCTCATTAAGCTGCGTCACGAGATCAAGGGCACGTTCATCTACGTTACTCACGACCAGACCGAGGCTATGACCCTCGGCGATCGCATCGTGGTCATGAAGGACGGCGTCGTCCAGCAGATCGCCACGCCGCAGGAGGTCTTCAACCATCCCGCGAACATCTTCGTCGCCGGCTTCATCGGCGTGCCGCAGATGAACTTCTTCGATGCCCAGCTGGTACGCTCGGGCAACGGCTTTACCGTCAAGACCGAGGATATGAACGTGGCGCTCGCCCCCGAGACTTGCGCTCAGCTTGCCCTCAACTGGGACGGCGGCGACGTGAAGGAGATCACGGCCGGCGTGCGCCCCGAGCAGATCCTGCTTGCCGACAAGGGCGAGGAGGGTGCGCTCCAGGGCACCGTCGAGGTGACCGAGCTCATGGGTTCGACCGAGCATGTCCACGTGACTGCTCCCGATGGCCAGTTCGTCCTGATCATTCCCGTTGTCGACCTTGAGGCCAAGGGTGCGCTCAAGGCGGGCGACCCCATCTGGTTCAAGTTCGAGAAGAACGCGACTCATCTCTTCGATAAGGTCTCTGGCAAGAACCTTATCTAGGCCCGATCCAATCAGGCCCTCCTTTTGGGCGACTGCGGCTTTGCCATCCTTTTGCCGTGGTCACATATAAGGCTCCCCTCCCGTCCACTGGGCGAGAGGGGAGCCTTTCTTTGTGTTGGGGCTTTCCGTCTGTCAGTTTGTCTTGATCTGTAACAGGTAGGGCCGATTTCGGACGTTAGATGTTACAGATCGAGACGGTTCCGCTGTGCCAACCATTTCATCTAAATCTGTAACACCAAAGGCGAATTACACCTGCTAGATGTTACAGATTGAGATAAACCCAAGGGGGGCCGGTATGTCTCAATCTGTAACGGCTGGGACCGTTTTGGTTGAGTAATTGCTACGGATCGAGATTGTTTGGCCGAGTCGGATCACAGGATAACGTGCGGGCACAAAAATGGAGCCGTGTTGCCACGACTCCGTTTCTCAAGAGGATGGGTAAGGGGAATGAGCTAGCTCAGGTGCCAGATCTCGTCGTTGTACTGGGAGATCGTACGGTCGGACGAGAAGGTGCCGGCGTTGGCGATATTGATGAGCGCCTTGCGCATCCAAGCGTCCTGGTCCTCGTAGTCGGCCAGCACGCGCTCCTTGGTCTGGATGTACTCCTCAATGTCGAGCAGGGCCATAAACCAGTCCTTGCCCTTAATGTCGTCGTGCAGGCGCTGCAGGCGCTCGGCGTTGCCGGTTGCCATAAAGGCCGGGTTGGTGATGAAGTCCACCAGCAGTTTAATTCCAGGCTTGCGGTAGAGCGCACCGGCGTTGTAGGTGCCGTCGGCGTAGAGCTGCTCGACCTGTTTGGACGAGGCACCAAAGGTATAGATGTTCTCGTCGCCCACGAGCTCGGCAATCTCCACGTTGGCACCGTCGAGCGTGCACAGGGTTAGGGCGCCGTTGAGCATGAACTTCATGTTGGAGGTGCCGCTCGCCTCCTTGGAGGCCAGGCTGATCTGCTCGGAGATGTCAGCGGCGGGAATCACGCGCTCGGCGGCGGTGACGTTGTAGTTCTCGATCATGACAACCTGCAGGTAGGGAGCCACGTCGGGGTCGTTTGCAATCCACTGCGACAGCGTCAGGATCAGATGGATGATGTCCTGCGCGATAGTGTAGGCAGGCGCCGCCTTGCCGCCAAAGATGATGGTGACGGGGTGCTTAGGTCTGTTGCCGTTCTTGATGTCGAGATACTTCCAGATGATGTAGAGCGCGAGCATCTGCTGGCGCTTGTACTCGTGGATACGCTTGACCTGAACATCGATGATGGCGTTGGACGGGATAGTCACGCCTTGCTCGAGCGCCATGAACTGGCGCATGATGGCCTTGGCCTCGACCTTGGTGGCGGCCAGGCGCTCAAGAACGTCCTTGTCGTCGGCGAACTTGGCGAGTTTGCTCAGATCGCCGGTGCTGCGCCAGTCGGTGCCGATCACATCGTCGAGCAGGCTGGCGAGCGCGGGGTTGGCCCCATGGATCCAGCGGCGGAAGGTGATGCCGTTGGTCTTGTTGGAGAACTTCTCGGGATAGATCTCGTAGAACGGATGAAGCTCGGTGTCCTCCAGGATCTTGGTGTGGAGGGCGGCTACGCCGTTGATGGAGAAGCCAAAGTGAATGTCCATGTGGGCCATGTGGACGGTGTCGTATTCGTCGATGATGGCGACGCGCGGGTCATCGTGCTCGGCCTTCGCGATCTCATCGAGCTTGACGATAATGTCGGCGATGGCAGGGGAGACCTTCTGCAGGCTGGCGAGCGGCCACTTCTCGAGCGCCTCGGCAAGAATCGTGTGGTTAGTGTAGGCGACCATGGAGCGTACGATGGTCACGGCCTCGTCAAACTCGATGCCGTGCTCGGTGGTGAGCAAGCGAATGAGCTCGGGGATGACCATGGTGGGGTGCGTGTCGTTAATTTGGACCACGGCGTAGTCGGCCAGATCGTGCAGGTTGCTGCCGCGCTCGATGGCCTCGTCGATCAGGAGCTGGGCGGCGTTGCTCACCATGAAGTATTCCTGGTAGATGCGAAGCAGGCGGCCCTGCTCGTCGGAATCGTCGGGGTAGAGGAACAAGGTGAGGTTCTTGGCGATCTCGGTCTTGTCGAAGTCGATGGAGCTGCCGGGGACCAGGCCGTCGTCGACGCTCGCCAGGTCGAACAGGCGCAGACGGTTCTTGGTGGGCTGGCCGTAACCGGGCACGTCGATGTTGACGAGCTTAGAGGTGACGGCAAAATCGCCGAACTCGACGGTGTAGGAGCGGTCGTCGTCGACTAGGATGTCCTGCTCACCGAGCCACTCGTCGGGGACGGCCTTCTGCTGGTTGTCGACAAAGCGCTGACGGAACAGACCGTAGTGATAGTTGAGGCCCACGCCATCGCCGGTCAAGCCCAGCGTGGCGATGGAATCCAGGAAGCACGCGGCCAGGCGGCCCAGGCCGCCGTTGCCGAGCGACGGCTCGACCTCGAACTCCTCGATCTTGTTGAGGTCGTGGCCTGCGGCGGTGAGCTGGTCCTTAACCTCGTCGTAGATGCCGAGGTCGATCATGTTGTTGATGAGCAGCTTGCCGATCAAAAATTCGGCGGAAATATAATAGAGCTTTTTCTTGCCGTTGTTGAGCGGGCAGGCGGCGGAGCGCTCCTGCACGAGTTTGACCAGCAGCTTGTAAATGCGGCGGTCATCGAGTTGCTCGAGCGAAGTTCCAAAGGACTGCTCGGCAAGATCCGCGAGATTGATGCGGGGCATGTTTCCTCCTGTGGTGAGTTGACTACATGTCAGAAATTCAAAAGAATCCCGCGCGAGGGGATTGGGGTGGCCTCGCGCGGGAAAAGCAAGCGCGTCCGCACGGTGGGGAGGGGTCGGGCGCGGTAGCTCCTATTGAGGAAGCTCGATTTCGGCTTCCGACGGGATGCGGAAGTAGGTCTCGGTCCAGTCGGTGAGTTTGTGCTCGAGCTCGCGGGTGATGGCGCCGTCGAGCATGCGCCAGGTCCAGTTGCCGCCCAGGGTGGCAGGGGTGTTGATGCGCGCCTCATTGCCCAGGTTAAGCAGGTCCTGCATGGTGTAGATGCACGTGTCGCTCACGCTGGCGGCGATGGTGCGATTGAGTGCATCTGCCATGGGTTCGCCGGCCTGCTGATGGGTGTACAGGGCTGCCTGCTCGCGCTGACGCGGGGTGGCCGTTCCCTCAAACCAGCCGCGCGCCGTCTCGTTGTCGTGGGTGCCCACATAGGCGACGGTGTTGGCGATGTAGTTATGCGGCAGGTAGTACGAGTTGGTGCCCTCAAAGGCGAACTGCAGGATCTTCATGCCGGGGAAACCCGAGTTGTCGCGCATGTCGATGACACCGGGAGTGAGGAAACCCAGGTCCTCGGCGATGATGGGCAGCGTGCCGAGCTTTTCCTCGAGCGTCTTGAAGAACTTGAGGCCGGGACCCTGCGTCCACGAACCGTAGGACGAATCGGGCGAGGAGAACGGCACCTCCCAATAGGCCTCGAAGCCGCGGAAGTGATCCAGGCGGATGACGTCGTACATGTCGAGGGCGGCGCGAATGCGGCCCTCCCACCAGGAGAAGCCGTCGGACTCCATGGCGTCCCAGTCGTAGATGGGGTTGCCCCAGTACTGGCCGGTGGCCGAGAACTGGTCGGGCGGCGTGCCGGCGACGCTCACGGGATTGCCGGCGGCGTCGATCTTAAAGAGTTCAGGTGTCGCCCACATCTCGACGGAGTCACGCGAGACATAGATAGGCAGGTCGCCGATGATGAGAATGTCGCGCTCGTTGGCATAGGCCTTGAGGCGGCTCCACTGGCGATCGAAGAAGTACTGCGTCATCTGGTGGTAGAGCATACGCGCCGGATGGTCGGCGCAGACCTTGGCAGAAGCCTCACCGCGGGTGCGGAGCTCCGCGGGCCACTCCCAAAACGCCTTGAGACCGCACTCCTCTTTGACGGTCATGAACTCACAGTAGGGGATGAGCCAGTCCTCGTTGGCCTGGATAAAGTCATCGAAATCGGCCGGCTTGTCGGCAGCAAAGCGCTCGGCGGCGCGGTCGAGAATCTGACGGCGGCCGCCAAAGATAGCACCGTAGTCGACATTGCTGGGGTCGGATCCCAGATACACGCCATCGATATCGCGCTGCTCCAGATACCCTGCCTCGATAAGCTCGGCAAAGTCGATAAAGTTGGGGTTGCCTGCGCGGGCCGAGAACGACTGATAGGGCGAATCGCCATAGCTGGTCGTCGTAAGGGGCAGAATCTGCCAGTAATGTTGTTTGCACGAGGCGAGAAAATCGACGAAGTCGTAGGCATTCCAGCCAAAGCCGCCGATTCCGTATGGTCCGGGCAGAGATGAGACGGGCATGAGGACGCCGCTTGCACGCTCCATGAATGCGCTCACCAACCTTCTTGTTGTGGGGTCGGCCTGCCGATGGGTATGCAGTCCGCCTCCGATGTTCTGATTCGATACGCCTATTGTAAAACATGTTGTTTAAACATGTACAGGCAAGATAAAAAAGTTGGTCGATTTTCGGCGAATGGCTACATGCCATGAAAAAGCCCCGACCTCACAACGTGAGATCGGGGCAAGAACGGTATGTAGGTTTTTGCTACTCGGCGTCGGCGAAGCCGTTGGGGTTGTGGCTCTGCCAGTTCCAGCTATCGCGGCACATGTCCGCGATGTCGTACTGGGCCTTCCAGCCCATCATGCGCTCGGCCTTGGAGGCATCGCACCAGTTGGCAGCGATGTCGCCGGCGCGGCGCTCGCGGATTACGTAGGGCAGCTCCTTGCCACAAGCCTTGGAGAAGGCGGCGACGACCTCGAGTACCGAGGTGCCGGTGCCGGTGCCCAGGTTGAAGATCTCGACGCCGGTCTTGCCGTTCATCCAGTTAAGGGCGGCAACGTGACCAGAGGCCAGATCGCACACGTGGATGTAGTCGCGCACGCCGGTGCCGTCGGGGGTGGGGTAGTCGTTGCCAAAGACCTGAACGGCCTCGAGCTTGCCCACGGCGACCTGGGCGACATAGGGCACCAGGTTGTTGGGGATGCCCTTGGGGTCCTCGCCGATCAGGCCCGACGGATGAGCGCCGATGGGGTTGAAGTAACGGAGCAGCACGACGTCCCACTCGGGGTCGGCGGTGTGGACGTCCATAAGGATCTGCTCGATCATCCACTTGGTCCAGCCATAGGGGTTGGTTGCGGGCTTCTTAGGATCCTCCTCGGTGACGGGCGGGTTGTCCGGGTCGCCGTAGACGGTCGAGGAGCTCGAGAAGATGATGGACTTGCAGCCATGGTTGCGCATGACGTCGATGAGCACCAAGGTGTTCTCGATGTTGTTGTGGTAGTACTCGACGGGCTTGCTCACCGACTCGCCGACGGCCTTAAAGCCGGCAAAGTGGATGACGCGGTCGATCTGATGGGTATCGAAGATCTTGTTCATCGCATCGCGGTCGAGCACGTTGGCCTCGTAGAAGGTGAGGTTCTTGGCGGCCTCGTCGCCCACGATGGTCTTGACGCGGTCGACGGCGACGGCGCTGGAGTTGGAGAGATCATCGACGATGACGACCTGGTAGCCACCCTCGAGCAGCTGAACGACGGTGTGCGAGCCGATAAAGCCGGCGCCACCGGTAACGAGGACGCAGGTGTCTTTGGGGTCGAGTGCTTTGGACATGTAGTCTCCTATCGAATCAGGAACACTTCTAGAGGGGAGTATAGCGCAGGCGGGGACGCCCAAATGGTGCACTGTAGGAAAAGCAGAGGATTATGTTAACGTACTCATAATAAAAGCTTGCCCAATTGTTACCCCAACTTTACCAATTGCTTGCGAGCCGCCGACCTTGTAGTTTCCTGCCGTTCGTGGAAATCGTTGGGACGCGCCATATGTACGCTAATATGTATGAGTTGAGCGACATATAAATAAGCATGTAACGGAGTACATATGTCACCAAACAGCGATTCCATCCTTTCCCAGGAGCTCTCGCGCCGCACTGCTCTCAAGGCCCTGTTCGGCGCCGCTTCTGCGGCAGTTCTTTTTGGCCTGCCCACTCACGCCCATGCGGCGGAGGCTTCCAAAGAAACCACCGATAAATTGAATGCCGCCCAGGCCCAGCTCGACGAGGTTCAGGCCCAGCTCGACAGCATCGCAAATGAGTATGCGGCGCTGGCCAACAAGAATGCCCAGACCCTCAACGACATCGAGAATGTCCAGGGCAAGATTGACGACACGCAGGCCCAGATCGATGAAAAGAAGGCCGAGCTCAAGAAGAAGCGCAACGACCTTTCCGATCGCGTGGCCGCCAGTTACAAGTCCGGCGGCACGAACATCCTGTCGCTGCTGCTGGCCTCTGGCTCGTTTGAGGAACTCGTCGCCAACGCGCATTACGTTGAGAAGATCAACAAGAGCGACCGCGATGCCATCGAGGATATCCAGACGATTCAGGCTGAGCTCGACGCACAGAAGACCGAGCTCGAATCACAAAAGGCCGACCTGGAGAAACTCAAGGACCAGCAGACGGCTCAGATGCAGGATATGCAGGCCAAGCAGCAAGAAGTCCAGACCGTGCTGAACGGTCTTTCCGACGACGTCAAGGAACTCATGGCTCAGCGCGATTCCGAGATCCTCGCTGCCGCCCAGGCCGAGGAGGCCGCTAGGAAGGCGGCTGCGGCAGCCGCGGCCTCTGCGAACACGGGCTCTTCTTCGGGTGGCGGCTCGTATGCCGGCGGCACCCCGCAACAGACGGGCGGTTCGGGCAAGCAGCAGGCCGTCGTCAATGCGTGCTACTCGACGCCTTCTCCCGGCCAGGGCTGGTGTGCTGCCTGGGTTACCAACGTCTTCCGCAATGCCGGCGTGGGCTATTTTGGCGGCAACGCGTGTGACATGTTCAACGCCTGGTGCTATAGCTCCGACCGCTCGGCGCTGCAGGTGGGCATGATCGTGGCCGATTCCTCGCACAGCGGCACGGGTGCTCCGGGCCTTATCTACGGTCATGTGGGTATCTACGTTGGCGGCGGCATCGTTATGAGCAACGAGGGTGCCATTACGTCTAAGTCGCTTGATTCGTTTATTAGCTTCTATGGTACTGGCTCTGGCGTGCGTTGGGGCTGGCTCGGCGGTATCGCGCTGTCGTAACGGCGGTTTGAAGTAAGTTGGTCCGTGGCTGCCCGGAAGGCATTAGGTTGCCTGCTCGGACAGTCCTGCTCGCACGGAGAGCACATTAAGTGCTCTCCGGCTCGTGCGGAACTCGCGATCAACCTAATGCCTTCCGGGCAGCCACGGACCTCTCGGATCCAATGCGTCACACATCGGACTGGTTGTCTGAATAAATATGGCGAAGGCCCCTTTCGGGGCCTTCTTTTTTATTCAAGACTTTAGTCTGCTGGCCGCGCAGCGGCCAGCTTTAAACCACCCGCTAC
>CATYZK010000036.1 GCA_958415665.1 uncultured Collinsella sp. | reverse complement strand
TATTCTTGTCCAGGCCGGTATCGGTCAGAGCCTTGCAGCCTTCGTAGGCGCTGTCGGGAATCGATGTGAGGCCGACAACCTTGTCGAGCCCCGTGGACACCAGCCCACTGTCGGCAAACGCGGCATAGCCCATCGAGCCAATGGTAGTAGTCTCGCTGATGTTCAGGCTCGCAAGCGACTCGCAGCCATAGAACGCCTCTTTTCCGATGGTGCCGATGGTCATACCGGAAAGGCTGATATCGGTGAGATTCGGGCAGTTATAGAAGGCGTGCAATCCGATTTTGGATATGGAGCTATTCTCAAAGCGCACTGAGCGCAGATTGGTAGAGTCGGCGCAGAGCTGTGCGTCGACTTCATCAACCCCGTAATCGACAATCAAATTCGTTACCATTCGACCATCGACAGAGTTCTCGCGCGGGTTGTTTCCATCGATTTCTACCGTAAGATTTCCGTTTGCATCGCACGGATACAGATAGTAGTTGGGCATGAGCTTGGCATACTCGTAGGCCGCCTGCTGCAGGTTGCCCTTGCTGTACGCGACAAGGCGCGTGTAGCCATCGTCATACACCAACTGTATGGGTTCTCCGTCCATCGACTCGTCGAAGACATCACCATCGCAGGGGGTCGCCGTAAGGTATTCGCCCATCTCGCGCGTCAAGAGCGACTCGTAGTCGCTAATGGTCAACGAATGTGGGTACTGAAAGTTAACACTCATGCCCTCGAGCGAGATCTTTTCCCCCGGCTGATAGGCCATCTTGTCGGGATCACGCGAAATCTCAATCCCCTGAAGAACCTTGCCCACAGGAACGGGAAGACAGCCGTTACAGTTTTCCCAGACCTGCTTGGGACGACCGTTCGCATACTTTGAAATCATCTTGGCGGGAACCATGACGGTCATGTTGCGTTTTGGGAACGTGTCGGTATTAATGAGCACCACATGGTTGCACCCAAAGAACACAGTTTCGAGATTGGTACTGCGAAACACCCCGTTCGGTAACTCCTCGATCTTGGAGTTATAGGGAAGTGTCAGCCCACCGCTCAAGTCTGTGCCGAGGAAGCAGTTCTGCCCAAGTTTTTCGATCGTCGTATTGTTCTCGAGTCCTGTGGTAGCAAGGTTCGAGCAGTTTCTGAACGCGGCGCTATCGATTGACATGATGGAGATATTCTTATCCAGACCAGTATCGGTCAGAGCCTTGCAGCCGTCGTAGGCCATAACAGGAATCGACGTAAGACCAACAACCTTATCGAGTCCCGTGGACACCAGCCCACTCCCGGCAAACGCGGCGTCGCCCATAGAGCCAATGGTAGCAACCTCGTTGATGTTCAGGCTCGCAAGCGACTTGCAGCCATAGAACGCCTCTTTTCCAATGTGACCGATAGTCATACCGGAAAGGCTGATATCAGTGAGATTCGGGCAATTATAGAAGGCGTGCATTCCAATTGAAGAAATTGAACTGTTTTCAAAGCGCACTGAGCGCAGATTGAGAGAGTCAGCGCAGAGCTGTACGTCGACTAGATCCGTCCCGTAATCGACAATCAAATTCGTTACCATTCGACCGTCGACAGAATTCTCATTCGGGTTGTTCTCATCAATCTCTACCGTAAGATTTCCGTTTGCATCGCACGGATACAAATAGTAGTTCGGCATAAACTTGGCATATTCATAGACCGTTGGCTCGTACGTGAGGGCATCGACTTCGCTGTCATCGGACGAGGGCTCTGCCATCGCAGCCAGGCTTTTTGCGGCATCGGAGTCGGTCGCGTCGCTTGCGAGATCCTGCGCCAGACTCGACGCGAGAGTGTTGGTATCCGAGCTTGACGATTTGTCCTGAGAGCTATCAGTCGAGTCGGAAGCTGCTGATGAGCTGCCCTCATTCGCCGATGATGAATCATCGACCGCATCGGCATCAGTGTCAGAGTCCGAGTCGGCCTCTTGGGCCTCGCTCTCGACGGCAAGCGCCGAGCTATCATCGGCATAAGCCGTGCTAGGCGCAAGCGGTATCGAGGTCACAACCATCGCGACCGAAAGATAGACGACCAAAAATCTATAGAGGGCAGCAGTGATCCTGTTCATAGGAACCTTCCCGCAATTCGTAAAGATACCGAGGACCCATGGTGGGCCATCATTTCACAGTACCGTATTTTGGCAATAATGCGGGTCGGTTGCGTAAACGGTTTATCAAGGGGCGCAAAAGGTTGGTCTAATCGTGGCTCAAATCGCGCAGCGCCTCAATCGCCGTGTCGACTTCTTCGACCGTGTTGAAGTAGCCAAACGAGAATCGAACGACACCCTGGCGCTCGGTTCCCAGCGCGCGGTGCATAAGCGGGGCGCAATGGGCGCCGGGGCGCGTCGCAATCCCCCACCCCTGCATGAGTGCATCCGAGATCTCGGCCGAATCGACATCGCCCACGTTGAGCGACACGATCGCCGAGCGCGTCGGCTGGTCAAAGGCGCCGTAGAGCGTAATGCCCGGAATCTCGCGCACACCGGCCAGGAAGCGGTCGGCCAGTTCACGCTCGTGCACGGCAATCGCCTCAACACCGCCCTGGGCCTCGATAAAGTCGAGACCGGCGGAAAGGCCCGCGATGCCATGCCCGTTGAGCGTTCCGGCCTCCAAGCGCGTGGGCCACTCCATCGGTTGCAGTGCATCGAAGCTGTGCACGCCCGTGCCGCCCATGGCCCACGGCGCCACGTCGACGTCCTCCGCCACAGCCAAGCCGCCCGTGCCCTGGGGACCCATAAGCCCCTTGTGGCCGGTAAAGCATAAGATATCGAGCTCCATCGCCGCCATGTCAATCTTTGCCGCGCCGGCAGACTGCGAGGCATCAACGATCACGAGCGCGCCGGCCGCGTGGGCCATCTCCGCCACGCGCGCAACATCAACGGCGTTGCCAGTCACGTTGGAGGCGTGCGTCACCACCACGGCACGCGTGCCCGGCGTCACCAGGCGCTCAAGCTCGTCATAGTCGAGTACGCCGTTCGCATCGCAGCCGACATGTTCAACGGTAACGCCCCGCTCCGCCGCAAGACGATTGAGCGGGCGCAGCACGGAGTTATGCTCGAGCACCGTCGTGACCACGCGGTCACCGGGACGCACCACACCGTTGATGGCGGTGTTGAGCGCCGCCGTCGAGTTGGGCGTAAAGCACACATGGTCGGCCCGCGGGCAACCCAGCAGGCGCGCGAGCTTGGCACGACAGCCGTGGATGGTGCGCGCGGCATCGAGTGCACCCGATGTAGCACCGCGCCCGGCATTGCCGAGCGAACACATCGCCTGCGTCACGGCATCGATCACCGTCTGCGGCTTATGCATGGTCGTCGCCGCGTTATCCAGGTAGATCATCGCACGACCTCCCACATGTCGATCACGGTAAAGCCCTCGGTGGGAACGCCAGCCGCGGCAAGCTCGCCGCGCAGCAAATCCTCATCTGAGGGCAAGGCCTTCCAAGCCAGGCCGCAGCCGGCCGCGACCTCCCCGGGCACGGGAATCGTGCGTCCGGGAAGGCCACGTTCTGCGCACAGGGACTCGCAGCCCATGGCGGCCGCCGTGGTGGGAAACGTGATGACCAGTGCCGGGCGTTTCTCCCTCATGGCAATCCCATCCAATGAGCTACGGGCGCACGACGCGCACGGCCTGCTCCATCTTCTCCACGATCACGTACATGTTGGTGACCTCGCCCACCGCGAGCTGGTCCTTAATGCCAAAGTGATCGAGGCAGGTGCCGCAGGTAAGGATCTCCACGCCCTGCTCGACCAGGGCCTTGAGGTCGTCGAGCACCGGCGAGCCCTCGACGGTAAGCTTGGCGCCGCCGTTGTAGAACAGCATGGTCGCGGGCAGTTCCTCCTGCTGCGTCACGGCAAAGATGAACGCCTTCATGAGCTTATGGCCCAGCTCGTCGTCGCCGCGGCCCATGCAGTCGGTGTAGACCGAGATGACGAGCTTGCCTTTGCCGTCGCCGGCGTCGCAGAAGGCGGCACCGTCCCGCTCGGGCACGTCCACGGCAACGGCGCCGGCGGTCGCGACGGTCACGTGCCACTCGGCGTCCGCGACCTTCTCGACCGAGGCCGTGCAGCCCTTCTCCTGTGCCATCTTGAAGATATTCTTGACGGCGGTCTCGTTATCGACCGAGGTCACGACAGCGCCCTCGCCATCGAGCTGCTTGAGCGCCTTAAGGGTCTTAACGACGGGCAGCGGGCAGGCATCGCCCATGGCGTTGACTTCAATCTTGGTAGACATGGTTTTCCTTTCGAGTAAATCGTTCTAAAACGGTACATAGTTCAATAAACGCGCTGCTAGCGGACAACGCGAACAGCGGGACCGCCCGGCTCTGCCTCGCATACGCGACCGACAACGGCGGCGATGCGACCCTCGGCATGCAGGCGGCGCGCAAGCTCATCCACATCGGCGGCAGGCGCCGCGATGAGCAGGCCACCAGACGTCTGCGGATCGTACAGCGCATCCAGCATGCCCGGCTCTAGGTCATCGTCGGCAGCCACACGTGGGCCATAGAAATCTTGGTTGCGGTAGGCACCGGCGGGGATAATGCCCAGTCGCGCCATGTCGAGCACCTGGTCAAAGAGCGGCACCGCCCCAGACGCAAGCTCAATCTGCACGCCCGATCCCTCAGCCATCTCGCACGCATGTCCAATCAGGCCAAAGCCCGTAACGTCGGTACAGCCGTGAAGCTCGAGCCCCTCGGCAAGGCGAATCGGTGCTTCGTTGAGGGTGCGCATCGAGTCAAACATCGCTGCGGCCTCATCCTGCTCGGTGAGCTCGCCCTTAATGGCCGTAGTGATGATGCCAGAGCCGACCGCCTTGGTCAGCAACAGAGCATCGCCCACGCGCGCGCCGCTGTTGGCGAGCATGCGATCGAGCGGGACAAAACCGCTCACGGACAGGCCGTACTTGGGCTCATCGTCATTGATGGTGTGGCCGCCCGCGATGGTGCAGCCGGCCTCAACGCACTTGTCGGCGCCGCCCGCCAAAATCTGCCCCGCAACCTCAACGCCCAGGCAGCTGGGAATGCACAGCAGGTTCATGGCGTGGCTCGGACGCCCGCCCATGGCGTAGATGTCCGACAGCGAGTTTGCCGCCGCGATCTGGCCAAACAGGAACGGGTCGTCGACCATCGGCGGGAAGAAGTCGATGGACTGAACGAGTCCCAGGTTTTCGCCAACGCGGAAGACACTCGCATCGTCGGAGGTATCGAACCCCACGAGCAAGTTGTCGTTGGGCACATTTGGTAAGTCACCCAGGACCTGGGCGAGGACTCCAGGAGCCAACTTAGCGGCTCAACCGCTCGCGGCGGTCATAGACGTGAGCCTAATCTGATCGTCGAGCATCGATACCCCCTCTCAAACACAAACAATGCTTCTCAGTATACGCATGAACGCGCATCTACGGCCGGCTCATCAGCCGAGCGCCTGGGCACGAATGGCCGCGCCGATCGCTCCGGCAAAGCGAGCCTGGGGCGAGGTGGTCACCGGCGACCCCAGCAGCGCTCCCAGCCGCTCCACAACATAGGCGTTCTCGCACAGGCCGCCGGTCAGGTAGTACGGGGCACCCGCCGCCTGCCCGGCCATAGTCGCCACGCGCGACACGACGCTTTCGATCACACCGCGCGCGATGTTCTCGCGCGGCTCACCGCGACCGATCAGGCTAATGACCTCGCTTTCGGCAAACACCGTACACATGCTGCTGATCTTGGTTGGCTCACCGGAGCGGGCGAGGTCGGCCATCTGCTGCTGAGAAATGCCCAGGCGGTCGGCCATGATCTCCAAAAAGCGCCCCGTACCGGCAGCGCACTTGTCGTTCATGGCAAACTTGGCCACGCGGCCGCCTTTAAGTTGGATGACCTTGGTGTCCTGGCCGCCCACGTCAATCACGGTGCCATGGTCGCCAAAGAGACGCACAGCACCGGTGCCGTGGCAGGTAATCTCGGTTACAACCTTGTGCGCATAGGGCACGGCAACGCGGCCGTAGCCGGTCGCGACCACACGCACGTCGTCGGCCGCCACGTCGTAGCCGGCCGAAGCAAGCTCTGCGCGCAGGCGCTCGGCCGCAGCAACCGACGAATACCCCGTCGGCATCACGCAGGTCCACGCGATGGCATCATCCGCCTCCACCACTGCGGCCTTCGCTGCCGTCGAGCCTATGTCGATACCAATGCCAACCACGGCATCCTCCTTCACATGCGGCAAAGGGACTGTCCCTATGCCGCATTCGTCCTACAGTGTCTCGATAAAGGCGGCGATGCGCGTCTCGATCTGGCCCATGTCGCCGTTGCTGTAGTCGGTCTCGATCTTCATGTACGGAATGCCCGCGCCCTCGACGGCCTCCTGCATGCGGGCGCTTTCCACATTGAAGGTGTGGCACGCCTGCAGCACGCTCTCGACCACGCCATCGACGTGGTACTTCTCGCACATGGCCAGCGTGTTGTCCATGCGGCCGTCGTTGGGCGTCATGACCGAGCAGTTGATGTCCAGATAACGATCGGCGATAGCGCGCAGGATATCGGGCGCGTCGGGGTCAATCATCATGGCGGCCGTACGCTCGCCCGAGCAGTCGTCCATGCACACGACCACGCCGCCGTTGGACTCGATGGTGCGGCCGATCTTGTTGATCACGCCTCCCACCGGGCAGCCGGTGATAAGGATGCGCTTGGTATCCGCCGCAACGGGGCGCTCGCCCGCGTCGTAAGCCTCGCGCAGGGCAGCGACCTTCTGCTCCAGCTGCTGCGTATAGGCCTCGATATCAAAGCTAAACGTACCGGCGAACATGGTGCTCATCAGGTCGACGCCGCTCATAGCCGCCGGCTGGTTGGCCTGCAGCGCAAACATCTCGAGCTGGGCAGCGCGCAGGCGGTTGCGACGACGCACGGCAGCGCGCAGGTCGTCATCGGTAATCGTGATGCCGTAGAAGTTCTCGAGTTCCTCCTTGAGCAGGCGACACTCCTCGTACCAGCCCTCGCGCTCGTAGGCACGGTCGCGGCTCTGCGGCAAATGTAGAATGTGCGTACGCTTGAGCTCGTTGAGCAGCTCGTACATCTTCTTCTTGCCGTCGCAGGTGGTCTCGCCGATGATCAAGTCGCTAAAGTACGTAAACGGGCACTTTTGCGAATAGGCAAAGCCGTAGGTCGACTTGATGAGCGGGCACAGATTTGCCGGCAGCACCTTCTCGGCCTCGGGAATTACCTCGTCGGACGTACCGCACAGGGCGACGCTTGCAGCCCCCGCGGCATCGATAATCTCGAGCGGCGTATAGCTGCACAAAAAACCGACCAGGCGATTGCCGGCCTGCTTGTAGTCCTTAACGCGAATAAACGCCGCCTTGCGCTGCTCGTTGAACTCCTCAAACGTGCGCGGCAACGGCTGCTCAGAAACCTCGGACATGTAGCTCCCTAAAAGAAAAAAGACAAGAAATTCGACTACGAAGACGGCTTTCCCAGGTGCCGCAGATTCCGAGCGACAAGCCTGACGACGCGTACTTTGGTACGCGAGGAGGGTTGGAGCCGGAAGGTGCGGTGCCTGAGGAAGCCGCGGTGCCCGAGGTTGCCGTGAAAGAGAAGCGCCGCGTACTTTGGTACGCAAGCGACGGTTTGAACGGCAAGATCGGGTGCCTGGGGAAGCCATGCGGCCTAGATCGTCTCCAAGAAGGCCTCAATGCGGGTCTGCAGCTGGCCTGCGTCCTCGCCGGCGTAGTCGGTCGCTATGTGCATAAAGGGAATACCGGCCTCTTCGGCGGCCTTCTCCACGGCGAAGGACTCCATCTCGTAGAGCGTGCAGAACTGCAGGGCCACGTCGACGATGCCGTCGGCATGCAGGTCCTTAGCCATCTGGACAATGTCCTTCATACGCTGGTCGTTGGGCGTAAAGACGGCACAGTTGATCTTAAAGTAGCGCTCGGCAATAGCATCGAGCATCTCGTCAACCGTCTCACCGGACTCATCGACCAAGTCCTTGTAATAGCGCGAACCCGTACAGGACTCCTCGCCCACCACAACGCCGCCGGCCTTCTCGATGAGGTTGAACAGCTTCCAGTTGGGCACGGCCATGGGCGTGCCGGTGTACAGGATGCGCTTGGTCCCCTTGGGCGCCACGCCCTCTCCGGCCTCGACACGCTGCTCACACTCGGCCGCCATATCGTTGATGGCTCCGGTCAGACGCGGCGTGTCGTCCATAAAGGCGGCCTGAACGGTCAGCAGGCTGTCGAGACCGCTAATGGGCGCTGGGTCGGCAGCGCGCGTGGCAGCGAGACGCTGCAGGGCGCGACGCTTCTCATTGACGGCGCGGATGGCGGCCTTCAGACGCTCAGGCGTAATCGTGACGCCACACTCTTCCTCAATCTTGGCGGCGAGCTTTTTAACCTCGGCCTTCCAGGTCACGAGCGTCGACTCGTCGTGCACGTTGGGAATATCCACAACGTACATGTTCTTTTGCGTGGCAAAAAACTCGTAGGCCTTCTTCTTGCCATCGCAGGTGTTCTCGCCTACCACCAAGTCACTCGACTCAATATAGGGGCAGACCTCACCCAGCTTAAAGCCGGCAAAGCTCTTGATGAGCGGACAGGTGTTGCGCGGCAAGTGCTCCTCGACCTTGTCCGTTGCCCAATCGGCACCCGAGCACAGACCAACGGGAATGCCGTCACAGGCAAGCACGATCTCCTCGGGCACGTACACGCAGAACGAGCCCACGATTTTGGTGGCCTCGCCAGCCTCTTTCTTGTCGAGCATCTCCTTAATGCGGCCGCTATGGATGTTGGTGGCCACAAAGTCCAAGTAGGACGTGGACTTGGGGCGGTTGTTCTGCGACAGGAACATGTCCCCGTACATCTGGCCCACGGCGCCCAGCAGCATATCGTGGTCGGCAAGATTCATGCCGAGGCTCTCCCACATCGGATGGAAATCGAATTCTTCAGCCATAACGGTTCCCCTCTCGAACCAAAAACGGATAACAGCGGTATCGATGCACGACGGACGGCGATTGCCCGACCGTGCTCAAACCCGGAATTTTAGGGAACCTGCTTCGCGGTCGATTATTTAGTTGTGCGTCGTCTCTCCCGGAGCCGTGAACATACCTGCTCATATGCGACTCCGAGCCATATACAGGGCGCGCGCGGCAACGCGGCGAATATATGTCGTCTGCGGCATGTGCGCACCCTCCTTTACAAGTTGAGGACAACTATATCAACGGTCATCGACCATGCGAACACCGTTGACATTCGTACGACAGCGTCGTGTGCCGTCGTTTAATAAATAATTATCTTGATTGATAAGAGTTTGTCATTCCTCATTCGGCGAACGGCAAAAACAAAGCCGCCGAGGCTTATATTCCCCGACGGCATTACCCGGCACTATCGACAAACCAAATGGATCCTGCTGGCATCAAAATGCATGCGCAGCGTCTCGCCTGCTTGCGGCAGCTCGTCGACAGGCATGCGCACTTTGTTGACCTTCCACTGCAGGCGCGTCGGCGCGTCGGCGCGCGGCACGTCCAGCAGCACCAGGCGCTCAAAACGTGAATCGCTCACGCGGGCCACGTGCAGGTCGTAGCTGTTGCGACCACGCTCGGCACGGTTGTCCACATGGAAGTAGCTCGCGCGAATGCCCAGGTACGCCACGTTATCGGGCACTTCGCGGCCCACATTGAAGGTCATGCCCCAGTCCAGGGCTTCAACTTCCTGAGGCCCGATCTTACGCGCACGGCTCGTGTTCTTGCAGCCCGTCAGGCGCAGCGCGGCCAAGGTTTGCGGCCGGCGGACCACGTCCTCGACGGAACCGATCTCCTCCACATGCCCGTTGTGCATCACACAGACGCGCTCGCACAGGCGACATGCCTCATCGATATCGTGGCTCACGTACAGCACGGTGCGGTTGCAGACATCGAACAGGTCGAGCATGTTTTGCTCAAGCGCGCTCTTGAGATACGCGTCGAGAGCGCTCATGGGCTCGTCGAACATGAAGATGCCCGGGTGCGCCGCCACCATGCGGGCAAGCGCCACACGCTGCTGCTGGCCGCCCGAAAGTCGCGCGGGATAGCGGTCGGCAAAGTCGGCCAGGCCAAAGATACCCAGGTAGCGTTCGGCGAGCTTTTTGCGCGCCGCGGCGTCACCGGCATCCTCAACGCCGGCGCATACATTATCGGCCACCGTCATATTGGGGAACAGCTGATAGTTTTGGAACAGCAGGGCGCACTTGCGTTCCTGGGGCGACAGGTTGATACCCGCGGCGGAGTCGAAGAAGGTCACGCCATTGACGACGATCTTGCCCTCATCGGGCGTCTCCACGCCGGCGATGCAGCGCAAGGTACAGCTCTTACCGCATCCGGAGGCGCCAAGCAGCGCCACCCGCTCCTCGCCGGCTTCCAGCTGAATGTCGAGGGTAAAGCCGGGATAACGCTTTTTGATATCCAGAACGAGCGACATGGCCTATCGACCTCCCTTCGCGACCGCGTCGTCACGCATAAGCTCGGCCAACGCTTCGCGATCGATACGCAGGGCATCGCCACCGACGGGGTCGAGCGAATCGCCCTGACCGACAAGCTCCTTGGCCTGTTTGCGCTCCGCGCGGGAGAGACCCCGCTCGCGGTACTTTTGCGAATGCGCCGTGTACATGTTGATGAATAGGATGACCAAGAAGCTGAAGACGATCACGACGACGACCCAAAAGATCGCCACCGACGTATTGCCGCCCATCCACTCAAAGTAGATGGCGATGGGGATGGTCTGGGTAATGCCGGCGTAGTTGCCCGCAAAGAACAGGGTGCAGCCAAACTCGCCCATGGCACGCGCGAAGGCAAGCACCGCGCCGGCGGCAATCGAGGGCCAGCCAAGCGGCATCATAAGCTTGGTAAAGATGCGACGCTCGGACCATCCCAGGGTTCGCGCGGCATCGAGCATCTGCGTGTCAAGGCTTTCAAAGGCTCCGAGCGCCGTGCGGTAGACCAGCGGAAACGACACAACGACGGCCGAAATGACCGCCGCGGGCCAGGTAAAGACGATCGAGATGCCGTGCGCGATGAGCCACTGGCCCACCCCGGTCGAGCGGCCAAACAGCATGAGGAGCAGAAAGCCGCAGACCGTGGGCGGCAGCACCATAGGGATGGTAAAGACCGAATCGAGCAGGCCCTTCACGCGGCTCGTGGTGCCCATGGTCTTCCATGCGGCAAACAGGCCCAGCGCGAACGCGATCACCAAGGCGAGACCGCTCGTCTTGATGGACACCCAAAACGGGCGGTAGTCAATACTGCCAAAGAAGGTCGCGGCGCGCTCCGCTAGCGAGGGCGGCTCCGTCGTCGAGACACTCGCATACGGCACCAAGGCGGCGTTATCGCTCCACAGGGCTCCGTCACCCAGATTGAGCCCGGGGTTTGCGGCGTCCGCGGCATTCACGACGGTGTAGTAGTCGCCGTCGTCGCCCTTCACCTTAAACAGATAACGGTAATCGCCCTGTACCAGCTCATTGTCCGAGGTAAACACCCACTCGAGCTTGGAGTCCTCCAGCAGCGCGCCTCCCATGGAGTGAGACTTATCGAGCCCCGCGAGCATCTTCTTGAGCGCCTTTTGGTCGGAGGCATTTGCGATATCGAGGCCCGCTTCCTTGGCGGCATGCGCATCGACCCACACCACGATGCTCGTAGGCGTGGTCACCGTTACGAGCGACGTCTTTCTGTAGATAGGAAAACGATAACCCTCGGGCTGGTCGGCAAACGAGCGGGCCGTGCCCTTGGCGTTGCGCTCAAAGGCGTTGAGGCCAAAATCGACGCCATCGATAAGCGCAGAGTCCTCTGTCGCTTGGCGTCCGTCGGCAGTGGCAAAAAGCGCCTCGGCACAAGCAACTCCGGGCAGTGAGGTAAACGCAAAGAGAACCGCCGCCAGCGCAGCGAGCAGGCGAATCGTTTTCCTTGACACGGGCGACTCCTCAAACAAAGGGTAACGACGCGCAGGCGCGCCGCTTCAATCTAAAAAGGGCGGGCGATCGCAAGAACGCCCGCCCTCAAGCATATCGTTATGCAGCGCTCTTCTGCACTACTCAGAAAGCTCAAAGCCGTACTTAGCCCAAATCTTCTGCGCCTTCTTGTTAGACAGGCAGAAGTCGATGAACGCCTTGGCCTCGTCGGCATGCTCGGAGCTCTCGGCCACGGCACCCGGGTACACAATGGGCTTGTGCGAATCCTCGGGGCACACGAAGGCCTCCTCGATGCCGTCGTAGCGGTAGATGTCGGAGCTATAGACAAAACCTGCCACGCAGTCGCCCGTGGACACGTAGGCGGCAGCGGTGCCGACCTTATCGGCCAGCGCGACCTTGTCGGCAATCTCGGGCGCGTACTCGCCGTCGTCGCCCTCGGTGCCGGTGTAGAGGCCGACGGAGGCCAGCGCCTGGTTGGCGTACTTGCCGGCCGGAACGGTCTTGGCGTCGCCGATGGCGATCTTGCCGTCCAGGTTCGCGACGTCGGCGATGGCCTCGACCTTGGTGTCGGAGCCCTCGGCGCGAATGATCACGAGGTCGTTGACGAACATGTCCTCACGGGTGTCGGTGTCGACGAGCTCGGCAGTCTCGGCATCGTCCATGGTGCCCTTGGAAGCGGTGATGAGCACGTCGACGGCAGCGCCGGCCTTCATCTGCTCGACCAGGTCGCCAGAGGCCTTGAACTGCGTGTCGGCAAAGGTGGTGCCGGTCTGGTCGGTGTAGAGTTCCTGGACCTCGGGAAGGGCCTTCTCGAGCGAGTTGGCGGCGAAAATCTGCAGCTCGACGGCCTTCTTCTTAGAGGAGGACTTGACAGAACCGGCGTCGGAACCAGCAGACTCGGACTCCTTGTTACCCGAGCAGCCAGCAAGGCCAAGGCCGGCGGCAGCAGCGGCAGAAAGCGAAACGAAACCGCGGCGAGAAACCATATCGAACATATTGAACCCTTTCGGACCTTGTGCCTGGGCACCCCACCGCAGGCTTTATTCTGTAATAAGATTATACTTCAGCGCGAATAATGGCAGTGAGAAATTATTCTCCCATGAGAATATATTTTCAGATTACGACACGCATCGACTTCACCTCGGCATCAAGCAAAAAGGCGGAGCAACCGTTCGGGTCACTCCGCCGCAGGTGAAACACTTATTTGGCGTGTCCGCCGCCCGCCGTCATCTGTGCCGCGTGCTCCAGCTGGTCGGCAATCGCCTCCCAGCTTTCGCGGGCTGCCTTGGTGGATCCGGGAAAGTTTACGACAAGTGTATGACCGCGTTGCATGCACACGGCGCGCGACAGCATCGCGCGGCGCGTCTTGGTCATCGAGTACGCGCGAATCGCCTCGGCAATGCCCGGCACATCGCGGTCGCAGACGGCACGCGTCGCCTCGGGCGTCACGTCGCGCATCGAAAGTCCCGTGCCGCCGCAGGTAAGCACAACATGGGCATGGCGCTCATCGGCAGCGTCCACGATAGCGGCGCCAATCTCGTCGACGTCGTCGCGCACAACCACGTGCGAGGCTACCGTCCAGCCCTGAGCCGCAATGAGTTCCTCGAGCGCGGCTCCGGCCTCATCCTGGGCAAGATCGCGCGTATCCGAACACGTCACGATCGAAATCTTCAACTCCATAGCGCTCCTCCTAAAGCACGGTGCCCTCGGGCAAGTCGACGCGGACGACATCCACGACATCGCCCGGCTCGAGCTCGCACGGGCCCTCGTTAATGCGCAGCAGACAATTCGCGCGCTGCATCGTGCCAAGCAGCGCCGAATTCTGGCTTTTGGCCTCAGTCACCATAAGCTCGCCGGTCTGAGCATCGCGCGCAACCGTGGCGCGGTCATAGAATCGACGGTCCTGGCGCTTCTTCACTCCGTGTGTCAGCATTGCCTGCTGCACAGGACGCGCCCCCTCGGCAAAGCCGCGCATCTTACGAATCGCCGGGCGCGCGAGCACCTCAAAGCCCACGTAGGCCGCCGCCGGATTGCCCGAAAGCCCCAGGTACGGCTTGCCGCCGAGCAGGCCAAACGTGATGGCCTTGCCGGGACGCATCGAGATGCGATCGAACAGGACCTCGCCTTCGCGCTGGACCAGCGCCGTCACGTAATCGTAGTCTCCGGCCGAGGCCCCGCCGCTCGTAATGACAAAATCGCACTCGCGCACCGCGCGGTGTACGAGCTCGGATATCGCCTGCTCGTCGTCGGGCGCAATGCCATAGAACACGGGCTCGGCACCGGCATCGAATGCCTCGGCCATCAGCGCCGAGGAGTTGGAATCGCGAATCTGGCCACGCGCCGGAAGCTCACTTGGAGCAACCAGCTCCGTGCCCAGCGAGATGATGCCCACGTGCGGTGCGGCGTGCACCTTCACACTCGCATACCCGGCGCTTGCCAGCAGGCCCGCACCAGCCGGCGCCACAACCTCACCGGCACGCATCACGACGTCGCCGGCATGGGCTTCTTCGGCAGCAGAGCGAACGTTCTCCCCCACCTTAGCCGGCGCCGAGAAGCGGACGTGCGAGCCCTCGTTGCCATCGCCGTCGAGCACGTCGACGATCTCGTACTTCACCACGGCATCGGCGCCCTCTGGCACCGGCGCGCCCGTCATGATGCGGACCGTCTCGCCCGCGCCAATCGTGCCCCCAAACACATGACCCGCCGCCTCGTGGCCGACAACGGAAAGCGTCACCGGAGTATCGCCGGTGGCCGCACCAAGGTCGACGGCGCGCACGGCATAACCGTCCATGGCGCTGTTGGCAAATGGCGAGATGTCGATATCGGCCACAGCATCCTCAGCCAAAGGAAGACCGGCCGCCTGCCATACGGGAATCTCGACAACCCTGGTCGGACTCACATGTGACAAGACAATTGCCTGCGCGTCCTCCAACGGAATGAGCTTCTCTGCCATATGCACCTCTTACAGATCGCGGCGCGTAACAAGGGCGCCGATTCTTTATGTTTTATTCAGTATAATCCCCCGTCGGTCGACCGCGAGACGGTCCGCACTCGCGAATACACCTGTCGGTTACAGGGCACGAAACAGAACCGAAACCAACCCACCGGCTTGACGCGTTTGTCACGCTCTATAATGCTTGCGTTGTAACCAAAGAAGAGGACACCATGGCTTTTACCGACACATCAGACAGCGAAAGCGAAGAGCAAGACAATTCCCTGCCGCTCGATGAGGGAGGCTTCTTCTCCCTGAATGACGTCATCATGGCCGGCAGGCATCAGCTCACCCGCTCTGAGCATCTCTTGGCCGCCGACACGCGCCGTAACGCCCGCAATCTGCTCGCGAGCGCCAAGCTGCTCGTGCTCGTCGTGATCGTCTCGCTCGCCATGGGTGTTGCCGCCTGGGCATTTTTAGCCTCGCTGAACATCGCGACCGACTATCGCGAGCACCATGCGTGGGTCTACGCCCTGCTCCCCGCCGTGGGTGTCGCCACCGCATGGGTGTATAAGAACCACGGCCTTGCCGCCAAACGTGGCAACAACCTGGTCATCGATTCCGCCCTGGGAACCCGCCTCATCCATGCCCGCATGGCCGTCCTCACCTTTGTCTGCTCCACGCTTACGCACCTGACAGGCGGCTCGGCAGGACGCGAGGGCGCTGCGGTGCAGATCGGCGGTACCATCGCCAGCAACATCTCAAACCTCGCCCATCTTAAAAAGCACGACCATCACGACCTCATGCTCGCCGGCATCTCGTCTGCCTTTGGCGCCGTGTTCGGCTCACCCCTCGCCGGCGCCTTCTTTGGCATGGAGATGTGCTTTATCGGCAAGATCGACTACACCGCCGGCATCTACTGCCTCGTCGCCTCGTTTACCGGCTACTTTACGTCGCTTGCCCTGGGCACCGAGTACGAGGCGAACGTCATCGCCAGCGTCCCCGATATGACACCCCGAACGGTCGCCATCGTCGTCATCAGCGCCATCGTGTTCGGTCTAACCGCACGCCTCTTCGCCTGGTCGGTTCGAACCGTCAAGAGCCTCTACGGCCGCTTTATCACCAATTATCTTGTTCGCGCGCTCGTAGGCGCACTCGTGGTGCTCGCAGCTTACGCGGTGCTCGATGCCTGGAAGTACGCCGGCCTTGCCACCTGGCTCTCGGGCGCCGGTTTCGCCGGCAATACGACCCTCGCCGACGCCGCCATCAAGTTGGTCGTGACGGCGCTCACCCTGGGCGCCGGCTTCCAGGGCGGCGAGGTCACACCGTTGTTTGGCATTGGAGCTGCACTTGGCGGCTGGATCGGCTGCCTCGCCGGCATCGACCCTAGCTTTCTGGCGGCCCTCGGCATGCTCGGTGTGTTCTGTGCCGGCCTTAACGTGCCCATCACCACCTGCATGATGGCCATCGACCTGTTCCACGGCACAGCAGCCGGGTTCTTTGTCATCGTTGCGTTTATCAGCTATCTTGCCGGCGGCCACCGCGGCGTTTATCCCGCGCAGCGCATTATCTCGCCCAAACGCCGTTCGCTCATTGTGGACGAGGGCGGCACGGTGGCAGAGGCTATCGAGCGCCACAACGACCTGATAGAGTAGATGCAGTAAACGCCGCACGGTCACAATCGGAGCAACATAACCCGAACGCGACCGCACCGTCACGCCATACGCCGGGAGTCGCCCCATGCACGCAACAGATTTTGGTCGCACGCTGATCATCGCCAATCCCGCCGCCCAGTCGGGCGCGGCGCGCAAAGTGGCTGAGCGCCTGCAGCGCTTTTTGGACATGACCGCGCGCTCATCCCAGTTTGACCTGGTGCTGACCGAGTACATGGGACACGCCAAAGAACTTGCCGCGCAGGCCCAGGGCTACCGCACGGTTATCGCACTCGGCGGCGACGGCGTGATCCACGAGGTCGTCAATGGCTTGATGACGCAGGAAGAGGCAGCCCGACCGGCGCTTGCCGTCCTGCCCGTGGGCTCCGGCAACGATTTTGCCCAGACGCTCGGCATCGATGATTTTTCCGGTAAAGATTTTGGCGCCCTGCTCACCTGCGAGCTGCAGCGTCAGGACATCGGGCGCATTCGCTCGTGGAACCCTGCAAGCGGCAGCGGCAAGGCGACCGTCGAGTATTACGACCAGACACTCTCCGTCGGCATTGATGCCGCCATCGGCCTGGGCACCACCGAACTACGGAAGAAGACCGGCTTGACGGGTGCTCCGCTCTATACCCTTTCGGGCCTGGAGCAGTTTGGCCTGCGCTATCGCAACTACCCCATGACGGTCAGCTTTGACGGCGCGCCCGCCGAGCGCGTACGGGCGATTATCATGGCCATCCAGCTGGGCCCCACCTATGGCTCGGGCTATCGTATCTGCCCCGATGCCGACCCCTGCGACGGTATCCTCGACGTTTGTTACGCATTCGGTCCCGTGCCCCGTGCAGTCGCCCTGCCCATGTTCCTTTCAGCCAAGGACGGCCACCACACCAAGCTTCCGCCAGTGCGCATGCGCCGCTGCCGCCATGCCGAACTCACCTTCGAGGAGCCCAACTACCCCATCCAAGCCGACGGCGAAGCCATCGTCGCCTCCCGCATCGAGGTCGACATCCTCCCCGCCGCCCTCGAGGTCTGGCGCCCAACCCGCTAGCTCCTTCTAAGTTGCGGTGAAAAAGGGACTGTTTTGCGGCTTTGACAGCCCAACAGTCCCTATTTCACCGCAACTTAGAAGGGGATCAATCTTCGCTGCCCGGCTTGCGGCGGTTGGCCTTTTTGATGGCGTTGAAGTGCTTGTCGTTGAGTCTGCGCTGGCGCGAGCGTTGGGGCACCTTGGTCTTGACGCGACGGCGCGGCGGACGGCCGCGACGCTCGAGCTCGGCCTTCAGCTTGCGCAGGCAGCTCGCACGATTCTGAAACTGGCTACGGCTCTCTCGCGCCGTCACGACTATCCCCGTAGGCACATGCTTCATGCGCACCGCGGAGTCCGTCGTGTTGACGCCCTGGCCGCCCGGCCCCGTCGCGCGAAACACCTGCACCTCACAGTCGCGCGTCAGCTCCTCGGCCGACATCTCGGCATAGCGCGCATACTCGCGCCAGCCCATCTTGATCTCGTCCATACCAACACCTCCCTCCAAACAAAAAATGTGACAAAGGGACCGTCCCTTTGTCACATCGCATGCAAATCGTATGTGCCGCGCGATTAGGCGAAGGTGATCTCGCCGTTCTCGCAGTCCATATCGGCAATACGGGCCAGGCTCTCAACGCGGAAACCGCGCTCGCGGAGCTTGTCGCCGCCGCCCTGGAAGCCCTTCTCCACGGCAATACCAATACCGGAAACCTCGGCGCCCGCAGCCTCGCAGATCTTGATAAGACCCTCGAGCGCGCAACCGTTGGCCAGGAAGTCGTCGATGATCAGGACCTTGTCGCCCTCGGACAGGAAGCGCTTACCCACGATAACCGGATACTCCTTTTGCTTGGTAAAGGAGTAGATAGTCGTGGCATACTGCTCGCCGTCGAGGTTGATGGACTGGGCCTTCTTGGCAAAAACAACCGGCACGCCACCAAAATGCTGGGCCGCGATGCAGGCCATGCCAATGCCCGAAGCCTCAATCGTCAGGATCTTGTTGATCTCGACGCCCTCGAACAGACGGGCCCACTCGGCGCCCATGTGGTCGAACAGCTCAACGTCGCACTGGTGGTTGAGGAAGGCATCAACCTTAAGGACGTTACCGGCCTTTACGATGCCGTCACGGCGAATACGATCCTCAAGCTCCTGCATGGCGCAACCCTTTCTCGCGGCAATGATTCCGCGCGATGAACAAACGTTGCACGATAGTCTACCACGGACCGACCCCCACCCGCCCCA
>CATYZK010000035.1 GCA_958415665.1 uncultured Collinsella sp. | reverse complement strand
CCGAGCAGCCGTAGAACATGCAGCGCATGTCCGTCACGCCGGAGGTTGACAAGGAGCCCACAATCGAGCTGAGGCCCATCATCCACGAAGACGAGTTGCTTCTCGCGCAGCTGTTTGCCACGCACCCGTCCTCGAGCTCAAGGTACTTGACCCCCTTCTTGCGCATCAGTTCCATCAAATCAGACCACTCAAACGCGCCCTCATGCACGCGCATGGCGCCGTCTGCATAGATGTCCCAGTCGCTGGTACCCACCGTGCCGCTTTCCTTGGGCGTACCGTGCACCGAAGCTTTAGGCAGCGTTACCTTTTTGTCCTTGTAGAGGCCGTTTTGGAAATCTTCGTACCACTTCTTGATATTGGGGTCCTCGGCGGCAGCCGCCTTTGCTTTTGCCCTTGCGGGAGCCTTTGACATATTCGTGGATGAATCGTCCACTCCTGCAGAAGTCTGCTCGGATTCGGCAGCCTCGCCGGCCTCATTGTTGGTGCCGACGGCGGCAAGTTGCGCCCCGAGCGGCTCAACCGCGCTCGCGGATGCTTCAACAGGCTTTACCGCAACGGCAGCCGTGCCCAGGAGAGCGCTCAACGACCGTCCGTCCGAGCTCAAAACCATCTCTCCGGCAGGCGGTTCGCTCGACTGGGCGGCGGCAGTCGCCGCCTCGTCCGCGGCATCGCCCTCGCCGGTATAGGCCTCGCGCTTAAAGGAATACGAGCCGTCCTCGGGCAGGTTCTTGCCGGTGAGCTGCACGCGGAACGTAAACTCCTCGTTGGGATCGGGATTGTCGCCTTCCATCGTCTTGGCGATGCGCAGCTTACCGTCCTTGAGCTTGTTCTTAAAGACCGGCTTGGCATCGGAGCTTACGTCAAAGCCCAGCGTGCCGTCGCCGTTGTCCACCACCTTCACGGTATAGACGAACGAGCTCTGGCTGTCGTAGTCCACTGTGGGATCGGCATCTTCGCCCGCGGGCACAACCTCGCTCACACGGAAGCGATAGGTCTTACCGGCGTCTGCCTCGGTAAACTGCAGCGCCCGGATGCTCTCATGGCGAAAAACGATCTTGCCGTCGGCCGAGTTGGTGGCCATGCCGACCGCTTCGGCCTGCTCGCTGTCGCCCTCGCCCGTCAGCTTCTCCAGCTTAAAGGTGAATTCATTGTCCTTGAGGTCGCGGCCTTCGAGCGTCTTCCATGCCTTGAGGTCGACAGCTCCTGACGCATGGTATGCATTGGTGAACGTCGGCGAAGAACCGTCCCCGTAGGAGACGTCGCACGCAAGCGTACCGTCACCGTTGTCGGTCACCGAGACCGTAGCCGTGGCGGCGGCATCGGAATAGGTGTAGCCCGCGGCTCCGGTATTTCGTTCACGGATGGTATAGGTGTATGTTTTGCCCACGTCGGCCAGACCGTACTTAATGGCCCCGAAGTTCACCGTGCCGTCGGCGCCATTGCGCGCGGTCGCCACGGTGTTGCCGGCCTCGTCCAGCACGTCGAACGTAAACTGTTTGGCCTTGAGCTTGCGCCCCTCGAGCACCTTCGTGGCACTGAGGTACGCCTTACCGGTGGCGTTATACGTATTGGTAAAGCTCACAGTGGTGGCGTGCTCCTCGCCGGCACGAATCGTGCCCGTAGCGCCCGTGGAATCGGTCTTCTTGAAGCCCGCGGCCTTAGCCTCGGTCACCTTGTAGGTGGTCTCGGAGGGAATGCCGGAAATCGTTGCCGTCTGGCCCCCGCGCAGTTTAATGGTATCGCCGTTGCCCACCGTACCCGTGGCGACCTGCGCGCCTGCCGCATCGGTCACCGTGTAGGCAAACGTGCCGCCCTCGGGCTCGCCCTCGGGGGTGGTCAGCGTCAGCTTAAACGAGAACTCCTTCTGTGCGCTCACGTCCGTGGCGCCCTGTACGGCCTTGCTAATCTTGAGCGTACCGTAAGGGTTGTACGTGTTGGTTACATCCGTGCCGGCAACGCTCGTCACGTAGCCCTCATAGTAGGTGTCCTCGCGTACCTCGTATGCAATCTCTATGCCATGGTCGTGGTACTTGGGTAGGCTACCGAAGCTGTAGCTCCAATCGCCAGAGTCCGCAGCCTTAACGGTCTTGCTCTTGACCAGCTCACCATCGGCGTAGAGGTCGATCTTGACCTCCTTGGGGCGCTTACCCGCGGCGTCGTTGGCGTCGTCCCAAATCTTGCGGCCGGCGATCTCGACCGTCTCGACCCTATGCTTGTTGGTGACCGTAAACTCATAACCCGTATCGGTAGGGTTCATGCGCACGTCGGCCAGATAGCCCTCGGGCGTCTCTTCCTTGACACTGTAGGCGATGGTATCACCCTCGTCATTGAGAACGCACAGTCCATCATCAGACCCAAAACTTGCCTGCCAATTGTTAGCATCGCTCAGCACGGCGCTCTTGCCCGTGTCCTGCCCATCGGCGTACAGATGCACCGTCACGCTCTGGGGGCGCTTGCCGTCCTGGTCATCGCTGTCGGACCAAGCCTTCTTTATCGTGATGCCAAAAGGCTTGAGACCAACCTTGGTGTAGTCTTTGCGGATTACCTGGTTGGGCGACTCCACGCCCACGTTGCTGATTGTCGTGCAGCGCAAGATGACGTTGTTGTAGGCATGGGCGCCGCCGGTGAGACCGGACTCGCTCTCCCCCTCTGTAAGGTCGGTATCGAACCACCTACCGTACGCGGCGGGATCCTGCTCAAGGTCCTTGACCTCGGGCGCCCGCATGCGAATCGTAAACGCCACCGTATCGCCCTTGCCCACCACAAAGTCGTTGCCGTCGGTCTTTTTGGTGGCGTCCACGGCAACCGCGGTCACGTCATCGAGGCTCCCCTCATACGATTCCGCCGGCGTCCAGATGGAGCGATCCTTGAGGTCGGCTTGAGCCTCCTTACTCTCGGAATCGAGTGTAAGCCGGTCTGCCGGCACCGTCGAATAATACACATGCGGATCGGCACCCGCACGCTCGAGAGCGCTCACGTCCACACCCAGCAGGTGGCCCTTCCACATGACATCGCCTGCATCGGGCTTGTCTCCTTGGATGGTCTTGCTCGCCGGGTCAAACGCATCGATCGCATCGAAGAAGCGAATGTCCTTGGCACTCGAGTTGTCAGGGTTGTTGAGCGAGATGCGATAGCTGTATACGCCGTTCTCAAAGACGTTGCGAGCACCGTCCTTGTCGAGGCCCGAGCTCCACGCGCCCTCGTCATTAGTGTCAACTTTCTTGTCGAGCTGCGCCACCGACCACGACAGGTGGTCGAGCTTGACCGATACGCGGGCATATACGAACGACGAGTTATCGCTCTCGGTATCAAGGTCGGTCATGGCATCCTCGACGCCCTTGACCGCATCCTTGGACGCCTTGTTGTTGCCCGCAAGCGGATTGTCGGGCTCGCCCTTGTAGCCGGCGATGGTACCCCAGCTGGGCTCCGCGCTTTCGTAGGCGATGTTGTTGACGAGCGTGGATCCATAGTCGCGCTCGGTGTCGAACGAGTAGATGGCGTCGAACGTCAGCGTGATTTTATCGCCGTAGCCGTCGTAGGGCTGGTTACCGGCGCTCCACCTGCTGCGGTACTCCGGATTGGGGGCAACGCGCGCTTTCACCGTCATGAGCGTACGCCCGGTGCCTTTATAGTTTCGCTTGAGGCTCACGCTCTCCACCGCGTTGTCGCCATTGAGCTTGACGGTGCCCAGCTTGGGCTCAACGCCCTTGGGCAGCAGATCGTAGAAGGTGCCGGCCGTATCGGGCGTAAAGATGCCCGCCGCCGCGGCCTCGTTGTAGTCGGAAAGGGTCGTGAGGTTAGTCTGCTCGTACACATTGGCCGTGTAGTGGAGCGTGGTCGTCTGCCCGTCCTTGTCGGTATCGTATTTCACGCCCTTGTCCATGCTGATGCCGGAAGCCGCACCCGTCAGGTAATCGTCAGCGCTCTTGGGGCCGCATTCCACGATGAGGTCGCCGTTGAAGTCGTAGTTGTACGACTTGGCAGTGTTGCGCAGGATCGTCTCGGGCGTATCGGAGTCCTTAAAGAGCCGGTCCACGCGCGCACGGATGCGCTCCGTGGGCTTAAGGCGCACGTAGGGGTGCATGGTATAGGTGACGCCCGCCGCCTTGGTGTTCAAGCAGGTCTTGATATCGGTCACGCCGGCGTCCTTGGGGAACAGCAGTCGCTTTCCGTCTGCGCTCACACTCGCACCATTTTGCGGCTCCACGGCAACTGCACCGGAACGGTAGCTGACGGTACCGTAGCGCACCCAGTTGTCGCCCTCCTCGGTACCGGATTTTACCGAGCCCCAGATCTTGATATCGGGCTGTTTGGCGTTATCGCCGTCCACCACATAGCCGTAGTTGCCCGCCCCGATGCTGCCATAGCGAACAACACCGTCGGAACCCTCGTAATAGCCATAACCCGCCTGCGTGTAGCGCTGGTAGCCGTAGACCGTGGGCTTGTCGACGCTCACGCCCTCAAACTCAAAGTCGTCCGCCGTGAGGTCGTCGTCGGTATGGTCGAAGCGCACCGAGTAATCGGGGGTCTCCATGAGCACGGCCCGCTTGCCGTAGTCGCCCGCGAGGAACTGGTTGTAGTCGGTCTTGCCGCCCTTGTCCGTGGTCCAGGGTCCGGTAAAGCCCACGGTCTCCACATCGTAGCTACACACGGCATCGCGCCCTAAACGCAGGCTATCGAGCGCATAGGGGTAGTTATCGTACTTGCCGCGCTTGCTCGAGTACGAGCCGTTGGAATATTTGAACACGTTAAAATGCCCGTGCGGGTCTTGGAACTTGATGGGAGAGTAGGTAAGCTGCGCTGTTGCCGGGGCAGAAGTGACCTCGTGATCATCTGCTGAGGTGAGCGTGTAGCCCACCTTGTGCTTAAGCTCATAGTGCCCGCCCAGCTCAAACTGGTCCTTGGGGTATGCCATGTAGGTGTGCAGATAACCCGTACTGTTATTGGAGCTCACATAATCAAGGCTGTTCTCGGCGGTAAAGCGAATATACTGCGTGGCATCGTCGCCCTCGTTGCCGACCGTCTTACCGTTATAGCTCACGCCCAAAAGCTTCGCCTTGTAACCGCTGTCGCTGCCGTCGGTCGATCCCTGCAGCACGTACTTTTGGTTTCCACGCGCGCTTGTCCACGAGTACCAGTCAATATAGATGTACTTGTCGGCATCGGCGGGCTTGAGCTCCTCGGGCCAATTGGAAGGCCAGCTCTCAGAGAGACTCTGACCGCGCAGCTCGGCACCGCTGATGACCTCTTGCGTGTCCACGCTCGCATCGAGCTTATTGGATGTCATGGAAAGCACGTTGCCGGCGTGCGTGGTGAGGTTGACCGTGCCGTAGAAGTTGTCGGTGACGTACTTCTCCACCTCGGCTGGAAGGGCGTCAGCAGCAGGCGCCTTCTCGCCGTCGGCAAGCTGACCGTTGCCCACAAGCTCGATGGGGTTGAGTTTGCGTACGGCAAACTCGAAGCTCGCCTGCGTGGCGGCGGAGAGCTCGCAGGTGTTGCTCAGCACATAGCTGTCGCCCATCTCGGTGTAGGCGAACGTGGTCTGCTGGCTCGGCGCCTCGGGGACCGCCGCCTCCAGCTCGCCCGCCGGCCTGCCGTCGCGGTCGGCGAAAATGTACTTGGGAACGACGATTTGGATCTCGCCTTCCTTATAGCTGTACTGGCCCGAGAGTGCAACCGAGAGCTTCATCTTAACTGAGAACTCGTCGGTTTTGGGCACGAGGGAAAGACGTTCCGGCTTGCCGTCCTCGGCATCATCGGGCGTCACCCAGGCAACGGTGATGTTCTCGATGCGCTGGTCGTCGCCCGAAATAGGATTCTGATTATTTGTCTGGGGCTCCTGCTTGTCCTGCTTTTTCGCCGCGCGCAGGGCCGAGGGAGATGCCTGCGCCGCAAGCGCCTGCTCAGACTGTGCCGACGGGGCAACGAGCTTCACGTTCGGACTGTCGAAGTTGGAGGCGTCGACGACGCCGGTTGAATCGGCGTCTGTGCTGTCGGCGGCGTTGGCTGCGGGCGCCGTGGCGACATCAGTCTTGTCAGAGTCGTCGATCGGGGAGGAGTCGGAAGTATCGGAGTCGGGTGTGGCATCGCCCTGAGACGTAGAATCGTTCGTGGCGTTACCGTTGCTACCAGTGTTATCGCCTTCGCCCACATTTGTAGTGGAGCCTTCGTTGGCACTCTGGACCTCTTCGAGCAGTTGCTGGTCCTGCTGCTCTTGCTCGACCACTTCGGCTATGGCGGAAACGGGCATCGTCTGCATGACCATCACAGCCGAAGCAATGGCGACCAGAGCAATCTTGGCAGCAAAGGCGGCCTTCAGGCGTGTCTTGCGAAAGCAATGACGCTGGGCATCTCCGTCGAGGCGACCCCCCCCCGTTCCCTTGGCAAATTCGGTGTCCCCGTCTTTTCGGTCTGCGTGCTTGAACATGATGACTCCCCCGAGCACGTTCGTCCCGCCGCGGCGGTATGTCGCGGCGCGCAGCCAAGGCGTTGCTTCATGCAAGTTCAGTCGAGAGTTAGCAGCCCTCTCGTTCCCATCGATGCCGCTGTTCGGTTGCCGATGCGTTTACGAGTTGTTTATGCTTCTAGCGCACCAACAAAACAATCACGGCAAATCAATGCTGCAAGGCAATACATCAACTGCAATTTCCACTGCGCCTCTCGGCACAATAATGCCAAATTTGATTGGATTATACGTCTTGTTTAAACATCATAGAAATTAATGCGTGAGCGGTAGCCTTTTTGCCGTGAACGGTTAAAGATGCCCCCGATGCCTTAAGCTACGAGGGCATCGCATCAGACCACCACAAAGGTGCCTGTCCCCTTCGTGTTGGTTTTACCCCGAGATAGCAAGAAACCCGATCCTGCACGAGGCAGAACCGGGTTTCTTTAGCAATGCTTGCTTTGCTCAGGCAGTAACTAAAAGTTACTCAGCCAGGAAGTCGCGCTGGACAGCGGGATCGACCTTGACGCCAGGGCCCATGGTGGAAGACACGGAGATGGACTTGACGTACTTGCCCTTAGCAGAAGAGGGCTTGACGCGCAGGATCTCGGTGTACAGGGCAGCGTAGTTCTCGACGAGCTGCTGCTCAGAGAAGGACTTCTTGCCCAAGGGCACGTGGCAGATGCCGTAACGGTCGGCGCGGTACTCAACGCGGCCAGCCTTGAGCTCGGAGACCATCTTGGCGACGTCCATGGTCACGGTGCCGAGCTTGGGGTTCGGCATGAGGCCACGGGGACCAAGGATCTTACCGATGCGGCCAACCTTGGCCATCATGTTCGGCGTAGCGATAGCGGCGTCGAAGTTGATCTCGCCCTTCTGGATCTGGGCGACGAGCTCGTCGGAACCGATGATGTCGGCGCCGGCAGCCTCGGCCTCGCGGGCCTTCTCGCCCTCGGCGAAGACGGCAACACGAACGGTCTTGCCGGTGCCGTGGGGCAGGGAGATGGAGCCACGGATGTTCTGGTCAGCCTTACGAGTATCGATGCCCAGACGGAAGTGGGCCTCGACGGTCTCGTCGAATTTGGCGGTGTCGAGCTCCTTGATGAGCTTGGCAGCCTGAAGGGGGGTGTAGAGCGTGGCGCGGTCGATCTTCTCGGCAGCGGCGTTATAGCTCTTACCATGCTTAGCCATGTGCATTACCTCCTGTGGTTAAACGGGCGTGAGCCCTCCCACATCGTATCGTGTGCCCTATTGCACACATTTAACGGGCGCCCCGGTCGGAGCACCCGTCATTACCTAAAGAAATCGCTACTCAGCGATGGTGACGCCCATGGAGCGGGCGGTACCGGCGATGATCTTCTTGGCGGCGTCAATGTCGTTGGCATTGAGGTCCGGCATCTTGATCTCGGCGATCTTGGTGAGCTGCTCCTGGGAGAGCTGACCGACCTTGTCGGCCTGGGGCTTAGCAGAACCAGACTTGAGGTTCAGCTCCTTCTTGATGAGGTGAGCCGCCGGCGGGGTCTTGGTGATGAAGGAGAAGGACTTGTCCTCGTAGACAGAGATCTCAACGGGGATGATGTCGCCCTTCTTGTCCTGCGTCTCGGCGTTAAAAGCCTGGCAGAACTGCATGATGTTCACGCCAGCAGCGCCCAGGGCGGGGCCGACGGGAGGAGCGGGGTTAGCGGCACCAGCAGGAATCTGAAGCTTAATGACATTGGCAACCTTCTTCTCAGCCATGGTCATTCCTTTCGAATCACGAGTGTGAAGTACTTGCTATATCGTAAGCACGCACGTGTTAGAAGCACTCCTGAGATGAGCAGTCACAGAAGAAGCACGCTCGCGCGAACGGACGAAAACTTAAGCGATGACAGCGACCTGGTTAAAGTCGAGCTCGACCGGCGTCTCGCGGCCAAAGATCATCAGCGTGACCTTGAGCTTGCCAGCCTCGGTGTTAACCTCGGAGACCTTGCCATCAAAGTCGGTAAGCGGGCCATCGGTGACGCGGACGGACGTGCCGACCTCAATATCAACCGACGTACGCTTGGGCGAATCGCCCTTACCGGGACGACGAGTCATCTTGTTGTACTCATCGCGGGAAAGCGGAGCGGGCTTGCCGTTGCCGCCCAGGAAACCGGTGACGCCGGGCGTGTTACGAACGCACGTCCAAGCATCGTCATCCATCTCCATGCGGACCAGAACATAACCCGGGAAGATCTTGGAATCCTTGGTCTCGCGCTTGCCACCCTCTTTAATCTCGGTGACGCGCTCCATAGGAATCTCGATATCAAAGATACGGTCCTGCATGCCCATAGTCTCGATGCGGTGCTCGAGATCGGACTTAACACGGTTCTCGTATCCAGAGTAAGTGTGAACGACGTACCAACGCTTAGACATGGTTTAGCCCCTCAATCCAGAGAACAGAGCAAGAGCCTCGCCAAAGCCAGCATCGAGCAGAGCGATGACGACGCCGACGACGATCAGAGAAGCGCAAACGACAACCGAGTAGTTCACGAGCTCCTTCTTGTCGGGCCACGTGACACGCTTCATCTCGGACTTGACCGAAGCGAAATACTTCTTGGTGCGGGCGAAGAAACCAGGCTTCTCGTTCTTCTTGGACTTCGCAGCCTTCTCGTTCTTCTTGGCAACGGCCTTCTTGGCCTCAACCTTGGAGTTGGCGGCAGCGTTGTTGGCAGGTGCCGGCTGCTGAGCCTTCTTCTTGTTCTTCTTGTTGGCCATTTGGGTTACCTCCGCGCAATGCGCTTATACATGAGTAAACCGTAAGCCCCCAATTGGGAGCTTACGGAATAATGACTGGCACGCCAGGAAGGACTCGAACCCTCAACACTCGGTTTTGGAGACCGATGCTCTACCAATTGAACTACTGGCGTATATGACTAGAGACTAGCGAGTCTCTTTGTGCAGCGTGTGGTGACGGCACCAGGGGCAATACTTCTTAATCTCCATACGATCAGGCATGGTCGACTTGTTCTTGGTGGTCGTATAGTTGCGGCGCTTGCACTCAGTGCACGCAAGAGTAACTAGAGTACGCATGTATCCTGAACCTTTCATTTCCGCCCCGTACGGGCACGAGTTGTTACTTTATCAGCTCCACGTAAGTGCTGTCAATGAAAACCTCGAGTCAATTGGTTCTCGGTGGATCCATTCATATTTGGAACACATCAATGAAGCCATCGAGAGCTAATCGACGGTGCATCCAGGACCATTATCGATCCTCTCGACACCAGCAACGGCTCAATATCCATTGCAGAAAAGAACCCGGCACCCATATAAGTGCCGGGTTCTCTAAGTCAGCTATATCAAAGAGCTAATTTACTCAATGATCGTGGAGACGATGCCCGAACCGACGGTGTGGCCACCCTCGCGGATAGCGAAGCGCAGGCCCTCCTCCATGGCGATCGGGTGGATGAGGTCGCCCTCGATGGTGATGTGGTCACCAGGCATAGCCATCTCGGTGCCCTCGGGGAGCTTGACCGTACCGGTAACGTCGGTGGTACGGAAGTAGAACTGAGGACGATAACCATCGAAGAACGGGGTGTGACGGCCGCCCTCCTCCTTGGTCAGAACGTAAATCTCACCGGTGAACTTGGTGTGCGGGGTAACCGAACCGGGCTTGCAGAGAACCTGGCCGCGCTCGATGTCCTCGCGCTTGATGCCGCGGAGCAGCAGACCGACGTTGTCGCCAGCCTCGCAGAAGTCCATGGACTTACGGAACATCTCGATACCGGTAACGACGGTGTTCTGGGTATCCTTGATGCCGACGATCTCGACGGGCTCGTTGAGCTTGAGCTCACCGCGCTCGACACGACCGGTAGCAACGGTACCACGGCCGGAGATGGTCATAACGTCCTCAACGGCCATCAGGAAGGGGAGGTCGTTGTTACGAGCAGGCGTCGGGATGTACTCGTCGACGGCGTTCATGAGCTCGCGGATAGCGTCCATCCACTTGGCGTCGCCCTCGAGAGCGCCCAGAGCGGAACCACGGATGACGGGGATGTCGTCGCCGGGGAAATCGTACTCGGAGAGGAGCTCACGGGTCTCCATCTCGACGAGGTCGATGAGCTCGTCATCGTCGACCATGTCGCACTTGTTCAGGAAGACGACGATGTAGGGAACGCCGACCTGACGGGCGAGCAGGATGTGCTCGCGGGTCTGAGCCATGGGGCCGTCGGTAGCGGCGATGACCAGGATAGCGCCGTCCATCTGAGCAGCACCGGAGATCATGTTCTTGACGTAGTCAGCGTGGCCCGGGCAGTCAACGTGAGCGTAGTGACGGGCAGCAGTCTCGTACTCGACGTGGGAGACGGAGATCGTAATGCCGCGCTCGCGCTCCTCGGGAGCCTTGTCGATGTTCTCGAACGCAGTGAAGTCAGCCTTGCAGCCCTCGGTCTCGGAGAGAACCTTGGTGATGGCAGCGGTCAGCGTGGTCTTGCCGTGGTCGACGTGACCAATGGTGCCGATGTTAACATGCGGCTTAGTGCGCTCAAACTTCTCTTTGGCCATAAAGCCCTCCTCTAAACAGGTCGTCCCCGGACGGGACTTTGCCTTTATACCATAGTGGCCTCTCAACATACTATTGAGAAGCCACCGTGTTACCTATGGTAGCGGTGACTGGATTCGAACCAGTGACGCCACGGGTATGAACCGTGTGCTCTAACCAACTGAGCTACACCGCCGGATGGAGCCTGCAACCAGACTTGAACTGGTGACCTCTTCGTTACCAACGAAGTGCTCTACCGACTGAGCTATACAGGCACTTGACGGGTGGGAGCTATAGGATTCGAACCTATGTAGGCAGAGCCAACGGGTTTACAGCCCGTCCCCATTAACCACTCGGGCAAACTCCCAATCGTTCAAGTATCCGCAGGTTCTTTGGTCTTTTGGACCGCCGCCCCCGCGAACGAAAAAGATAATACGATGCAACCTTGGGGGCTGTCAACGAAAACCTCTAGATACACGGTGCCGGGCGTATCTATATACCTTTGACCTGCGGTTTTGTTGAGTTTGGATATGAAGGACGGTGTATTTGCATGTAGCGGTGACATTTCCCGAGGGAACACTTTGGCGTAGTGGAGTGAGCCTGCAGAATATCACTTCGATAACGACTCATTTGCACCTATATATAGGTCGAGATCGGGCTTACCCGGATCGATCGAGCGTGGATTTTCTTCCGTTTGAAATCGAGCGTGGATAATCTCCCACTTTTGACGTGCCACTGGGCCCAAAGTGGCAGATTATCCACGCTCATTCTCCAGGCGGGAGATTTTCCACTCTCGTGTGTCCGAAAATCCTCGCTCGATGACGATGACCAACCTCGCCCTGGCTTCTGTCTCGATCTGTAACAGTAAGAGGGTTATTCCTCCCCTATCTGTTACAGATCGAGATGTTTTTCTGCTGGCGCCTGGCATTGTCTCGATCTGTAACAGCTAGATACGATTAAACCGTCTTGGTGTTACAGATTGAGATAAATTGGGGAACGAGAAGGACGCTGAGCCTGATAACTCAACAAAATAAAGAAACGGGCCCTGTCCCACAAGGAACAGAGCCCGAAACTATCATGGAGCCAGTGACAGGAATCGAACCTGCAACCCACTGATTACAAATCAGTTGCGCTACCGTTGCGCCACACTGGCACACTTGGCGCTTTCGCGCGAAGCCAGTTAAGAATAAAGGAATTACGGACGGGGCGCAACAGACCCTTCGACCGACCACATCTCAAAACTATTCGTTTTGGCGACGGTAACCCGCAGCCCGTTGATTACAAATCAACGGGCTGGCCAATTGGGAAACGGGTCTCTATGGACAATCCCCTACCTCCCGCGAAGGGCCTTGAGCTTGGCCAGGGCATCGGGACTCAGGCGGCTGCCCAGAGTCATCTTGATCTGCGGGGCTTCCTCTGCCTCGTGAACGTCGTTGTCGATCTGTTTGATCTCGTCCACCAGCATGCGGCTCGAGATGCGCGTGACCCCCTTGCCCATGACGACGGCCTGGATCGTGCCGTCGCTCGACACCACGGAGCACGCGCGACCTTCCTCGCGCGCCTCGATGCAGAGCTTCTGCACCACGGTATCGGCAGAGACGCCCGTCGGCGAAAACTCGATACGCACGCCACGGGCCGGCAGGTTGGGGCGCTCGCTGGAGATATTGCCCGCACCGTCGAACACGATCACGGCCTCGTAGCGGCCCTGGGCAAACGCCGCAACATCGTTGATGAGCGCGGTGCGCGCCATATCGTGGACGTCGCTGGAATACGGATCGTCGGAATGGTCGTACACGAGCTTTTCGTAGCGCGGCGTGCAGTGGATCACGTTGTAGCCGTCGACCACCAGCAGCTCAGGCTTATTGGAGTGCACCGTCGAGACCGGGTCGGCGATGGCCTGCGCAAACGCATTGCCGCCCACGCCATAGGTCGCGGCCGAAACAATCGGCTTGGCCGAGCCTTCGCCAAAGCGCTTGGCCTTGGACTTGGCGCGGTTCTTCTTGGACATGCGCTACTCCTCCCCCATGAGCTCGCCGGCGTTGCGGCGCAGCCACTCAAAGCACAGCGCCGTGGTCGCCTGGGCAACATTGAGGCTCTCGGTCATGCCGCGCTGGGGAAGCTTGGTCAAAAAGTCGCATTTCTCGAGCACCAGGCGCGAGATGCCGTCGCCCTCGGAGCCCATGACGAGCGCCACGCGGCCCTCGAAGGGAGCATCCCAGCAACTGCCTTCGGCGTGCTCGGAGGCACCGCCCACCCAAAAGCCAGCGGCCTTGAGGTCGTCGAGTGCACGGGCGATATTGGGCACCTGCGCGATAGGCAGATGCATGACGGCGCCGGCTGACGTCTTGTAGCTGCCCACGGTTACGCCGGCGGCGCGCTTGTTGGCGATGATGACGCCCGCCGCGCCCACGACCTCGGCGGAGCGCACGATCGCACCAAAGTTGCCATCGTCGGTCACATGGTCGAGCACGACGACGAGCGCCGGTCCGTCACCCGCGCGATCGAGGATATCGGCGACATCGGCATAGGGGAAATTCCCCACCTCGAGCGCAATGCCCTGATGAGCGCCATGGCTCGACAGCGCATCGAGCTGCGCGCGCGGCACATACTTAATGCGGACACCCGCGGCGTTGAGGTCGTCGACCAGGCGCGACAAGGCGGCATCGCGCTCCCCGCCCTCGGCGATGAGCGCGCATTTGACGGGAAAGCCGGTGCGCAACGCCTCGGCGGCAGCACGGCGACCTTCGATAAACTCGCCCTTGGGAACCTGAACGTTGTCGCGGTTGCGATCTCGCTGCGGACGCGCAGCCTGGGCTTGGGAGCGCTCACGCTGGCCCTTGGGAGTGGCAGCGCGGTCGTTGCGGCGAATCGGGCGCGAGCCAGAAGCAGCCTGCTTGCCTCCACGAGGCGCACGCTTGCGGTTGTCGGCCATAAAACGGCCTCCTTAAATAGATAACGAACAAGAATCGACCGTCCGAGCCACGGCACCTTGCCTTTCAATCGTCGGGCATGACCACCAGGTCTATGCCCTCCTCTTTCAAGGCAATCTGCCGCACCTCGAACGGTCGACAAATACTAGAGACTCTTAATACGAGTACCCGCGGCCGTATCTTCAATCGTCAGCCCGAGGTCCTTGAGCTGGTCGCGGATGGCGTCGGCCAGATCCCAGTTCTTGGCGGCACGGGCCTCGGCGCGAGCCTCGAGAATCTTGGCAGCGGCCTCGTCCACGTCGTCACCCGTGTAGGCGACCAGGCCGGCGGCAACGCCCAGCAGGCCCAGCGGCAACTCGACCTTGGGCTCGGGGAGCTCAACGCCAAACGTATCGAGCAGCTCGACCAGCGTATCGGCGGCAGCAAGCGCGGCGGCCTTGTCGGCAGCATCGCCCGCCTGCTCCAGGTACTGGTTGCACTCGGTCACAAAGCCAAAGACAGCACCCATGGCACCGGCGGTGTTAAAGTCGTCGTCCATGCACTCCTTAAAGGTGGCGCGGGTCTCGGCGGCCTTGGCGGCAAACGCCTCGGCGGCAGCCGCATCGGCATCGGCCGTCGCGCGGTTCGCAGCCCAACGCAGGTTCTCGACCGTACCGGCAATACGCGTGAGCGAATTCTCGGCACCCTCCAGGCGCTCCCAGGAGAAGTCGAGCGGCGAGCGGTAGCTCGTCTGCAGCATCAGCAGACGCAGGGCCGCGGCAGAGTGCTGCTCGAGCACCTCGGCCAGCGTAAAGAAGTTTCCGAGCGACTTGGACATCTTCTCGCCGTCAACCAGCAGCATGCCCGTGTGCATCCAGGTGTTGGAGAAGCCCTGGTGCCAGGCGCAGGTAGCCTGGGCGCACTCGTTCTCGTGATGCGGGAAGGCAAGGTCGGAGCCGCCACCGTGGATGTCGATCGGAGTGCCCAGGTAGCGATGCACCATGGCGGCGCACTCGGTGTGCCAACCGGGACGGCCTTCGCCCCAGGGGCTCGGCCAGCTGGGCTCGCCGGGCTTGGCGGCCTTCCACAGGGCAAAGTCGAGCGGGTCGTTCTTGTCCTCGTTCTCCTCGATGCGCGCACCAACCATAAGGTCGTCGATGTTGCGGCCCGAGACCTGACCATAGTTGGGATCGCTGCGCACAGCAAAGTACACATCGCCGTTATCGGCTGCGTAAGCGTGGCCCTGCTCGATAAGCGTCTTGATCATGGCGATCATGGGGCCGATCTCCTTGGTAGCGCGGGGGCGCACATCGGGATCGAGCACGTTGGCGGCGCGCATGACGCCGATGAACTTGTCGGAGAACTCCGTCGCGACCTCCGCAGCCGTGCGGCCCTGCTCGTTGGCGCGCTTGATGATCTTGTCATCGACATCGGTGAGGTTCTGGGCGAACGTGACCTCGTAGCCGCTCGCGATGAGCCAGCGACGAATCACGTCAAAGCTGATGAACGTGCGGGCATTGCCGATGTGGATGTTGTCGTAGACCGTGGGGCCACACACGTACATGCGGACCTTGCCGGACTCGATGGGCTGGAACTCTTCCTTTTTATGGGTAGCGCTGTTGTAGATACGCATTCGTTACTCCTTAACGGTTTTCTGTAGCAGGCAGACGGCCCAGGCGCCAATTCCCTCGCCTTGGCCTTCCCAACCGAGCTTTTCGGTCGTGGTAGCGGCGACGCCCACGTTTTCCACGTCGACGCCCAGGGCATGGGCAAGGTTGGCGCGCATGGCATCGCGGTGCGGAGTGATCTTGGGTTGCTGACAGGCAATGGTGCAATCGGCATCGACAAACTCAAAGCCCAGCTCGCGCGCATAGTCCATCACGCGAGCGAGCAGCACCATCGAATCGGCACCCTCATAGGCGGGATCGGTGTCGGGGAATAGCTTGCCGATGTCTCCCCCGCGGCAGGCGCCCAGAATGGCGTCGGCCAAGGCGTGCGCGAGCACATCGGCATCCGAGTGGCCCAGCAGGCCGCGCTCGTAGGGGATGTCGACCCCGCCGATGATACATCGACGCCCCTCCACCAAACGGTGGACGTCGTAGCCGTGGCCAATGCGCAGGTTACTGAACATGGGGAAGGTCCTCTCCCTCGGCCATACGGCCAAGCAGAATCGCGGTAACGGGACGCAGGTCCTCGGGCACCGTCACCTTAAGGTTATCGCGCGGGCTCTGGACACAGCGGACGCGCCCGCCCATGCGCTCGACCAGCGATGAATCGTCGGTACCGATAAAGCCCTCGGCGATAGCAGCGGCGTGAGCGCGCTTCATGGCGTCGACGCTAAAGATCTGCGGCGTCTGCGCGGCCCAATAGAGCTCGCGCGGCGGCGTCTCGACGATATTATCGCCGTCGACGATCTTGAGCGTGTCGATCGCGGGCTGACCGCACACGACACCGTCGAGCGAGCGGTCGCCCACAAGCACGTCGATCGCATGATCGATGGCCTCGGTCGTAATGAGCGGACGGGCGCCGTCGTGGATGGCGACATATTCGAAACCCGCCGGAGCCGCATGCACGCCGGCACGGGTGGAATCCTGGCGGGTATCGCCGGCATCGGCAAAGCTGATGGGCGTGTCATAGTCAAACGGGTCGATGGCCAGGCGGCGCATCTCGGCACGGCGCTCGGAAGGACACACCACCACGATGTGGCCGACCTTGTCGCTACGATCGAACGCACGGATGGACCAGCTCATGAGCGGACGGCCCGCCACGTTAACGAGCTGCTTGCCGCCGGGATTTCCAAAGCGCTGGCCGCTGCCGCCGGCAACGACCACGGCACATACAGGCGCCATTATGCGTTCCCCTGTTTGGTGCCCTTCATGCGGTACAGGGAGTCCGCAAGAATGGCAGGGTTGTTGACGCCAAAGTCGCCCAGGCGCTCCGGATCCTCGCTGATGTCGTCCATGAGCTCCTGCAGTGAGCCGTACTCGTCGACGATCTTCTCGGCCACGCCGTCGCGCACGACGGACACGCGCGAAAGCGTGCGCAGGCCCAGCGGCGTCATGACGGAGTCCTCGTCCAGGTCATCGTAACCCAGAACCGCCGCCACATGCTGTGGGTCGGACAGGTCCTTAGGCGTCATGCGGCTCAGGTTGGCGCGAATCTTCTCGGCATTAGCCTCGGAAGAGTCACTCGCGTAGTCGCGAATCATCAGGTCGTACTCGGTATCCATGCTGGAGCCGGCGAGCTGCTCGAGCTGCATCTGCACGAGCTTGCCCTGGTTGCCCAGCTTGACAATGCAATCCTTAAGCTCAGTCTTTGCCTGCTGCATGATCTCGAAACTCGAGAAAATCCCGGTAATGTCGGCGAGCGTGACGTAGTCGTCCAGCTCAAGGGCCGTCAGGCGCAGCAGGGAGCGGTCGAGCGACTGACGGGTGGTCTGGAGCGTGGCGACGAGCTGGTTGACCGAGCTCATGATGGTGGTGACGGGCTGGATCTCGTAGCTCTTGCCGTGAACGTACACGTTGACGACGGCACGACGGGCCGAAACCGAGATCACGATGGCATCCGTGAGCACCGACATGCGGGCGGCGGTGCGGTGACGCATGCCCGTCTCACTCGTGGCAAGCGAGGGATCGGGATTGAGGTGGAAGTTGGCGCGCAGGATCTGGGTGAGGTCGCCGTCGATGACGATGGCGCCGTCCATCTTGGAAAGCTCGAACAGGCGGTTCGAGGTAAACGAAATGTTGAGCGGGAAGCCGTCGTTACCAGCAGCGAGCACGTTTTCGGTGTCGCCGACGCAAATAAGAGCGCCCAGGTGACCAGCAATGATCATGTCGAGGGCGGTGCGGATCGGCTGGCCAGGTGCCGTCAGGCGGATGGCCTGTTCCATACGCTTTTGCAGCTCGTTCTTATCCAAGGCATCGCTCCCATCGTATACGCTCCATAAACGCTAAATAGTTTCTCACGGTTTGTCCCCGCAGCAGCCACGAAATCCGATGCTTACAGAATGAGCGAACACCGCCGATAGTCCCAACCCAAATGAGCTGCTCATGTGGTAGCATCTGGGTTCACATAAATGAGGGAGTAGTCGCGTGACCGGGTTCGCCTCCGGTGGCGCGGCAAGTCAACATACTGGCCGAAACGGTCTGGCTTGCCTTAATGAACGAGACTCGTGGCTGTGCGCACAACGCGTACGCCACGGGTCTTTTTTTGTTGCTCCCCCACCAGAAGTACGCGCGGGTTCGCCCGCAGAGAGGGAGCCAGACTATGGGACTCGCAGAGCTTGTGTTGCTCGCTATCGGCCTTTCGATGGACGCCTTTGCCGTATCTATCTGCAAGGGCCTTGGCATGAAGAAGGTCAACCTAAAGGTCGCCGTGGTGCTCGGCCTGTTCTTTGGCGGTTTCCAGGCCGGCATGCCCGTGATCGGCTGGGCACTCGGCAGCCAATTCCTAGGAATTATCGGTCCCATCGACCATTGGATCGCCTTTATCCTGCTCGCCTTTATCGGCGGCAAGATGCTGTGGGAGGCATTTACTGAGGACGAGGACGAAGGCGAAGGCAAGGATGCCGAGAAGATCAACCTGGGCGAATACCTGATCCTCGCCATCGCCACTTCCATCGACGCCCTAGCCGTGGGCATCTCGTTTGCCGCGCTTTCGGTCGACATCGTGCCCGCCGTGTCGCTCGTCGGCATCACGACCTTTGTCTTCTCCGTCGCCGGCGTGGCGATCGGCCACACCTTTGGCGCACGCTACGAAAAACCCGCCACCATCGTGGGCGGCGTCGTGCTCATCCTCATTGGCCTCAAGATCCTGCTGGAGCACCTGGGGATTGTGATGCTGTAACGCCCAAACCCAATAACTCAAAACTCAACGCTAGCACAAGGCCTCATGCAGAGTTTTGCATGAGGCCTTTTCGTGCAGACTTTTGCATGCCATACTGATGTGCAAAAGTCTGCACGTTAGGAGATCGCCATGGATACCCTTCCCATCACCACACCGCGCCAAGCTGGCATCTATGTGCGCCAGGCACGCGAGGCTCAGGGGCTCACCCGTGCCGCCCTCGCTAAAAAAGCCGGTGTTTCGGAGCGGCTACTCGCATCGCTCGAGCTCGGAGACGCCACCGGCATTCGGCTCGACAAGCTGCTGGTCGTCTTTGACGCACTCGGCATAGGTCTCTTTGCGCAAAGCGATAACGACTCCGTCGCATCGCCCTCCGAACATCCGACGACGATAGTGGACCTCCCTATCGCGAACTCGAATGCCCTGCCAAAGCCAAGCGCAGGCAGACGACCCGTTCGACAAGGAACGCCATCTTCCTACGGTGCCTTGCTGGCCCAAATTGCAGCCGAGCAAGGCCTTTCCGGTACTTCAGACCTCTCCTTTGGCTGCAAGGTTGTGAAATAAATGGCGGAGATAGAGCTTGCGACCCTCATTTGTGGCGAAACCGCCGGCATACTCCGGCAAGATGAGCATGGACTCTGTAGCTTTACATACGCCCCAGCCTATTGCGGAGCACCGCTATCGCTAACAATGCCGCTTTCCAATCGCACATATGGCCACAACATCGTCCGACCGTTCCTATTTGGCCTTTTGCCTGACAGCCAAGAGCAGCGTCGCGCTATTGCCGCTGAGCATGACGTTGCATCCAACAACCCCGTCGCCCTCTTGCGTCATATCGGCCTTGACTGCGCGGGCGCCGTTCAGTTTTGTCAAACCGATCAATTAGATGCCGTCCGCGGCAGGATCTCGGAATACCGCCCGCTTACCAATTCTCAAATCGCTCACAAGCTTAAAGCGATTCGCGATGACGAACGTGCGACATGGATGGGTTCCAACGAAAGCTGGTCCCTGGGTGGCAACCAAGGCAAATTTGCACTAGCTTGGCATGGTGGCCAATGGTGCGAATGTCTAGGGTCATCCCCCACTACCCATATCTTCAAAAATGGTGTTGTTGGGTTCAAACATCAGGCCTTAAACGAATTCGTCTGCATGAAAACGGCTCAGCGTGTTGGCATTCCGACTGCCAACGTCTCTTATTGCACATTTGAAGACGAAGCCGCACTCGTCGTTGAACGCTACGACAGAACGGTCAATGCCAGCGGAAGTATCGAAAGGCTGCATCAGGAAGACTTTTGCCAGGCGCTCGGTGTATTGCCAAGCCAAAAATACACTGCCGATGGAGGACCAACAACGCGAGACATTCAAGAACGACTGATCAGCACGGTCCCCCACCACATGAACCTTGTGCTCTTTACCTATATGTTGTTCTATAACGCTATTATCGGAGCGCCTGATGCGCACGCCAAAAATTACTCGCTCATCCTAGGCAAAGGCACAAACGCGGCGCTCGCACCCATGTATGACGTCGCGTCGGGACTGGCATACGAGCGCATGCGGCGAAAAGCGCGCCTTGCCATGAGCGTTGGTGGCGAGAATCGCGTAGGACGCATCGGCCCCAATGCCATCCGCCGATACCACGGCATGGACGACCCCGCGCTGGAGGCGGCGCTCACCGATGCCGGGCTATCCGAGAAGTTTTGCTTTGCGACCATGATGGACCTCGCCTACGAGGTACCCATTTGCATGGAAGAGGTCATGGACGAATACGCCGACCTGCCCGGCATGGCGGACCTACGCGAGCACATGCTCGGCCCCGTCCGCGAAAACTGCCAGCGTACCCTCGACCTCATCAGGGCGGATATAAACTAGGTATCCGCAATTTCGCGATTATCAAACAAAAGAGAGGGGGGGCACCCGTCGCAAAAGCTCGGGTGCCCCCCCCTCTCGTAATGTCATTTGCAATCCGTTAGCACGTGGCTCGGACTGCTGCTAGCGCAACCTTTACGCAGCGAGGCGCTTGAGGACGTCGATGAGCAGCTCGTAGAAGCGCTCGGCAGAAGCGAGCTCCATGCTCTCGTCCGGGGTGTGGACATCGGAGAGCGTCGGGCCCACGGCGATGGCGTCCAGGCCGTGCAGGGCCTCGGCAAACAGACCGCACTCAAGGCCGGCATGAATGGACTCGATGCGCAGCTCGGAGCCAAAGAGCTCGCGATAGCTCTCGACGAAGACGTCGCGGACCGGCGAATGCTCGGCATAGCTCCAGCCGGGATACTCGAACTCGAACTTGGCGTCGAAGCCCAGGACATCGGCCAGCGTCTGCAGACGGTCCTTGAACTCGTTCTGCAGCGAGGTGATCGAGGAGCGCGGAGACAGCATGATCTTGACCTCGTCATCGGAGGTGGCGACCACACCGATGTTGGAGGAAACCTCGACGGAGCCGTCGGTGGCGACGTTGCGACGGATCACGCCGTTAGGGGCAAGACGCAGGGCGCGGATGAGGGCAAGCGCGGACTTCTGGTCCATGGCCTCGACCTCGGCGTCGTCGGCAATCTCGACGGTGCAGGTAAAGCCGGGGTCGAAGACCTCGAGCTCGGCGGTGACATCGGCGATGATGCCCTTTGCGATCTGGGCCGCGGCCTCGGCGGCAGCGTGGTCGGCATAGACCAGAACAGCCTTGCACTCACGGTTGATGGCGTTGTCCTTGGTGCCGCCGTTAAAGCTGACGATGGCGGGCTCG
>CATYZK010000034.1 GCA_958415665.1 uncultured Collinsella sp. | reverse complement strand
GATATAAATAACCGTTATTTTGTGGCCTCTTGGCCTTTTCAATCGAAGTCATTCATCATCCCTGCTGCCATGCTGAATGCATGAATCTATTTCTTTGTACAGATTTAGTACTTGTTCAATTGAATGTTTTGAATTGAATCGATCGGCCACAACTTTTCTTCCAGCATCGCCTATTTCTTTACGAAGTTCAGAATCGAACAACAACTTATTAATCAGAAGGGCCAGGTTATTGGCATCGTCGACTTTGATAAGGAATCCATTGGCGCCGTTTTCAATGACCCGTGGTACTCCACCGACGACTGTGGCTACGGTGGGTATACCTCGAGACATTGCCTCGAGAACGCTCATGGGCATACCTTCATTTTTAGAGGGGAGGCAGTACACCGCGGCCCGCTCGAAAAGGGCTTCGCGTTCGCCGCCGGTAACCCAGCCGTGGAACTCGCATCGGTCGGCAATACCGAACTCCTCGGCGAGCGCTTTGTTCTTCTCGATTTCACCGTCGCCGCCAAAGATAATTTTAGTCTCCGGGAAACGCGGCAGGATTTCTCTTGACGCGCGCAAGAGCACGTCAGGGCTCTTGTTCGCGTCAAGACGTCCTAAAAATAGGACGTCTTGACGCGAACAAGGTGAGCACGGCTGATCTGGGACATTAACGCCGTTATGAACAACGTTAATCTTCTGCAGGTCGCAAACGTTTTCCGAAAAGTAGTCGCGCCACTCTTCCGACAGAACCACGACTCGGTCGGCGATACTAAAGGTCTTTCTTACATCACGACGGTAGGAATCTCCGCCCTCTTCGAAAGCCTTCTTAAATTCCCCATCGTGATCGTGTAGTATCACGTATTTTCCTGCTTTATGGGCCATGCGGGCCATAATTGACTTACGTTTGTAGGACCCACGGGCGCTGATGTGTAAATGAATGATGTCATAGGATGGCATGATCATCGCATAGCGAATCAACGCCCGGGTAAATGCGAGAGACTTACCAAGCTTTGAGGAACCGACGCCCGTCCCCAGGTACCTGAAGGTATCACATGCCTCAGGAAGGCCTCCATCGAGATAACCCTGCACGACGGAAACAATCCCGCCGTGCAAAGAAAGGTCGGGGCCGACCATTAAAACTTTCGCGTGTACTTTATTTTTAGCTGAAGCCATCGTTATCCTTTAAGCCGCGAACCTAGGCAGCGAGCAGGAACCCCCCCCAGATTGAATAATCAGGTCCCACGTCTTTGGTCACCACGGCGCCAGCAGCAATTACGCAGTGATCAAAAATATGGACGCCCTTAAGGATCGTCACGCCGCCGCCTATCCATACGTCGTTACCGATAACGACGTCTTGGTCGTTATCGGGGGTCTTCTCCTCATCGGTAAGCTCCATCATGGGACGATCGAGGATATCGGTGCGGTGGTCGCCAGTGATGACGGTCAGGTTGGGACCGCTCATGACATAGTCGCCGATGCGAATTTTCGCTCGGGTTGTGAGCAATGTTGTTCCGGGTCCTAGGTACACGTCGTGTCCCATATAGATATTTCCCACTCCGGCAATCTCGCTGCGGCGGCCAAGAGTCACGTTCTCGCCGCATGCAGCAAAGGAGCGGCGTAGCGAGGGCATTAGAATAAACTTGTTGTAGGCACGGGTAGCGCCATCAAGGATCTTATAAGCGAGACCCATGGTTAAGCCTTCCTCCACACCATCTTGTCCACGACGCCGGTGTAGCTCTGGATGATCTTGACCACCTTGGTGGAAACGGTCTCGTCGGCGTAGTCGGGAACGGGCGCCTCGGGCAGCGACCCCTCGGCGTCGAGCTCGACGGCGGTGTGGACGGCCTGGAGCAGGCCGCGCTCGCTGATGCCGGCCAGCGAGAAGCACGCCTTATCGAGGGCTTCCGGGCGCTCGGTGGAGGTGCGGATGCACACCGCCGGGAACGGACGTCCGATAGACGCGAAGAAGCTGGATTCCTCGGGCAGGGTGCCGGAGTCCGACACCACGGCGAAGGCGTTCATCTGCAGGCAGTTGTAGTCGTGGAAGCCCATGGGCTCGTGCATGCGCACGCGCGGGTCCAGCTTGAAGCCGGTGGCCTCCAGGCGCTTGCGGGAGCGCGGGTGGCAGGAGTACAGGATCGGCATGTCATATCTCTCGGCCAGGGCGTTGATCGCGGTGAACAGGCTCGTGAAGTTCGCCTCGGTGTCGATGTTCTCCTCACGGTGGGCGGAGAGCAGCATGTAGCGCTTGGGCTCAAGGCCGAGCTCGGAGAGGATGTCGGAGGCCTCAATCTTGTCAAGGTTCGCGCGCAGGACCTCCGCCATGGGAGACCCGGTGACGTAGGTGCGCTCCGGGGCGCAGCCGGTGTCCTTGAGGTAGCGGCGGGCGTGCTCGGAGTAGGCCAGGTTGACGTCGGAGATCACGTCGACGATGCGGCGGTTGGTTTCCTCGGGCAGGCACTCGTCCTTGCAGCGGTTACCCGCTTCCATGTGGAAGATGGGGATGTGCAGGCGCTTTGCCGCGATGGCCGACAGGCAGCTGTTGGTATCTCCCAGGATCAGCAGCGCGTCGGGCTGCACCTCAACCATGAGCTTGTAGCTCGCGGCGATGATGTTGCCGACGGTCTCTCCCAGGTCGGCGCCCACGGCGTCCAGGTAGACGTCGGGATCGTCCAGCGACAGGTCGCGGAAGAAGATACCGTTGAGCGTGTAGTCGTAGTTCTGCCCGGTATGCGCCAGCAGGCAGTCGAAATGACGACGGCACTTCTTGATGACCTCGGACAGACGGATGACCTCGGGGCGGGTGCCCACGATGATGAGTAGCTTCAGGCGGCCGTCGTCCTTGAATGCGATGTCGGAATAGTCCTTGCCCATGTAGCTAGACCTCCTCGTAGTAGGTGTCGGGGTCCTCGGGGTCGAAGGGCTCGTTGGCCCACATGACCGTAACGAGGTCCTCGATGTCGGACAGGTTGGTGATGGAGTGTGTGTAGCCGGGAATCATCTCCACGACGCGCATGTCCGAGCCGGAGACGACGTACTCGTCGACGGGGAACGGATTGCCATCGGAGTCCTCCCCCACCTTCCTCAGCTTGATGGACGCGGTGCCGGAGACCACCAGGAACCGCTCCCACTTGCTCATGTGCCAGTGGGAGCCCTTAATGATTCCGGGCTTCGAGACGTTGATGGACACCTGGCCGCGCTCCGGCGTGCGCATGAACTCGGTGAACGAGCCTCGCGCGTCCACGTTGGGCTTGAGGCCGTAGGCGAAGCGCCCCGGCTCGTAGTAGGAAAGGAACGTGCTCCACAGCTTCTTGGAGAAGGAGCCCTCCGCGAGGTCGGGCACCGAGAGCGTCTCGCGGCTGTCGCGGAAGCTGCCGAGCAGGTACACGATCTCGCCCAGGGTCCTCACGTCGGTCCCGGGGACGTAGCAGAACCCGTCGCCCTCGACGCGCTCGAGCCCCTCGTATCCGCAGCGGTGCTCCTGGCCCAGCAACGCCCCCAGCATCTCGTCTACCAGGTCGTCAATGTAGAGGAGCTCGAGCTCCACCGAGGGGTCGTTCACGGTGTAGGGTCGGCCGTTGGCGATGGCGTCGCAGAAGGTGGCCACGGCGGAGTTGTAGCGCGGGCGGCACCACTTGCCGTAGAGGTTCGGGAAGCGGTAGATGAGCACCGGCGCGCCGGTCCTCTCGGAATACTCGCGGAACAGGCCCTCCCCCGCCAGCTTGGACTCGCCGTAGACCGATCCCTCGAAGCGGCCCGAAAGGCTCGCCTGCGCGGAGCTGGAGAGCATGACGGGGCACGTGTTGCCGTGGCGCTCGAGCGTGTCGAGCAGCGTGGAGGCGAACCCGAAGTTGCCCTCCATGAACTCGGACTGGTCCTTGGGGCGGTTGACTCCGGCCAGGTTGAATACGAAGTCCGCTCGGGAGCAGTAGCCGTCCAGCTCCCCGGGCGTCGAGTCGACGTCGTACTCCATGACCTCGAGCGGGAGCAGGCCCGCGTACCTCTCGCGGCGGTCCTTGCCGTCGCGGATGTTCTTCAGCGCGCAGCAGAGGTTCCTGCCGACGAAGCCCCTGGCGCCGGTGACGAGTACGCGCACCCTACTGCACCGCCTCGTGCTCGCGGCCCTCCAGGGCCAGCTGCACGTACTCGGCGGTCTTGATCTTGGCGATGGTGCCCTCCACGTCGAGCCTCTCGGTGTTGTGGGAGGTGTAGGACTCGTCGGCTTGGGTCTCCACCTCGCCGTCCACGACGAACTTGTCGTAGTTAAGGTCGCGCGAGTCGCAGGCGACGCGGTAGTAGCCGCCCATGTCCTCGGCGCGCAGTCGCTCCTCGCGGGTCATGAGGGTCTCGAAGAGCTTCTCGCCGTGGCGGGTGCCGATGACCTGCGTGCCCACGCGGCCGAAGACCTCCTGCACGGCCTCGGCGAGGTCGCCGATGGTGGATGCCGGCGCCTTCTGGATGAACAGGTCGCCGGGGTTGGCGTGCTCGAAGGCGAACTGCACCAGGTCCACGGCCTCGTCCAGGTTCATGAGGAAGCGGGTCATGTTGGGGTCGGTCACCGTGAGCGGCTCGCCCTTGCGGATGCGGTCGATGAACAGCGGGATGACGCTGCCGCGCGAGCACATGACGTTGCCGTAGCGGGTGCAGCAGATGGTGGTGCGGCCGGCGCCGTTGCGGGCGTTGGCGTAGATGATGGACTCCATCATGGCCTTGGACTTGCCCATGGCGTTGATGGGGTAGGCCGCCTTGTCGGTGGACAGGCACACGACGCGGTCCACGCCCTCGTCGATGGCGGCATGAAGGACGTTGTCCGTGCCGATGACGTTGGTGCGCACGGCCTCCATGGGGAAGAACTCGCAGGAGGGCACCTGCTTCAAGGCGGCGGCGTGGAAGATGTAGTCCACGCCGTGCATGGCGTCGCGCACGCTCTGGGCGTTGCGGACGTCGCCGATGAAGAAGCGCACCTTGGAGGCGAGCTCGGGCGACTTCTCCTGCAGGCGGTGGCGCATGTCGTCCTGCTTCTTCTCGTCGCGCGAGAAGATGCGGATCTCGGCAAGGTCGGTGTCCATGAAGTGCTTGAGCACCGTGTTGCCGAACGAGCCGGTGCCGCCCGTGATCATGAGGGTCTTGTCTTTGAATGCGGTGGTGGGTTTCATCTACTTGCCTTCCTTGCGTTTAGCGCCCGTGAACTGGTAAAAGAGAAATTTGGTATTAGTAACGAGATATCGTTTGAATAGTCGCTTCGGCTCCTGCATCAGGCGGTATAGCCACTCAAGACTTAGGTTCTGCATCCAAATCGGTGCCTCCGGCACCACGCCGGCGAGAACGTTAAAGGCTCCCCCTACACCAATCATTAGTGGCTGGGGGCCGCCTTTAAGCTCATGCATGAGGACTTCCTGCCGCGGAGCACCAAGTGCAATCCACGCAAAGTCGGCGCCAGAATCAGCAATGCGTTGTGAAAGGTCTCGTTTCTCGCCATCTGAGAGCGGACGAAAGACGGAAGGCTCCATGCCAGCAATTTCCAAGCCCGGATACTTTTCTTGAAGCGACTCCATGAGCGCCTCGAGGTTTTTCTGTTCGTTACCGTAGAAGTAATGGCTCCATCCGTACTGGGCGGAAATACTGAAAATCTCGCGCATCAAATCCGGACCTGTCACTCGTCCCATCGACGTGATCGTCTTTCGACCCACAATCGATAGGGGCTTCCCATCGGGAACGGACATAACGGATTCAGCCTGACAGGTCCAGTAGCTGGGATCGTCATGGGCCATAACCGACGTATGGGCGTTAGAGACACAGATATACTCGCCATGCAGATCGTCGATATTATGAGTAATGAAATCGACGCATTCAGACATATTGGTGCCCGTGATCGGGACATCGATCACGGGCACGCGGTTTAATTCGGGATAATGAAGATAGGACTTAAGCACTAAAACGCACCCTTTCCCGTGATTACTTCAATAACGGTGAGGGCGATAATCCTTAAATCGGTGAGAATGCCACGCCTCGCAATGTATTCAAGATCTCGCTGGACCATACCGTCGAAACCAGTTGAGTTTCGATCAGTAACCTGCCACCATCCGGTAATGCCGGGCTTTACGGCCAGGCGCTGCAGGTCGTACTCGGTGTACTCCGCCACCTCATTCGGCAGCGGCGGCCTAGGCCCTACGACAGACATCTGGCCCAGGAACACGTTCAGGAACTGCGGGAACTCGTCGATGGAGTGCTTGCGGATGAACTTTCCGATCTTGGTGACGCGCGGGTCCTCCTTCATCTTGAACATGGCGCCGGCGATCTCGTTCTGCCCCTTGAGCTCGGAGAGGCGCTCGTCGGCGTCCCTGTACATGGAACGGAACTTCCACATGCGGAAGGTGGTAAGGCTGCCGTCGGGTCGGGTCTGGCCCACGCGGATCTGGCTATAGAAGGGGCTCCCCTCGCTCTCCAGGCGGATGGCAGCGGCGAGTATGAGGCCGGGGATCGCGATGAGGACGAGCGCGGCACCGCTGAACACGATGTCGAACGTGCGCTTCACGGCACGGTAGACCAGGCGCGAGCGATCCCAGTCCATGATTGATTGCATGGCCCTGTAACGGCCGGCACCCTCACGCTGGTCCATGGCCTGAGCAATCAGCGCCGCACCCGCTGGCGCATCCGTTGCATATTTTGTTTTATCCGACACGTTCTCTTCCAACACTTTGTCCCCAGGTCGGGGATCCTTCCTGTTCTGTGTAGCGGTCGCCAGCAGCTAGGCGATCGCCTTTTTAAGGTTTCGCATTACGCGCTGCTCGGCCGAAAGCACGGCAAGGCCAACGCGGGTGGTTACGCGTCGGCCGCACAGGTTGAGCTCCAAATAAGCAGTGCTCTTGCGTCTGTTAATGGTTTTGATAAGGCCTTCGTGGCCCAGCAGCGGACCTGCCGTCACTACGACCTTGTCGCCGTCTTTTAGGGCCTCACTCATGGGCACTACGCGGTCTCCCCTATGCGTAAAGCCACCAATGAGCTGGACCTCTTCTTTTGCCAACGGCACAAACTGACCGTCCTGGGAAAGCACCCGGGCAAAGTCGTCCATGCGCAGCAGATACTGTTGCACGGTGCGGGGATCTGTCGTGTCGCAGATAAGATAACCGGGAAAGAGCGGCTTGGCCGTATTGACCCATTCGCCGTGTACTTTAATCTCAGTTTGAAATTGGGGATAAAAGAGCTCCTGCATGGCACTCGCCGGCACCATACGCTCAATGCGCTCGCGCATTACATCTTCGCGACCATTAATGACCTGAATCACATACCACACGAGCACCACCCCCTTGCTGTCTTACGTGTGGCTCACGGGGTTTGGGTATGGCTTCGCCAGGGCGCTTGTGCGCGAAGGCGCTCCATATTCAAACCCTGAGCCCAGTCAGACAAGCACGTGTCTCTGCCCCACCGTGAACGGTATGTATAAATGCAGTAGCTAGAGACGCGAACGTGTATCGCAAAATGAACGCGTCTCCAGCTGGCTGCGTGCGGCCCAGTCAAGCGGGTACAAAACTGGAACGCACGCAAACAGCTGCAGTACTGCTACGCTTTAACATGCAAACAATAGCTATTTACACCTACGAAATAATTCGATGCAAAAAAACAAAGTCGCATGACTTCTTTATTGGAGCTCGTGGTGTTTCTGGCACCGCCGTTACGGCCGGATGCTGATCGACCCTGCGCTACGTGGCCTATTGGAGCCGTGAGCACAGTTGAACTCATGTAACGTTAGGTATCCTAGCACAAGCTGTTAGCGAAACTGATTTGGGCTGCGTTGGACAACATATCGTTCATTTAACGTGCTAAAGGGGGTTGTTTTGGAATGTTGTTCACGTTGGCGCAGGTTATTGGGGTGCTGGCAATAATTGGGAGCGTTCCTGAAGCCCAAATGAAATTGCGAGCTGCACTGGAAATTGCGCTTGTCTAACAAACTATGTACAGACATGGGAAATAAATTGTGCAACTTTTTGTTGGTGTGGATGTGGGGTAATAGCGCGAGAAACTTTGGCATAAAAAGGCCTTCGTAATTCCGAAGGCCTTTGCATTCACGATGGTGGAGACGAGGGGGATCGAACCCCTGACCTCTTGACTGCCAGTCAAGCGCTCTCCCAGCTGAGCTACGCCCCCGTGACGAGGAGATACTATAGGGGAAGTTGACGCGGCGTGCAAGGACTTTTTTGAGTCAGACTCTAAATGCCTATTGATATAGGTAAGCGATGGCGGTACCAGTGTGGGCTTTGATCTTGACCGTACCCTTGACGACGTTGCTAATGCCCGTGTCAGCCAACAGGCCCAGGGGGCTGTGGTCTAGCTCCCACTCTAGGCCGTGTTCACTTACCTCGGTGTTGGGGGCAATGGCGATGATGGAGAATGTCTTGCCCTCAGCGCCTTCGATGGTCCAGGATTCGCCTGTGTGTAGGATGCGGGCGACTACCTTGTCCTCAGCAATCCAGACCGGGGCATCCTCATAGCCAGCGAGCAGCCCCAGTACGGAAAGCGCCATATCCGGACGGCCGCCGGTGGCGCAGGTTGCTACCACTTCGGCACCTGGCCAGCGACGTCGGACGGAATCGAGCGCCAACGCCAGATCGGTATAGTCCTTGTACGGGTCGTGGCGCTCTACCTCAAAGGCTTCGGCGGCATCGACCAACGCACGACCCGCATCGCTCACCGTGTCGGCATCCCCCACATAAACGTCGCAGCCTAGCCCCGCGCTCAGCAGCGCATCGAGCCCGCGGTCCACGGCGACAACGTGGTCGCACTCCCCTGCTAGTCTACGCAACAGATCCGCGCTCGCCACCACGGACGAGCCACAGACCACTAATACCTTACAAGCCACAGCTCTCGCCTATCCCTCAAACGAAAGCACGCGGGCCAGATCCAGGTCCTCATAACTATCGATAAAGATATCGCAGTTGGCACTCACGTCGTCGCGCTTCATGCGGCCGTGCGGGTCATAGATACCTACACGCTTAAAGCCCGCGGCGCCAGAGCTCTTAAGGCCAAAAACGGCGTCCTCAAACACCCATGCGCGCTCAAACTTGTGCCTATGGCGCTCCTCCAGGCGGCGCAGCGCGAGCTCATACACATCGGGGAACTGCTTGGAGCGTCCTGCCTCGCCGGTGGTGGTCACAAACTCCATGTAGGCATCGAGCCCGGCTCCCGCAAGTGCAGACTTAACCAGCTCGGCCGGCGTGGACGTGGCGACGCACATGGCAATGCCCACCGCCTTCGCCTGCTCCAAAAATGCCAGAAGCCCCTCGCGCGGCGGCACCTTGGAGTAGCCATCGATCAGAATGTCACTCAGCTCGAGATAGAGCTCCTCGCCATTTGCGCTAATACCCCACGTGTCGTGGTAGGCCTGGCATTCGTCCTCCAGCGAAAGATGCTCAAACTGGGCAAAATCGTCGACCGTCACGTCAATTCCGTAGCGGTGCAATAACTCGGGCTGGGCATAGGCCCAAACGGGGGTGCTATTAACCAGTGTGCCGTCGCAATCGAAAATAAAAGCAACGTTGGGGGCGGCGGTCTGGGACATAAACGAACCTTTCGATGTCAAATGGTAAACATCCTGCTAAAAACGTTTTACCAAACGTCAGACTAACAATCTTGAAACCCTAATTGGTAAAACTGTCAAGAGTTTTACCACGGCAATTCTGCCAGTGGTCTAAACATGGCGCTTACCGATTAAACGCCGCCCTAAAACCACTTTCCTTCATAAAAGTAACGTACAGGTGTTATCGTAGTTTCTGCCGAAAGTTCCACCGAGCACGCGAGGTGGAACGAATCATAGAACTATCGCCGTCCCTTCGATTCGTGCAGCCTTGGACCTTTCGCATCTAGTCACCAAGGCAACACGCTGCCGCGTCATGATGGGATCAAACGTGAGCGATACAAAGCTAAAGCCAGCAACCAAAAAGCCCGCTACCCGTAAGGCCGCCCCGCACGCACCGGAGCTTTCCAAGGACGATGTCTATCTGTTTGGCATTGGCGTGTGGGAGCGCAGCTGGGAAAAGATGGGCGCGCATCCCGACACGCAGCAGCGCACGCGCGGCTGGCGCTTTTGCGTTTGGGCGCCCGACGTAAAGAGTGTCCATGTCATTGGCGAATTTAACGACTGGGATGAGGAAGCCAACCCGCTGGTGCCCGTGCATACGAGCGCTATCTGGGAAGGCTTTATTCCTGGCGCCGAGCAGGGACAGCTTTATAAGTATCTGATCGAGACCAACGAAGGCGAAAAGCTTTACAAGGCCGATCCGTACGCCTTTAAGGCCGAGTGCCCTCCGGGAACGGCAAGCGTGCTGTGGACGCTCGATGGCTACAAGTGGAACGATGCCGCGTGGCTCAAGCGCCGTGCAGGCCATAACCACATGTCGCAGCCCCTCAACATTTACGAGGTGCATATTGGTTCGTGGAAGCGCCACGGCGACGCGCCGCAGGGCGAGCCCGACGAGTACGGCAACTATCCCGGCCCCATGGATCCCTTCCCCGCGCAGCGCGGCGAGTTTTACACCTACGACGATCTGTCGGTGGAGCTCGTAGACTACGTGCGCGACATGGGCTATACGCACATCGAGGTCATGCCGCTCATGGAGCATCCCTTCGATGGCTCTTGGGGCTACCAGACGACCGGTTACTATGCTGCCACGTCGCGCTATGGCAACCCGCAGCAGCTCATGCACTTTATCGATGCGTGTCACGAGGCGGGCATCGGCGTGATCATGGACTGGGTGCCCGGCGGTTTTTGCGCCGACTCCCACGGCCTTGCCACCTTTAACGGCCATATGCTGTTTGAGCACGAGATTCACCCCAACTGGGGCACGCATAAGTTCGATTTCGCCCGCGGCGAGGTCCGCTCCTTCCTGGTCTCCAACGTGCTGTACTGGCTCGAGAACTTCCACGTGGACGGCATTCGCATGGACGGCGTGTCCAGCATGCTGTACCTCAACTTTGGCATTGACGATCCCGGCCAAAAGAAGTTCAACAAGTATGGTACCGAGGAGGATCTGGACGCCAGCGCGTTTATCCGTCAGGTCAACTGCGCTGTGGAGGCGCACTACCCCGACGTGATGATGATGGCCGAGGAGTCCACCGCGTGGCCGCTCGTGACCTATCCGCCGCAGGACGGCGGCCTGGGCTTCCACTACAAGTGGGACATGGGCTGGATGAACGACACCCTGCACTACATGCAGACCGATTTTCCGTGGCGCCCCGGCAACCACGGGCTGCTCACGTTCTCCATCATGTACGCCTTTACCGAGAACTTCATTTGCCCCTTAAGCCACGACGAGGTCGTGCACGGCAAGTGCTCGCTGATCGGCCGCATGCCGGGCGACTGGTGGCGCCAGTTTGCCGGCCTGCGTACGCTGGCCTTCTACCAGATGACGCACCCCGGTGCCAAGCTCAACTTTATGGGCAACGAGATCGGCCAGTTTATCGAGTGGCGCTACTATGAGTCCATCCAGTGGTTCCTGACCGAGGAGTACGAGACTCACCGTCATCACCAGGCGTTTATCAAGGCGCTCAATCACCTGTACACCGCCGAGCCCGCCCTGTACGAACGCGGCTACACCGACGACGGCTTTACCTGGATCGACGCGGACAACTCCAAGCAGTCCATCGTGAGCTTTGTGCGCCAGGGCGAGGACGTGGACGACGATCTGGTGATCCTGATCAACTTTGACCCGGCGAGCTACGAGAGCTTCCGCGTGGGAGTGCCGCGCGAGGGTGACTGGGAGGTCATCTTCGATTCCGACCGTCCCGAGTTTGGCGGCAGCGGCTATGCCGGCGAGGAACCCTACACCTGCTCGAGCGAGCCCTACCCCTGGAACGGGCAGATGGACTCTATCGAGATCAAGGTACCCGGCCTGGCGGGCGTGGTGCTTAAGCGCCGTGGTCCCAGCAGCTATAAGCCACCGGTGGTCGAGGAGCCTAAGAAGGCCACGCGTAAGCGCACGTCTTCGGTGAAGCCCAAGGCCGCAGCCGCGGCCAAGAAGGCTCCGGCTAAGGCGAAGGCTACGACGACCAAGACCAAAGCTGCTGCGAAGCCTGCTGCTAAAGCTACCGCGAAGCCCGCAGTCAAAAAGCCGGTTGCCAAAAAGACTGCTACCAAGGCCAAATCAGCCGCCGTTAAGTCGACTGCTAAGGACGCGTAACAAAGCCGTTACCGCTGTAATTACCCGCCCCGCTGGGGCGTAGGATGTAAGTCATAACCGTTCCGGGAGATATCCCCGGGGGAAAGGAACGTATGAACAAGATCTTCGACAACAAGCAAGAGTTTACCGAGCTCTATCGCGATGCCGTCATGAGCATCAGCGGCAAGAGCGTCGAGGCCGCCAGCGACCTCGACCGCTTTAACGCCCTGGCCAAGCTCGTGGCCGAGAAGGCCCGCACCGTTGCCACCACCAGCGACGCCCGCGTCACCGCCGAGGGCAAAAAGCGCGTGTACTACTTCTCGATCGAGTTTTTGATCGGCCGTCTGCTCGACAACTACCTGCTCAACTTTGGCGTGCGCGACATGGTCGCCGAGGCGCTCGACGACATGGGCTTCGACCTGTCCGTCATCGAGAACCAGGAGCCCGATCCGGCACTGGGCAACGGTGGCCTGGGCCGTCTGGCCGCGTGCTTCCTGGATTCTATGGCAGCCGAGGGCATTGCCGGCTACGGAAACGGCATGCGCTACCGCTACGGCCTGTTTAAGCAGGAGATCGTCAACGGCAGCCAGGTTGAGACCACCGACGAGTGGCTCACCCACGGCTATCCCTGGGAGGTCCGTCGTCAGGACAAGGCCGTGACCATCAAGTTTGGTGGCCGCGTTGAGGGCTTTGAGGAGGACGGCCGCACGTTCTACCGCACGGTGGACACGCAGGATATCCTGGCCGTCCCTTATGACATCCCCGTCGTGGGCTATGCCGGCGAGACCGTCAACAAGCTGCGCGTCTGGGCAGCCGAGCCGGTCGAGGAGCACTTTGACCTTGAGGCCTTCAACCGCGGCGACTACGCCCTGGCCGACGCCGAGCGCGCCGAGGCCGAGGCCATCAGCGCCATCCTCTACCCCAACGACGCCGGCGAGCACGGCCGTCTGCTGCGCCTGAAGCAGGAGTACCTGTTTGTCTCGGCCGGCATCTACAGCCTGCTCGACACCTTTGAGAAGGAGCACGGCGAGAACTGGGAGCTGCTGCCGCAGTTTGTTGCCATCCACACCAACGACACCCACCCCGCCATGTGCGGCCCCGAGCTCATGCGTATCCTCATCGACGAGAAGAAGCTCGAGTGGGATGACGCCTGGAACATCGTGACGCAGGTCGTGAGCTACACCAACCACACCATCCTGCCCGAGGCCCTGGAGAAGTGGCCCATCGGCACGTTCTCCAAGCTCCTCCCCCGCGTGTACCAGATCATCGATGAGATCAGCCGTCGTTGGCACGAGTCGTTTGACACCACGCAGGAGGGCTGGCAGGAGCGCCTGCGCCAGACCGCCATTCTGTGGGACGGCGAGATTCGCATGGCCAACCTGTCCGTGATCTGCAGCCATAGCGTCAACGGCGTGGCAAAGATCCACTCCGACATCATCAAGAACATCGTGCTCAAGGACTTCTATGCCCTGACGCCCGAGAAGTTCAACAACAAGACCAACGGCATCTCGCACCGTCGCTTCTTTGCCGAGGCCAACCCCACCTATGCCAAGCTCGTGACCGAGGCCATTGGCGATGGCTGGCTCAAGGACGCCTTTGAGCTGGAGAAGCTTAAAGGTTTCCAGACCGACACCGAGTTCCTCAAGGCCGTGGGTGCCTCCAAGCGCGCTAACAAGGAGCGCCTGGCCGCCTACGTTAAGGCCGAGACTGGTCTGGTCATCGACCCCAACACCGTCTTCGACGTTCAGGTGAAGCGCTTCCACGCCTACAAGCGCCAGCTCATGAACATCATGAAGGTGATGGACATCTACAACCGTCGCATCGCCGATCCCAACTTCCACGTGACGCCGACGACCTTCATCTTTAGCGGCAAGGCTGCCTCGAGCTACACCTTTGCCAAGGAGACCATCCGCCTCATTAACTCCGTGGCCGAGGTCATCAACAACGACGCCCGCGTCAACGAGGTCATGAAGGTCTGCTTCATCCCCAACTTCCGTGTGAGCAACGCCCAGCTCATCTACCCCGCCGCCGAGATCTCGGAGCAGATCTCCACGGCCGGCAAGGAGGCCTCGGGCACGTCCAACATGAAGCTCATGATGAACGGCGCCATTACGCTGGGCACCCTCGACGGCGCCAACATCGAGATCGCCGACCTGGCCGGCCGCGAGAACGAGGCCATCTTTGGCCTGACCGCCCCCGAGGTCGAGCAGCTCTGGGCGTCGAACAGCTACTTTGCATGGGACACGCTCAACGGCGACCGCGAGCGTCTGGGCCGCGTGATGGACGAGCTCAAGGACAACACCTTTGCGGGTCTTTCGGGCAACTTCGAGAGCATCTACAACGAGCTCATGAACAACAACGACCCCGACCTGGTCATGGCCGATTTCCGCAGCTACGTGGATGCATGGGAGAAGCTCACGAACAGCTACGGCGACCAGGAGACCTGGAACCGCAAGGCCCTGCTCAACACAGCCTCCTCCGGCTGGTTCTCGAGCGACCGCACCATTCGCGAGTACCGCGACGAGATCTGGCACGCGTAAAGGCGCGCGAGCTCCCTTTGCCGCACGGCATTACTCGACGGGCGCGACCGAGCGCCGTGCCCGTCGCTAATGGGTTTAGGAACATCGATGACAGAAGGAGAAATCGATGAGTAAGAAAGAATGCATCGCGATGCTCCTCGCAGGAGGACAGGGCAGCCGATTGGGGGCACTCACCCAAAAGATCGCTAAGCCGGCGGTTAGCTTTGGTGGCAAGTTCCGCATTATCGACTTTTCGCTCTCCAACTGCTCCAACTCGGGCATCGACACGGTGGGCGTTCTGACGCAATATCGTCCCTACCTGCTGCATGCCTATGTGGGCTCCGGCGAGGCTTGGGATCTGGACAGCCGTGACGGCGGCGTGTCGATCCTGCCGCCGTACGAGACGCAGACCGGCGGCGCCTGGTATGCGGGTACGGCCGACGCCATTACGCAGAACCTCGACTACATCAAGGCCAACGACCCCAAGTACGTCCTGATTCTTTCCGGCGACCACCTGTATCGCATGGATTACCGCAAGATGCTCAAGACACACATTGAGAACAATGCCGATCTTACGGTGAGCGTTATGCCCGTGCCGTGGGAGGAGGCCAGCCGCTTTGGCATCCTGACCACCGACCCCGAGGACGGCCGCATCACCAAGTTTACCGAGAAGCCCGAGAAGCCCGATTCGAACCTCGCATCCATGGGCATCTACATCTTCTCGGCCGACGTGCTGATCGAGGCGCTCGAGGAGGACGCTCTGGACCAGCGCTCAAGCCACGACTTTGGCAAGGACATCATCCCCAAGCTGCTCGGCGAAAACAAGCGTCTGTACAGCTACGAGTTCCACGGCTTCTGGAAGGACGTCGGCACCATCGCCAGCTTCCATGAGACCTCGATGGACCTGCTGGGCAACAACCCCGAGTTCGATCTGTTTGACAAGAACTTCCCCATCATGTCCAACATCACCACGCGTCCGCCGCACTACATTGGCCCGGACGGCCGCCTGGACGACTGCCTGGTCTCCAACGGCTGCAAGATCTACGGCACCGCTCGCCACTCGATCCTTTCGACCGATGTCATCATCGAGGAGCGCGCCGTGGTTGAGGACTCCGTGCTGCTGCCGGGTGCGCACGTTAAGAGCGGCGCGCACATCTGCCGCGCAATTTTGGGCGAGAACTCCACGGTCGAAGAGGGCGTGAAGCTCGGCTCTGTCGATACCACCAAGGATACGGCCGTCGTTGGAAATGACGTCGTTATCGGGAAGGGGGAATGATCCGATGATCAATCGCAAGGCCATCGGTTACATCACCGCTAACTACTCTTCGACCTACGGCAGCGTGCTGCTCAAGGACCGCCCCATCGCGTCCGTCCCGTTTTTGGGCCGCTACCGCCTGATCGACTTTCCGCTGTCCAACATGATGAATGCCGGCATCAAGACCGTCGGCGTCGTCATGCCGGGCAACTACCGCTCGCTGATCGACCACGTGGGCTCAGGCAAGGACTGGGGCCTGGACCGCAAGAAGGGCGGCCTGTTCATGGTGCCCGGCAACGCGTATGGCACCACCAAGGGCGGCATGCGCTTCCTGCTGCGCGACATCATCTCCAACAAGACGCTGTTCCAGCGCTCGGACAAACCCTATGTCGTGATGATGGGCACCAACATCATCTTTAACATGGACCTCAACACCATCATCGAGGCGCACGAGAACTCCGGTGCCCAGATGACCGTGGTGTACTGCAAGGCCACGCGCAACGTCGATGACGAGACCAAGCTCGAGATTAACGAGAACGGCCGCCTGACGGGCGTGAGCGCCGGCGTCGTGTACGGCGACAACGCCTCTATGGACTGCTGCATCGTCAACCGCGAGACGCTGCTCGAGATTATCGACCACTACCAGGCCGCCGACTATCTGGACCTGCTCGAGGCACTCCAGGGCGACTTTGGCAACATCGACGTGTGCAGCTACGAGTACAAGGGCGAGGTCGTGGGCGTGTTTAGCGAGAAGTCGCTGTATCGCCGCAGCATGGACCTGCTCGACCAGACCGTGGCCGACCAGCTCTTCGATCCCGAGCGCCCGATCCTGACCAAGGCTCACGACGTGCCGCCTTCGCGCTATGCGACCGGCAGCCACGCGTGCAACTCGATCATCTCGGCCGGTTGCATCATCAAGGGCACCGTGCGCAACTCGATCCTGTCGCGCGGAGTTGTGGTTGAGGAAGGCGCTTCGGTGACCAACTCGATCATCAACCAGAGCTGCGTCATCAAGAGCGGCGCCCGTGTTGAGAATGCCATTCTGGACAAGAACAACGTGGTTCCCACCAACACCGAGCTTCGCGGCACGCCCGAGAACATCCTGGTGCTAGGCAAGGCTCCGTTAACTTCTGATACCACCGTCGTACGTTAACGTTGGCACCGCAACATCGCTCGTAACATGTAGAATAGCCGCCCGGTTAGCGCCAGGCGGCTATTCTCGAATTGCAACATGGGAGACAATATGGCAGATTCCAGCAAAAAGATGCAGATCGTGTTTGCCTCGGCCGAGTGCGCACCGTTTGTTAAAACCGGTGGCCTGGGTGACGTGGCGGGCTCGCTGCCTGCGGCGCTTGTGCGCGCCGGCGCCGAGGTCATCGTGATGGTGCCCAAGTACGCCACCATCAAGGATGAGTACAAGGCGCAGATGGAGCACTTCTCCGACTTTTACGTGAGCCTGGGCTGGCGCAACGAGTACTGCGGGCTCGAGAAGCTCGAGCACGACGGCGTCACCTATATGTTCATCGACAACGAGCGCTATTTTGCGCGCGACTATCCGTACGGCTTCTTTGACGACGGCGAGCGCTTCGCGTTCTTCTCCAAGGCCATCACCGAGAGCCTGCAGCACCTGCCGGCCGGTTTTGAGTGCGACATCCTGCACTGCAACGACTGGCAGACGGCACTGGCGCCCGTGTTCTTGCGCGAGTTCTACCAGGGCCTGCCGCTGTATGACCGCGTCAAGACCGTGTTCTCGATCCACAACGTGGCGTTCCAGGGTCAGTTTAGCGACACCGTGATGGAGGACATCCTGGGCGTGGCGCATATTCCCGCGGCCGCCTCGCAGCTGCGTTGCGACGCCTGCAGCATCAACTACATGCTGGGCGCGCTGCGCTATGCCGACGCCATCACTACGGTGAGCCCCACCTATGCCAACGAGATCCAGACGCCCGAGTTTGGCGAGGGCCTGGACGGCGTGCTGCGCGAGCGCTCCTATGCGCTGCAGGGCATTTTGAATGGCATCGACGTCGCGGGCTTTGACCCGGCGACCGACAAGCGCATTGCCGCCAACTACACGGTTGATGACCGTTCCGGCAAGGCCGTGTGCAAGGCCAAGCTGCAGGAAGAGCTGGGGCTCGAGGTTCGCGACGACCGTCCGCTCATGGTGATGGTCACGCGTCTGACGCGCCAGAAGGGCATGGACCTGGTCACGTACGCGCTCGACCGCATTCTGGCCGGCGGCGTGCAGGTGGCGGTGCTGGGCACCGGCGACCGCGACTACGAGGACGGCCTGCGCTACTTCCAGGACAAGTACCCCGGCACCATGGCCGCGCGCATCGAGTTCGATCCGGCGCTGTCGCAGCGCATGTATGCCGCCGCCGATATGTTCCTGATGCCTTCGAAGTTTGAGCCCTGCGGCCTGTCGCAGATCATTGCCATGCGCTACGGCACCCTGCCCATCGTGCGCGAGACCGGTGGCCTGAAGGACACCGTGATCCCATATAACGAGTTTACCGGCGAGGGCACGGGATTCTCGTTTAGCAACTTTAACGGCGACGAGATGGGCGACGCCGTGTTCCGCGCGGCGCGTCTGTTCTGGGATAACCGCGATGCCTGGAACCAGCTGGTCACGCAGGCCATGAGCCAGGACTTTAGCTGGACGCGCTCGGCCGACAAGTATCTGGACCTGTATTTCTTTATGCACCCGGAGATTGAGAGGCCGGCGGCTGTTGTCGACGAGCCCGAGGTTGTTGCTGAGCCGGTGGCCGCTGAGGAGCCGGTTGAGGCCGAGCCCGCAAAGGCCGAGCCTGAGGTGAAGGCTGAGGTTGCTCCTGAGGCAGAGGCCGAGGTCAAGCCAGCTGCAAAGCCCGCAGCTAAGAAGACCGCGACTCGTAAGACGACGGCTAAGAAGGCCACGACCACGAAGGCCGCTGCGAGCAAGACCGCGACCGCGAGCAAGACCACCGCTGCCAAGACAACGACCACGCGCAAGCGCACGACCGCCGCTGCCAAGAAGGCTGCTGAGGCCGAGGCCGCTCCCGAGGCAAAGGCTGAAGCCGCCGTCGAGGCCAAGCCCGCCGTCAAGGCTCCGGCAAAGACCACTGCCAAGAAGACGACCACGACCGCCAAGAAGGCAACAGCTGCCAAGAAGACCACGGCAACGAAGTCGACGGCCGCTAAGGCTACTGCGACCAAGGCCGCTCCGAAGGCTGCCACAAAGCCTGCCGTCAAGGTCGAGGAGGCAGCCGCCGAGCCCAAGGCCGAGGCAGCTGTCGAGGCCAAGCCGACCGCCAAGACCACCACGCGCAAGCGCGCAACGATGACGGCCAAAAAGACCACGGCCAAGGCTGCCGCTCCCAAGGCAGAGGCTAAGGCCGCCGCTGTCAAAGAGGAGCCCAAGCCCGCAGTAAAGGCCAAGCCGGCACCGAAGCCCGCTGAGGTCAAGACCGCTCCGAAGGCTACGACAAAGGCCGAGCCTAAAGCCGAGCCTGCCAAGAAGGCCCCGGTCTCCCCCGCCACTTCGACCGAGGAAAAGGCTCCGACCAAGAAGACCTCCGTCCGCAAGGCTACGGCCACCCGCAAGCGTCGCTAATCCAGACGATCCAAAACCTCATCAAACCCTTAGCAAGGGGCGCTCCAACCGGGCGCCCCTTCTCCGTAGGTAGTGGTAAAACGATTTTCTAGGACAACCGTTCGCCGATGGTAAACGGATGTTGTTTATACAGCCTGTGTACAACAGATATACTTACATCCTGTGCGTAAAGCCCATGGCCAGCAGGCCATGATTCTATTGAACTGGACCGTACTATGAGATTGATACACAACAGCCGCCTGCCGCAGTTTCGCACTCCGTTTGGTGCTGTGACCACTGGCACTTCCGTTTCGCTCTCGGTGATCTTGGAGGATGCCGACCCCAACCAGGCAACGCTCACCCTGCGCACTTGGGTCGATGAGATCGGCGAGTCTCGATATCCCATGACGCACGAAGGCGACGGCATATTTTCCGTAGAGCTTGAGTGCACCGAGCCCTGTCTTATCTGGTACAGCTTTATCTGCAATATCGAGGGCCAGCCCGAGGTTCGCTTGGGTGCACCGCAGGGCCGCACCGGCGGCGAGGGCGTAAACTACGACTACGCCGAGGTGCCGTCCTTCCAAATTACCGTCTATAAGCACCGCGAAGTTCGACCCGAGTGGTACGAGCTCGGCATGGTCTACCAAATCTTCCCCGATCGCTATGCCCGCGACGAGCACTGGCGCGAGCGTACGCTGGCTCAGATCGAAAAGCCGCGCAACGGAATCCAGCGCCGCATGGTCGAGGACTGGAACGAGCCGCCCGTATACGAGCGCGCCGAGGATGGCTCCATCAAGACCTGGGACTTCTACGGCGGATCGCTCAAGGGCATCCAAGAAGACCTGCCTCGCATCGCCGAGCTGGGCTTTACGGCGATCTACCTCAATCCCATCTTTGAAGCCGCGAGCAACCACCGCTACGACACGGCCGACTACACCAAGATCGACCCGATCCTGGGCACCGAGCAGGACTTTACCGAGCTGTGTCAGGCGGCCGAGAAGCTGGGCATTTCCATCATTCTGGACGGCGTCTTTAACCACACGGGTGACGACTCCATCTATTTCAACCGCTATGGCAACTACCCCGGCGTGGGCGCGTGGCAGAGCGAGGATTCGCCGTGGCGCGATGCGTTTTATTTCCACGAGGACGGCTCGTACGACTGCTGGTGGGGCGTGGGTAACATGCCCGCCATCAATGAGAGCTCCGAGCTGGTACGCGAGCGGCTCCTGGGCAAGGACGGCGTGATCCGTAAATGGCTGCGCGCTGGTGCCCATGGCTGGCGCCTGGATGTGGCCGACGAGCTTTCCGACGATTTCCTAGCCGAAATCAAAAAGGCCGTGCTTGCCGAAAAGCCTGATGCACTGTTGCTCGGCGAAGTCTGGGAAGACGCCTCCAACAAAATCAGCTACGGCCATCTGCGTCGCTATCTACAAGGCTCCGAGCTCGACTCGGCTATGGATTATCCCTTCCGCGACATGGTCATCGGCTTTTTGATGGGCTACAAGAACGCCTACCAGGCAGCCGAGGATATCGAGACCCTGCGCGAGAACTATCCGAGCGAGGCATTGTCCTGCGCGCTCAACCTGCTGTCGAGCCACGACCGCCCGCGTATCATCTCGGTGCTCGGCGGCGGCCCCGACGAGTCGCAGCTGCCCGAGTGCGAGCGCAGCAAATGGCGTCTGGACGAGAACTCGATGGGCCTGGCTAAGAGTCGTTTTTGGCTCGCCACGCTCATGCAGATGACCTTCCCCGGTGTGCCCTCGATCTATTACGGCGATGAGTACGGCCTGGAGGGCCTCACCGATCCGGGCAATCGCCGCACGTTGCCTTTGAAGGAAGACCTGCACGACTTCGATACGCTCGCCATCCTTAAAAATGCCTCGGCCGTGCGCCGTGCCCTGCCGTTTATGGTTGACGGCGATATCAAGGCCTTCGCGCTCAACGACGAGGTACTCGCCTACACGCGCACCGGGAAAGACGGTGAGGCCGCGACGGTTATCATCAACCGCAGCCTGCGCAATTCACACCGCGTGACGATTCCGGCGCTCGACGAATGTGCGAGCGATGTGATTAGCGGTCACGAGTGCGAGATTCACAATGGCACCGTCACGCTCGACCTGTATCCGCTGGGATCGTCGATCATCTATCACCACGCCGAGCAGCGCCTGCAGGAGCCGCTCGATCACGGTGCGGGCGTCGTGTGCCATATCACGTCGGTGCCGACCGATGACGGCAAACCGGGCACGATCGGCGCGCCCACGCGTCGCTTTATCGACCATCTGGCCGCCATGGGCATGCGCTACTGGCAGGTCCTGCCCGTCAACCCGACGGACTTCTTCCGCTCCCCTTACGCCGGTCCTTCGGCCTTTGCGGGCAATATCGACCTGCTGCCAGAGAGCCATGAGGAGCTGGCCGCCGACTTTAAGGTCTGGAAAGCCCGCGGTGGCGAGGATGCCGACCCGCTCTACACCGCATTTAAACATCGCAACGCCGATTGGCTCGAGAAGTACTGCGTCTACATGGCCGTCAAGAAGTACTTTGAAGGCGAATCGCGCCATGATTGGCCGGCCGATGTCGCGCGCTACAACGAGCATCTGATTGACGATAAGCGCTTCCACGACGAGGCCGAGCTGCAGGCATACATGCAGTATCGCTTTGACCTGGCCTGGTGCGAGCTCATGAACTACGCGCACAAGAAGGGCATCGAGGTCATCGGCGA
>CATYZK010000033.1 GCA_958415665.1 uncultured Collinsella sp. | reverse complement strand
ACCTCGGCGCCCTCGGAGCGGCCGATCCAGTTGGCCTGCATCTGCTTGACGCGCTCGGGCCAGCCGGGAAGCTTCTCCAGATCATCGAGCAGCTCCTGGGAGTACTCAGTGATCTTGAAGTACCACTGCTCAAGGTCGCGCTTCTCGGGCTCGGTGCCGCAGCGCCAGCACTTGCCCTCGGTGACCTGTTCGTTGGCCAGAACGGTCTTGCAGTTAGGACACCAGTTGACCGGGTTCTTCTTGCGGTAGACAAGGCCCTTTTCCCACAGCTTCTCAAAGATCCACTGGCCCCAGCGGTAGTAGTCGGGGCTGCAGGTCTTGACCATGCGATCCAGATCGTAGGAGAAGCCCATGCGCTTCATCGTGGCAAGCGCCTGATCCATGTTCTTATACGTCCAGGCGGCAGCCTGCGTGTTGTGCTTGATGGCGGCGTTCTCGGCGGGCAGGCCAAAGGCGTCAAAGCCGATGGGATGTAGCACGTCAAAGCCGCGCATGCGGGCCTGACGGGCCATGGCATCGCCGATGGTGTAGTTGCGCGCGTGACCCATGTGCAGGTCGCCCGACGGATACGGGAACATCTCGAGCACGTACTTCTTGGGCTTGCTGGCGTCGGTGTCGACGGCAAAGAGGTTGGAGTCCTCCCAGGCCTTCATCCACTTGTACTCAATGGCCTGTGCGTCGTAGGCAGGGATCTCGTCCTTATGATCTGTGCAATCGCACATATCAGCTCCTTTGTTATCTCGGTTGGGGCGGGGCGTTCTTACCTTTACTCGCTGCTGCGGACAGTCCTGCGCAAGACGAAGAGCACATTTAGTGCTCTTCTTTGCGTGCGGAACTTGCAGCGAGCAAAGGTAAGAACGCCCCGCCACATCGTTAACTCGCATGATTCTAGCAAATACAACAAGCGAGATGCCTGCGACTTGCAGGCATCTCGCTTTATCTTAATAACGTGGTTGATACTCAACCTCTATGTGCAGCTCTTATCCTATCGATAAGACACGGACTGCTGAGAATCCTTTACGACAACGTCGTGGGCGCCGCCTTCGACGATGGAGGTCGAGCTCACCAGGGTCAGGCGCGCCTTTTCCTGGAGCTCGGGAATCGAGAGAGCGCCGCAGTTGCACATCGTGGACTTGACCTTGTAGAGTGTGCCGCCCACGCCGTCCTTGAGGGAGCCGGCGTACGGAACGTAGGAGTCGACGCCCTCGACGAAGCTGAGCTTCGCGGCGCCGCCCAGATCGTAGCGCTGCCAGTTACGGGCACGCGCAGAACCCTCGCCCCAGTACTCCTTCATGTACTGACCGTTGACGTTGACGCGCTCGGTCGGGCTCTCGTCGAAGCGGGCGAAGTAGCGGCCCAGCATCATAAAGTCAGCACCCATGGCAAGGGCGAGCGTCATGTGGTAGTCGTAGACGATGCCACCGTCGGAGCACACGGGCACGTAGATGCCGGTCTCCTCGTAGTACTCATCACGAGCACGGCAGACGTCGATCAGTGCGGTGGCCTGGCCGCGGCCGATGCCCTTGGTCTCGCGGGTGATGCAGATGGAACCGCCGCCGATACCGACCTTGATGAAGTCGGCACCGCAGTCGGCCAGGAAGCGGAAGCCCTCGGCGTCGACAACGTTACCGGCACCGACCTTGACATCCTCACCGTAGTTGGCGCGGATCCACTCGATGGTGCGCTTCTGCCACTCGCTAAAGCCCTCGGAAGAGTCGATGCACAGGACGTCGGCACCGGCCTCGATGAGCAGCGGCACGCGCTCGGCATAGTCGCGGGTGTTGATACCGGCGCCGACCATGTAGCGCTTGTCGCCATCGAGCAGCTCGTTGGGGTTGGTCTTGTGGCTGTCGTAGTCCTTGCGGAAGACGATGCCCATCAGATGGTCGTTATCGTCGACGATCGGCAGGGCGTTGAGCTTGTTGTCCCAGATGACGTCGTTGGCGACCTTGAGGCTGATGTTCTTGTCGCCCACGATGAGCTGCTCACGCGGGGTCATGAACTCGGAGACCTTCTTCTGGTGGTCATCGCGGCTGGGACGATAGTCACGGCTGGTGACAATGCCCAGGAGCTTGCCCTTGGGGGTACCGTCGTCGGTGACCGGCATGGTGGAGTGGCCAGTCTTCTCCTTGAGCTCGATGACCTGCTCCATGGTCATGTCGGGGGTCAGCGTGGAATCGGACTGGACGAAGCCGGCCTTGTGATCCTTGACGGCCTTGACCATGGCGGCCTCGGACTCGGGGGTCTGGGAACCGTAGATGAAGGACAGGCCGCCCTCGGTAGCGAGCGCGACACCCATGTCGACGCCCGAGACGGACTGCATAATGGCGGAAACCATGGGGATGTTCAGGGTGATTGCCGGCTTCTCACCGCGCTTGAAGCGGGTTAGCGGCGTCTTGAGAGAGACGTTGTTGGGGATGCACTGCGAGGACGAGTAACCAGGGACCAGCAGATACTCCGAAAACGTGTGGGACTCACCGGGAAAGAACGTAGCCATGTTTCTCCTTTTTCCATGCGACCGGTCGGCTGCAGGCCTCGTAGGACCCAGCCCAACCTTGGGCGCCCAATACTGGGGAAGTATCTTAACGCACTTTGACTGCTACAATGCATGATTTAAGAAGAGCACACGAGGGCTTGACGCAGGCTATGCGTTTGCCCAGCAAACACTTTAGCGGGGAGACGTGAAGCGCATGGAGTACAAGACGACGGCAAAGTTGGTTATTCAAGCGTGCGACAAAGACCTGCCGGGCGTCTTCGGCCACGGTTGCGTCTTGCTGCTGCAGGGCATCGCGCGCGAGCACTCGCTCAACCGCGCCGCCAAGAGTATGGGCATGGCATATTCCAAAGCGTGGCGCATCGTGAATGAGGCAGAAGGACAGCTGGGTTGCAAGCTTATCGAGCGCGACGGCGCCCGCGGGTCCACGCTCACGCCGGCCGGCGAACGCGCCATCGAGGTCTACGAAACGCTGCAGGCCGACATCAACAACGTCATCGCCGCCAGGGCCAACGACTTGATCTCCAGCATCAACGCAAAGTAGTCTTTTTGGACGGGGCTCTTTTAGCTGCTTCCATCTGCCGGATGATTTTTCTGGGACGGGGATTAAAAAATCATTGTGTACCTAATGATTTTTTAATCCCCGTCCCAGAAAAATCATCCCGAAATAGGCTACTTTCGGAGGGCGTTGTCTAGGGTGGCGGCTACCGTCAGGGGGTCGTCGGTGCCGGCGAAGAGGCGGATGGTGCTCCCTTGCTTGCCTCGTGGTGCTGAGAGGCGCGTTGTTGGGCCGCCGGCGGGTGATGTGCGAAATGTATCCGGTAGCATGCTGAAGAATTCGCCCGCGGTACGTCCCATCAGGTCGAACTCCACAGCCGGACCAAAACCGTGCTCGAGGATGCCCGTCGCGACGGCGTGATCGGGATGCGAGGTCAGCCCGGGATAGCGCACGTTGCACACCATCTCGTTCGCAGCTAAATACTCCGCCAGCGCACGAGCGCGATCAAAGTGTGCCTGCATGCGGGCATCGAGCGAGGACAGCCCGCGATCCAGCACGTCGGCCTCGTCTTCATTCAAATCAAGCGCATCAAACCCGCAGGAATTGAGCAGCACATGCGCGCACTCGGCCGCGGCATCTACGCGATGGCGCTTGAGCTGCGAACGCGCGACCGACACCACCACCAGCTTGCGCGGCCCCTCACCAGCACACACGCGGTCGAGAGCCTCGAGCGACAGCACCGCACCCAGGCGCAACGAATCGCACCCAAAGACCGACGCCACGGTATTATCGACAACCAACAGCGCACCACAGGCACGCGCCGCCTGCCCCAACGCGCGCAGATCGGGCACGCGTAGGCCAAAGCCACCAAGGGAGTTCACGAACCACCAAAGATGCGGCCCTTCAACCTCAAACGATGCGACAACACCCTCGGACGCGGCCTCAAACGCCGCGACGCTCGGCTCCCCCACCAACGTCACATCGCAGCCCTCAAAGCCGCACGAAAATGCATCGGCAAAGTCATCCGCAAAGGCCACCAGGCGGTCACCGGGACGTACGATACCCAGCAGCGACAACGCCGCCGGAACATGCGGCGCCGCAAGCAACCGAGCCTCGCGCGCACGGGCGCGCTCACCCCAAGCTTCTTCAAATTCCCGCACGTCCATACGGCACCATCCCTTCAAAAGCAAAAACCCATGACACGGGTGTTCCCCGCATCATGGGTAACGGCTGCAGTATAGCGCCAGAGCGCAGCCAAACGTCGCGGCGTCAATGTACCTCGGCGTCGGTGCGCCCTAACGCCTAGATGCTGAGCGTGTGATAGTTCACGTCCGCGCCCGGTGCATCCACCGACACACCGTAGCTCTCCGGGTACATGCGCGTGGAGAACACGAGCGCGCCATCGTTCACGAACACCTCGACAGACGAAACATCGGCGACGATACGCACGTTGCGAACCTCGTCGACCGGCTCCCAGCGCACGGTACGGCCGCAACCGGCCGACGCGCGATCCTCGTTCGCAAAGCGCATCTCAAAGCGCGCGGGCAGCTCGCCCTCCGCGGGCTTAAACGAAAGCAGAAGCTCGTCGTTCACCGTGGCGGCAAACGCGCCATTCACGCCCCCAACAGCAATATCAAAGCAGGTATCGCCGGCAACCTCAAACGAGCCCTCCCCCACAGCCACCGAGCTATAGTGACGAGTGATCTCGCGAACCGGCTGCTGCAGGATCATGCCATCGGCACCAACCGTCAGCTCACGCGGCACCGTCATGCAATGCTGCCAGCCCTCAGCAACCGTCGGGTCATTGCCGTAAGAATCATCCCCCGGCAATCCCATCCAGCCAATCAGAATGCGACGGCCGTCTTCTGCCTCAAACGTCTGGGGGGCATAGAAGTCAAAACCGGTATCCCATAGACGGAATGCATTCAATGAATACTCCGAGCAGATATCGCCCTCCATCGTAAAATAGCCCGACTGGTACAGGTTTCGACGATTCCAGTCTTCACCCGTCAAACCCTGCGGGCAAATGGACAGCAGCTTTTGCCCCATCAATTCAAAATAATCGGGACACTCCCACATAAAGCCAAAGCGCTCGTCAGAACTAACGCGGTTTTGCAGCTTCCAATTCACCAGGTCATCAGAGGCAAAAACAAGTACCTCGCCCTGATCAAAACAGCTGCCATCGCCATGAACGCGCCTAAACAGCTGCCCGCGAGCAGAATCATCGACATCGGAATAATCCGCCGATACGTCAACGCGCCGACGTGCGCCCTGGACCATCAAATAGCGACCGCAGGCCGTGCCGGCATCCCACACTTTGGGATCACGCACATGGCACGTCAGGTCACTTGGGTAGTCGACATTTGTCATAAGCAAGCGCTTGGGCCCAAACGATAAATTGTCGAGCGCGTCAACCATAACGGTATTGGCCTCGCGACCCTTGTTGGTGTAATCAAAACTACCATCGACATTTGGGCGCTTAACGTTGCCAGTGTAGAACATGGAGACACGACCGTCGTGTACAAGGGCAGAACCCGAATACACCCCATGGCAGTCAAACGATTCGTCCGGAGCAAGAGCGACACCACGGTCTTCCCAAGCAATTAGGTCGCTACTGACCGCATGCCCCCACATCTTGGATCCGTCGCCATTAGCATCAGTTGGACCGTACTGATAGTAAGCATGAAACACCCCATCAAACTGATGGAGACCATTGGGGTCATTCATCCAACCGCAAAGCGGCATCAAGTGATACTTTTGAGCCCAGTGCTTCGGAGTCTCTCCAGCACTGGTCTCGCATGCCTCCACAATTCGAATTAAATCATTTCGGAGCGGATTGCTCATAACGTTATCCTGTTCTATTTGCCATAGGGGCATTGCGCGCCATAGCCATATTGACTATGGCGCGCAAACAAAAACGTGCCTCAAGGTTTTGCAGCTACTTAATGGAAATCAGGTCGATACTGTGTTCTACCAACCATACGTTGAACCGCAACGACGAAAGAGCGGCCTGGTCCTTAATTCGACCCTCACGCAACGAAGAGATCTCCATAAGCTCTTGGTCCAAAAATGCCGGATGGAAAACAACAAATGTGCTCTCATGGGTCAAAATGCCGGCATCATCACTCATCAAAAACTGGAGCGGGTTGTACGAGTCGTAATCCATGTTGTTTGGCAGCTTGGGCGCATAGACATTCCATTTATCTTTGAGATAAGTAAAATCTATGTCGACATACGGAACACCGTATTTACCGGCCACCTTGGCAAGTGCCTCATCCACATGAGGAGTCGCAACCGAATGACAGTCGATATAAGCCGGTAGCTTACCAAACAACCCTTTAAACCGCTCGACCTGAGCGGTCGCCTCGCACTCAAGCTCAATAGGGTCTATCAGATCGATATCGGAGCATCGATACCTGCGCGATGCATAAAAGCGGCTATCGCAATCAACGAGACCGCGGACAAGACGAGGGTCCGAAAGCGGCTTTCCCGCAACGACGTTCACATGAAGGCCTACAGAAACACCGGAGTATCCCGCAAGAGCGCGAGCATCATCCTCACGGAGCCCCGTGTTCACGATAGCCCCCACAGAAGAAATGCAGCCGTTCTCCAGGGCACGCAATATACCGAGCGAGCAACCTTGCGTCAAGCCAAAATCATCGCAGCGAACAATTAGCTTTTTCATATGAGACCCTCGTCATCCAACGCGTAACCGGTCCTACACCATTTGCCCTATTTGGCAGAATCCTCGCCAAAGCCAAACACAATGTGAAGAGCAGCGGTACCAAAGAAGGCAATTGCCATTCCGACGCAGAACATGGGAATATTGGTTGCCGTAACGATAGCGGGGAAACCGCCCGCTGTGGACATCTGCTCGCAACCGGTGGCGGCAATGAAAGCGCCAGCGACGCCGGTCATGAGACACATCTCGACCAAAGATTTACGATAACGCAGGGAAATGCCATAGATAACGGGCTCGGTGATACCGCCAAGAAGCGCAGGCACGAGCGTCGAAAGGGCAACAGACTTAAGCTCGGGATCCTTGGCCTTAACAAAGACGCCAGCGGCGGCACCTGCGGCAGCAAAGATTGTGGAGCCAAGAACAGCCATTACGGGGTCGGAGCCCAAGCTGGAAATGTTAGCAATAAGAACGGGAATGACAGCCCAGTGGAGACCAAAGAGGACGACGAACATCCAGAAGGCGCCCAGGATAAAGCCAGCCGGAATCGGCATCGTACCCATCAGCCACATCACAAAAGTAGACAGGCCCTCACCGACGTAATAACCAAAGGGACCAACCAGCAACATCGTAGCGGGCACAACGACAAGCAGGCAAATCGTAGGCACGATTACAACCTGCAGGTCCTTATAAACGACGCGCTTAAGGAAGCGTTCGACCACAAACAGCAGCGTCGTGCTGAGCATGGCAGGAAACACCGTCGAGGCATAGCCCATAATAACCATCGGAAGACCCAGGAAGCTGCTCATATCGCCGTTGCTACCGAGTGCAGTAAAGTTGGGCTCCAAAAGCGAAGCGCCCACAGCGGCGGCAAGATATGGATTCGCACCGAGCTTGCGAGCCATGGAAACCGAGAGGACGATCGGCAGGAAATAGAAAATGGAGTTGGAGGCAGCCGCCAGAACCGCATACGTGCTGGAATCGGCCGCAAGCCAACCGGCCATGGTGCAGATGGAAAGAATTGCCTTAATAATGGCCGCACCGCAAAATGCCGGAATGATGGGCGTGAAGCTACCGGAGATTACATCGAACGCCTTATTGCCGTAGAACTTGATGGCGTTAAGGAAACCGGGCTCACGCACAGGCGCGCCCTCGTCCGTATCCTCGACGGCACCCTTGCCGTAACCGGAACCCAAAGAGGCGATGACGTCTCCATAAACGCTATCTACGCTGGGACCAACGATAACCTGATACTGAGTGCCCATATCCGCAACACCCAAAATGCCGGTCTTTTCGAGCGACTCCTTGTCGACCTTGCCGTTGTCGACAAGGTTAAACCTCAAGCGCGTTGCGCAATGAGTCACATGTTTTATGTTGGATTTACCACCCACAAACTCGATAATCTTGTCGGCGTCAATTGAAGCTGCCATAAGCGCGTACCTTTCACTATGCTGCGGCTTACAAACACAATGTCGAGTGGGATCCAATTCATGTACATCATTGGACTCTCAGCGACTTGACTTAACTGTAATCGTTTTCAGTCTTTGTGTAATCGTTTGCAGTTTTGATTCAGGATGAACGGTATGTATTTGCCGGTAAACGGTATTTTTATTATTTATTCAACAATTGTGTGTCCCACCTGCACCTGACGAGGCGCTCCGTACTCGCTCGGATCCTGCTGAATCAGATCCAACGCCATGCGCGCAGTAGTGACTCCTAGAGTCATATAGCCAAAATGCACTGTAATGATTCCACCACTTACAGCACGCAACAATTGGTTATCGCCAAACCCCGAGACACGCCGCGCGGGTTTGGAAACCCCCGCTTCCGTAAGCGCTCGAATTGCACCCGCCGCCATCATGTCGGTAGCACAGGCAATAAAAGCAGGGGACGGATTTTCCCCAAGAAGCTCTTTGGCGCGCGTATAGCCGCCCTCGACCGTAAAGGGGCTTTCGCGATACAGGTTTGAATCTAGAACGCGCCCGGCCGCTTCAAGGCCAGATCGAAAACCATCTTCGCGCAAAGCGCCCACCGAAACGTCTTTTCGCGTAGCGCCAATATAGGCAATGGGCCCTTCAGCAATATCGGCAACATATGTAGCAAGATCTCGAGCCGCTTCAAAATCGTCATAATATGCGCAATTGCAGCCCTCGACATGCTGACCGGTAATCACGACGGGAACGCTGGCCGAATCAAAAAAAGCAACATGTTTGGGAGTAACTACTGTACCAGCAAGGATAATCGCGTCGACGGGATAACGCTGAAACAGCTCGAGAAATTCAACTTCGCGCGCAGGGTCGCTACCAGCGTCAGCAAGCAGCATTTGATATCCCTCGCTCTGAAGGGTGTCTCCAATTCCAGCCGTCAGACGACTGATAGACTCCGAGTTAATCTTAGGCACGATAACGCCGATAAGCTTGGTAGATCCGGTACGCAGCGCGCGAGCCTGATTGGAGCGCACGTAACCGGTCTGTTCAATCGCCTCTTTAATGCGCTCGGCTTTATCGGTCGAAATATATCCACCATTGAGATAGCGCGAGACCGCAGCGTTCGAAACGCCCGCCAGCTCGGCGACATCCTTCATCTTTACCACGAGTACCCCCGACAACGAATTCACAAGCACCATGATACCCAACACCCGGCTGCAATAATGTAAGACCAGTCAGGTCGTTCAAACATCAGCGAGCGGGCAGCTGCCGTGGCGAGGTGCCGCGAAAGAGGAGCGACGCGTACTTCATGTACGCGAGCGACGGTTTGAGCGGCAGATCGCCCGGCAGATGTCTGCGCAGCGTCGAGCGGTCAGGCGTTTGTTAAAACGCCGGAACAAACTTAGCCGTGGTATTCACCGTTGTACTGGATGAGCGTTAGATCTTCCACGCCATCGAGCGCGCGGATGGCGTCGGCATAGGGCATATCCACGCCGTCCGAGAACACCTCAACGGCCATCTCGACCTTGTCGCCGCGCATCGTCTTGGACTTGACGGAAAACTTGGTGCGCCCAAATGCGCGCACGATATCATCGCCGGTGGTCTGCCCCGTGTAGTGGATGACCATCATGTACACGCGCGCCTTGTCCTGGTGACTCGCAAAACCGGCGATCATCACCACGATCACCACCGCCGTGAGCCCCACGAGCGCATACATACCGGCTCCCGCCGTAATGCCCGTGGTAATGGACCAAAACAGATACAGCAGGTCGAGCGGGTCCTTGACCGCCGTACGGTAGCGGACAATAGACAGAGCACCGACCATACCGAGCGAGATGACCACGTTCGTCGAGATCGCGAGCGTGACCATGCAGGTGAGCACGCACATGCCCACGAGCGTCACGGCAAAACTGCGCGAATACACCACGCCGGTAAAAAAGCGCTTGTACACGTAGTAGATCAGGATGCCCATGGCGAGCGCCACGAGCAGCGACAGGCCGATCTTGGCAGGGTCGACCTGACCAAACGCCTCCAAGACGGAGTTCTTAAAAAAGTCCCTGGTGCTCATGGTCTAAATATCCCCTCGGTTCTCAAAATCCGATTCCCAGTAGTTAAAACCGCGCAGGTAGGCGGTCTTGTCATAACACAGGCAGTACTTAGAGACCGCCGTGAGTTCGGCCGCACCTGGCGGCACCATATCGCGCACCAGCTGCGGGCAAAACTCGGTAAACTTGACCTCCATCACCAGCTTGCCGGGCTCCAGCACGGGCAACGCGGGCAACGTCGCGTCAAAGATGTCAAAGCTTCCCACCGCCGCACGCACGTTGCTATCAAAGGTAATGCGCACGGTACCTTCGTCCATCACCCACGGCTCGCGCTCGTAGTCCACGATGGTCCGCGGGCGCATCATATTGCAGATGCACTCGATGTAGAACTCGCGACAGAGCGGATAGGGGCTCCTCAGCAAAAAGTCGTAGTCGCCGGCCAGAATCTGCTCAAACTCGCCACGCGTGAGTGGCGCGTCCTCCTTGTAGATCCAGCTGCCGTACTTCTTTTTGCGCTCGAGCTTAATCACCTTGTCGCTGCCGTTATAGATGCGCACGCGATACTTTTTGCGCATGAGAATACCGGCGTCTTTTTCCTCGTAGGCCGAGTTGCAGTAGTCGTCAAAGTACAGGCTGCGAATGGTGTAACCACCCGCCCGCGCATACTTGTCCAGTTTAAACACCGGCGCCATGCGACAGGCAAGCGCGGCGTGCTCACCCTCGTTAATGAGATATTTGAGCTCGTGGCGGTAACGCTCCTGCGTGGCACGCACAGGCGGAGCTGCCAAGCGCTCAAGCAGCGCGCTAGCCCTCCTCATACGTGTCCTCCACGACCTTACCGCCGTCTTGCACGTAAAAACACTTCATGCCGTAGTGCTTGCCGTCGTCGGTCACATAGTAGTCAAACGCATCTTGCGTATAGCCGTCGGAGTTGGTGGCGCGCACGCGCACAAAATACTGGCCGGCATCGGGCGCATCACAGGTCACCTCGGGAAGTAGCACGTCCTCGGCCTTAAAAAGCACGTCGCTTATGGCATAGTCGCGCGCCAGCTCCACGGTATAGCGAATGTCACGCGCCTTAAAGTCGTAGGACGCATCCCAGTTAATGCGCAGCTTACCGTTATCGATCTGCGGCACGCCAATGTAGAACGGCATGGGCTTTTTATAGCTCTCGCAGTAGCTCTTATAGTTCTCCTCGATCTCGGAGGGAATCGCCGCGGCGATCTGCTCGTATTGGTCCTTTGTCACGGGCAGGTTATCGATATCGGGGGCGGCAAAGACGAGCGACTCGGTCACCTCGCGATAGTGCTTGATCATCTTGCTCAGACGCGCCTCGGTCATATACGAGCGCAGGTCCTTTACGGCGCGGTCGAGCTCGCTACGGAACGACTTGCTGCGCAGCGCGCGATTGAACAGCACGTTGCCCCAATAGTTGCTCACACCGCGCTCCCAGCTCACGTAGTCCGAAAACCCGGTAAGAGAAAGCTCCAGTTTACGCAGCATGCCGTCGTTGTCCCAATCGAGGATGTACCACGTATTGGAGTTGAGCGGGCTGTACAGATAGCAGTTACGGTTCTGCGTATCGCAGTTGCCCGTCAGAATCTGAAACGCCAGCCAATAGACCAGGTTCTCGGTATCAAAGTAGGTGTCGAGCACGTCATCGATCTTTTGCGAGTCGTCGTTGAGGGCGTCGAGCATCTCAATGAGCTTGGTGTGGTCCGAATCGCCCTTAATCTCGAGCATGCCCTCAAAGCTTGCCTGGTTGTAGTCGGGATCGTCGGCAAGTTTAATGGTGTCCTCGTAGCGATGGAAATCAAAGCTGTTCACCTTGTACAGGCGCCCGCTCTTATCCAGGCCATGTGCCTTAAGCGCCGTCTTGTTGAGCTGCTCCACCTGCGTAAACAGGCCGTAGTCCTCAAAGGTATCGTTGGACTTTTCGGTCTGGTCGCACACCCACAGATGCACAAACTGCGTGCGCAGGCCCATCATCTGGGGAATCCCGCGGATAAGGTCGTAGGCCATCTTGTTGCGAAAACGCATACCCTCGCCCATGTGCTTGTTGAGCGCAATCGCGCGCTGTTGGCGCCAGGTGCCCTTGCCCTTTTTGAGCTCCACCTTGTAATTCTTTTGCGTGTAGGAGCTCGATGTCTGGCCGCGCACCTGCACGGTGGCATTGGGCGCTTCCTCGCCATAGCCAACCTCGCCGGCCACCGGGCCGTCTTCGTCGCCCGGCTGCAGCAGACCCATAACCTGATAGCGCGTCACGCCCATGTCGGCATAGTCATACACCGAGTACGTATTGATCTCGGCCCAGCTATGGTCCGTGTTCTCGGAGCTGTTGCCGCGCGAGACCGTCAGGTACATGGTCACAATGTCCGAGTCGTCGTAGACCTCGTACAGCTCGTCCTTATCGCGTAGGTGCTTGGAACCTTCGGAGGCCTCGGCCTTTTTAATCTTGTCCTGCTTTTTTACCTTATTTGTCGAGGATTCGTCCTGAGATGAGCAGCCCGAAAGCAGCAGCGCGCCGGCAGCCGCCTCGATCAGACAGCGGCGAGACATCAACTTATCGATCATCAGAACCTCCCCAATGGTTGCGATACACGCGAACTACTGCGCGCTGAAACGCGCCGTGCGGCACGCCCTTGCGGCGGCACTCCTCATAGCGCTGCTCGGCACGGTCGAGCAAGCGGCCCAGCTGTGTAAAGCGACCCGTTTTGTCGGTCGCCACAATGGGCTGCTGGCTCAGGATACGATACGGCAAGATGGCGGTATAGGTATCGAGCCGCAGCAGGGCCACGATAAAAAACACCACCGCACCCAACAAAAAGCCAAAGCCGTAAAACTGCTGCGGCAAAAGCAACGACACGGCGGTCGCCAGCCCTGCCACACCGGCAAACAGGCCCGAGGCCAGAACGGCTCCCTTGTAGTCGGTAAAGTACAGCAAGATAAGCAGGATCGTGTTGCCCACGGCATACAGGCCGTAGCCTACGCATAACGTGCGAAAATACCCGTGCATAAGGTTGTTAAAGCCCAGCGGCAGGGCCGAGAGCACTGTGGTCTCGAGCGAAATGACCGCCGCCGTCACAAACAGCTGCTTGAGCGCGCAAAAGCGCAGTTCGCTGTTGAGCGTGGAGAGCATCTCCTCCTCGGCCACCACAATATCGCCCACCACGCCGCCGTCGTTAAACAGGCTGTAGTAGTCACGGTAGCGCGGATAGAAATTGACCTCGACCGACACCACAAAGTTGACGGTCGTGACGAGTGTGGTCAAAAACGCAATGAGTGCCGGCACGTCATGGTACGGAGCCCCGTAAAACAGGCCTTTGATCTGCACGCCAATAGGGCCCGCCCAGATAATAACCAGGTGTGCGAAAAGCCCCAAGTTGGTAAACAGCCCCGTAAGCGCAAGCGGCATAAATTGGTCGAGCCAGCGCAAAAAACGCCAGGAACTCCGGTCACTCTGTGGAAAATACCGGTACAGCAGTACCACATCCCAGGCGAGCATGACGCCGTAGCCTAGGGCGATTGACGCCAACAGGCCCTCGACCGGCGGCAGTCCCAGCGCCAGCGTTGCCAGGGCGAACAGGCACGCCACGCCAATGGCGGCCGCAAAGCTGCACAGGATACCGCGGTAATCCTTGATGGCCGTGAGGTAGCTCATGCCATTCCAGTTGACGATCATAATGTTGAACAGCCACAGGCACAGCAGCCCCTGCAGCAGCGTGGCCCCCGAGAACAGCAAAAAGACGCCGTAGAGCACGGTGCCCGCAACGAGCATGATGGCATTAGACCCCCAAAACGAAGGCAGGATCTCATCCTCGCGCTCGGCAAAGAGCATGTCGGCCAAAAAGCGCGTGACCGGCATGGAAAAAAAGCTTGTGAGCGTAAGCGACGCCAGCAGCGTATAGGTCACCATGCACACCAGCAGATCTTGGTTGGCGCGCCCCACACCCCACAGACCGCACAGCACCAAGATACCCACCTGGAGCAGCACGCCAAGCAGCATGGGGCCCGTGCACACAATGCCGGCGTAGCCATAGGCGCGCATCGTGGCAAACAGACCCTTGCGCCTAAACAGGCGCTTGAGCTCAAAACCGATTCCGGCCACCGGCTACTCCCCCTCTCTGGGCAGGTCAAACGCACGCGCTGTCTCGTCGTACAGCGCGCGATAGTTGGCGAGCATCTGCTCGTGCAAAAAGTACGTGGCGACGCGACGCTGACCGCGCTCCCCCATCTCGATACGGCGGGCGCGGCTTGTGCACATGCGCTCCATGGCATCGGCCAAGCCCTTGCGATACATAGGCGGCGTCACAAATCCTGCCACGCCAAAGTCGTCACCCGGAGCGCCTTCGAGCAGCTCGCGGCAGCAGCCCACCTCGGTCGTCACGCAGGGACGACGCGCTGCAAGCGACTCCAGCACGCTGAGCGGCTGGCCCTCGGAGATGCTCGTCAAAATGGTAAAGTCGAGCTTTTCCATGTACTCGACCACGTTGACGCGGCCGGTAAAGATCAGGTCGCGCACGCCCAGGGTTTCGACCAGCGCGTGGCACTCGGCGCCGTACTCCTCGTCGTCCACGCCGCCCATGATGTGCAGGCGCACCTTGGGCAGACGCTCGTGCAGCTCAAAGAAGGCATAGATCATGGTCTTGACGTCCTTGATGGGCGCCAGGCGCACCACCGCGCCAATGTCCACCCAGCCGTCATCGGGCTTTAAGGGAATGTCCTTAAAGCGGTCGAACTGGATGCCGTTGGGGATGACCAGACATTTGTCCGCATCGCAGCCCATATCGATCTGCGTCTTGCGGGCGTTATGAAACAAGCTCGTCACGCGGAAGGCGCGGCGGTAGATCTCCTCCGAAAGCAGGTAGAAAAAGCGAATCCAGCGGTCCTTAAACGACGGCACGACCCAGTCGGCGCGAATGATCTCTTCCTCGCGCTCGCGGGTATAGATGCCGTGCTCTGTCAGCAGCACCGGAGCCTGGTGAACGCTTGAGCCCAGGCAGGCGAGCAGGCCGCCGTAGCCGGTCGAGATGGCGTGATACACATCGGCCACCGGCACCTCGCTGCCCAGAAGGTAGAGCACGGGCAGCAGCATGGAGCGCATGGTGTGGAATGCATCGGCAAAGGGCGTGTATGGGTACTCGGCCAGGCACACGTCGCGAAAGATATCCATAAAGGCGCGGCTCTGCAAAAACGAGAGCGGATGCACGCGACGGCGCTGGAAGATATCGAATAGCACGTCCCAGTCCGGATTAGAAAGCGACACCAGGCGGCGCAGTGCCTCGCGCTCGCGGGCGTTAAAGTCGGCCTCTTCTTGCTCACCCGAAAGCCGCAGGGCATCGTCCAGAAATACCTCGTGCACCTCGACCACATTGCCGGGCAGCTCGTAGACAAACTTGCCGCGGTCGGCAGCATGCGCGCCGATCACCCACAGCACAAACTCGTGCTCGGGCATGGCCTGGATATAGCCATGCATCCAGGTAGATACGCCGCCGTGCACATAGGGGTAGCAACCCTCGAGTACTAAGCAGATTCTCATTTGTTGCCACCCTCCTTGCGTGCAATGGTCACCGTCTTGTCCGTGGCTTTAACCAGGTACAGATCGCCCGTCAGATGCGTAATCTCGCCACCCGTGACTGCACCCGGCTCGCCGTTGTTGGCGCGGAACATGAGCCACGCCTCGTCGTGGAAATTGCCCAGGCTGAGCGTCCAGGCATCCGCACTTGTATCCACGCTCACCGTCACGGACGAAAAGCGCTGGATGGCGCCCGAGCATTCCGAGCCGGTCTGGCGACGCAGGTCGGGCGCAGACTTGGTAAGCCACTCCAGGTAGTTGGTCAGACCGCCCTTGTAAACCTCCCAGCCCTCCTTGGCTCCGCGATCGGGATCCAGTAGGTCGTCCGGGTGCATAAAGTGCGTACTCACGTAGTGCATGTTGAGCTCGGACACGGCTGCCAGACGCATATAGGAATCGTTGACCATGCCGCCCGAGACAATGCGCGGCTGCTCCACAATGCCATCGCTCGCCACGCCAAACTCCTGCACGTACGGCAGGTCGGTGCCATCCTCAAAATACGTACTGGCGATGGTCTTAATGCGCGGAACGTCGGTACCGATAATCTTGCGTGCACGGGCCGAAAGGATATTCGACGGCGGAACGTAGACCGTGCCGTGCGCGTTGGGCAGCACCTCGTCCTGAAAGGCGATAAGCTCATTGAGCGATGCGACGAGCGCCACCTTGTTCTTCCACGTCTTGTAGTCGTACAGCGTGCCATAGTCGGTGTCCCAGAGCGCCAGCGGCTGATGGTTGTAGCCGTGAAAGCCCAGCTCTCCGCCCATCTGCAGCAGCATGCCGCCAAAGTAGCGGAACTGCGTGGTATCGGCCTGGCGCGCGGGCTCGGTCTGGTTGACCGCGTCCTCGTAGTTTTCGATCATCACGCCGGTATAGCGAATGCCATATTTTTGCGCGAGCTTTTGCAGATCGGGCCACCAGACCTTGGCATAAAAGTCGGCAATAGAAAGCCCATAGTCGCGCTTGATGTAGGTGCCGTCGCCCGAGGGCACGGGGCTGGGAAAGTCGTCCAGATAGAAGACGGCGCTGTTGATGACCGGATAGGCCGTTGCATCGCCCAGCAGGCTGATCGCCGCGGCGTAAAAGCCGCGCATGACCTTGTCATAGATACCGATATTGCATACCACGGTGCGCCCGCTACCGCAGTCATTCGACCAAATGAGCGGGACGCCCGCATCGCCGGTCTTAGCCCACACACGAGCCGTCTCACGCAGCGAAACCGAAAGCGACGAATCAAAGGGGTCCGAGAGCTCGTAGCGCTCTCCCCCGCCCAGCATAAAGTCCTCGCTCGGCACAATGCTTTCGGCTTTTACATAGTCATATCCGACCGATTCAATGCCAAGCTTGGGGGCAATCACTTGCAGATAACTCGAGTTATCCGGCGGCATGGCGAGCATAAGCGAACCACCGGCACTCACCCAACTCATAATGTCGCTCAGGTGCGTACCGAGGCCATCGAGCGACGGCATGAGCAAAATCACGCGATCGAAGGAGGTCAGCGAGGGAATGGCATCCTCGCCGTCCAGGGCAAGGTCCACATCGCGGTGCGCGACCTTCATGTCGAGCAAGATCTGGTCGAACTGCTCCTTTACGTCCTCGACACCAGCTTGATCGGAATCGGTAATGACCAGGCACGTGGGCTTTTGGCCAAATATTGCCGAGGAAGCCGGCACCGCATCGTTGGCGGCAAGCATCCCCAGCTTATGCTGGCCCGCACTGTACTGTACGCCGGCGCGCTCCACCAGCAGCACGGCCGCCATGGCAATAAAGACCGCCCACACCACAAGCAGCCCCATCCAGCGAAAATGGCCCGCACGGTCGCGGATATGCTGTACCACGCTCATCGGGCCTCCTCTCCGTTGCGCCAAAACGCCAGTTCCTCGCGGTTGGCGGCGCTCAAGTATACATGCTGTTTGTCAATCGCATCGATCACACGGTGGACCTCGTCACCGTCTCGGCGCATCACGGCCAGGCGCAGGCAAAGCATCCAAACCTCCTGCTCCTCGGGCACGTCGAGCACCAGCTGGTCGGTCACGGCCTGCGCCTCGTCGATCTGTCCGACATCGGCCAGCGCCGTCGCGTATCGAATGCGAAGCTCAAGGGTGTCCTCGCGCTCGCAGCGACGCGCAAGCAAGCGCGCGTACTGTTGGCGCTGAATCTGAGCCACGCGCCCCTCAGCCAAGCCCGAGCCCAAGTATTCACCAAGAAAATCGCAGTATTCGTTGAGGTTTTGCGCGCTCGGGTCCGTCTTAAAGGCACGCTCCAGCTGCTGCAGTTTAAGGTCGGACTCCTTGGAGATCTGCGCCACCGCCGTCGCGGCATAGTGAGCCACCTCAACGTCGTCGTTAAGCTTAGCCGCCTGCAGCTGCGCCAGGTACGCGTCGGGCTCCTCGGTGAGCATGGAGAGCATTAGTCGGCGCCGTTCTGCCGGGTCGTTGACGATGAGCGCCTCCTCGAGCGGGATCACGCCCGCATCGGCTTCACGGTCGTGCACTAGGATGCTGCGATGCAGGTCGTCGTTGAAGCGCAGCGACTCAAACGCAGACTCATTCAGCCCCTCGCCAAACACCGCGCTGCGGACCGATAGCAGAACCACCAGCAACGGGCCCCACAGCGGCACCAGCACTATCACAGCCAGCATATGCCCGCGCACCGGCAGCAGGCCCAACTTCATAAGCGTCCACAGCACCAGGCAAACCAGCGAATGAATCAGCAGCAAGACGGCAGCAACGACAAGCGAGATCAAGCGGCATCCCCCTCACCGTCACCGGTGCCAGCAATGTGTTGCAGCAGCGCCACGATGTCCTCGCCGTCGACGGGCTCCACCGCAATCTGCTTCGCGCTCAGGCGCTCGCGGATAATGGGCAGGTCGCACGCCTTTGCCTGGCGCATAAGCAGGTAAAGTACGTCACCATCGACCAGGCCCGCCGCATCGCTCTCGCGGATTGCCGACCCAATTGCGCCCACCAGCTCGCCGACAGGCTCCATGCCCGGTACCACGCGCAGGAGCAAAAAGCTGCCCATCTTGCCATCTGCCAGCGCCTGCTCGGCCGCGAGCTCTTGGCCAAAGGCAGCCTGCTTGAGCACGCAAGTACCGTCAACGCAACGCTTATCCTGTGCCACCGCCTCATAGTCAAAGGCACGGCCCAGCGCGCTTTCGACCAGGCCGCACAAGATGCGGAACAGATTTTGATAATAGAGGGTCATTTGGTTTTCGGCCGCACGACGCACAAAGATCAACACGGCGGGCGCCCCGTCACGCTCGATCGTGTATCCAAACATGGGAAGCCCCGGCATCAGCTCGCGGTTCACCCACAGGCTCGAACGACCCCCGTCGCCCAAAAGAGGCGCAAGCTGCTCAAGCGTGAGCGAGCGTGCGGCATCTTCGGCAATCGCGGGACTTGCTGCCACCAGGCGTGCAAATGCCCCGCCCGAAACATGGTAGATCGCCACCGAATCGTTCTCGAGAATCTCGCCCAGAAGCTCGCAGCACTTGCGATAGATGTCGCGTGGGTTGAACACGTCGAGCTCCTGCGTCACGGCAAAGATCTTGCCGAAGCTGTCGTGGCGACCCACGATCTGGCGCCTGTACGCGCGCTTGTCCTCGATCGCGTCGTGGTAGAGCTGCGTAAGGAACGTATTGCGGTTGCGCACGAGCTCGTTTTGATCGCGCTCCGCCCTAATGGCTTCGCTGTTGCGCAGCTGCACATAGCCGCACACGGCACCCACAACAAAGTACGCAATAAACGGCAGCCAGTTGGACGGCTCGTAGAACAGGCCCTGGAAGGTATAGCCGTACAGAGTAAAGTAACTCGCGGCCAAACCCACCGACGCCAGCAGCGCCGCAACCAGGCCAAAGTCCAAGCCATACAGCGTGCCGATGAGCACCACGTAGAGCAGGCGATAATCGAGCACGTTGAGCTGGGTCGATTGGGAGAACAAGCGCTCCAGCACTTCAAAGAGCACCCAGGCGGCTGCCGTCTCCAGGCATTTGACAGGCAGCGTGCGCATTTGAATGCGGTCGATGGCCGCGCGCAAGGGGTTGACCTTCTTTGCACGGCCAGCATCCCAGCGAGCCTGAACGGTCGAGAGGTCGCGCAGCAAGTCGTAGCGCTGAAACCAGCCATAGCGCACGCGAGCGACGTCGCTGGCGGGCAGGGCGTAGCCGGCAGAATCGCCATAGGCAACTGAGAGCCCTGGGAACAGCGCCTGAAGGGCGTCGCCCACCTCACCCACCGTGTGATGGAAGGTATCGGCTACGTCGAGCGTCTCAAAGTTACCATTCCAGCTGTCGAAGATACGGCGCACCAGCACCGAAAGCTCCTCGGCACACAGCAGGGGAAACGCCGCATCCTGCGCGCCCTGCAGAGCGGCCGATCCGGTTGAGCATGCGTCGAACAGCGGCACCAAAAACGGGTCCTCCAGCGCGGCAGACGCGGTATACAGGAACGGCACGCGCAGGATCTTGGTCTGAACGCCCTCGCGAGCAGCGTAGTAGCGGCACAGGTCGTTGGCTGCGTGCGCGATAATGCCCTTGCCCGTTCGCCCCGCGGCATCGGCGGCACCCTCGGCACCCGCGGGCCCCGCTACATACAGTAGTTGGACCCGGCGACCCGCGCACGTACGAAAGACCGAGCGCAGTAGCTCGATATCGCCCACGGTATCGGTATGCGGGGTAAGGTAATTAGACAGGTAGACCACGCGGTCGAACTCGTAGGCCTGCTCCAAGTGCTGAAGCAGCTCTTTCCACGAGGCATGGGGCGACGACTCATCGCGGCGCGCTTCCTGCGCGGCTACAACCTTAACGTGGTCCCCAGGGAATGCCTTGGCGCAAAAGTCATCGTCAACATATGCGGTGTTGCCAACAACCAGCACCTCCATGGCGTACTCCTCCCCTAAAATCCACTTCTGTCATAGTCAAACATGCGTATTTTACGCTGTCAACGCCAGTTGGAACGCCTTTAAGGCTGTTTTAAGAACTTTTTTAGAGGATGTGGGGACATCGAGAGTCCAAAATGAGCGCCCAATCCGGAAGTGCGGTGAAAAACCGAGAACGGTCGACCAGACCCCTGTTTTAGACATCCGAGACCTGCGGTTTTGTTGCCAAAAATCGTGTTGCGCTCGGCGAGTTTCGATTTTTCCCCGCACTTCTCCTAAGCACCGGACTTGCAATAGCGCAGTACAATCCGTCAATCGCCCTAACCGGAAAGCCAATCCACAGACTCGACTAGCCAACCAGATACGACCCGATTACATCGAAAATTTCACCCACCTTAGTTGCAGGGTTTTGCGCGGATGGCTTAACGTTACCCAGTCCCCTATGGTATGTGACGAGGCGCCCAGCACGCTGAAGTGCCTCGCCCCGTTTATCGTCCACCACCTCGAACAGCCCGTCCAGGTTCTTGCGGTACTCGATGCCCAGGTTTCTCGACATCTCCTGCGCGAGGGCATGCTGGCAGTCGGACGCGGACATATGCGCGGTCGTGTAGCGAAAGTGCAGAAGCGGCCACAGCTCGAAGCAGGGGTTCGACCACAACGCATGGAAGGTCCTCGAACCATCGGAGAGCTCGTCGCATTTGCGCTCAATCGCGTCAAAATCGGACGCAGGAAAGTCATCCTTGTCATACACGAGCCACACATGGTCGAATGTCTCGGGCGCATAGCGGCAGTGTTCGACGGCGAAGTCAAGTAGGTCAAGTGTGTGTTTGCCGGTCCCCTTAACGACAATGGCAACCTTACGCTCGTTCGCCGCACCCAACGCCGCACGCACACCCTCAAAGTAGCGAGGCTCGGTCTCCTTGCCCTCGCTCACTACAAGATGACGCGTCATCTGAACCATGCGCGAGCGGCCCTCTCGTTTGCCGCTACGCCAGCCCTTCGACTTCTTCGCAACCATGCTAATCCCACTCCTCGATGCGGGTGAGATACGGATCGGCGCCGTAGCGACCGGACAGGTATTGCTTGTCGAAAGCCGCGTTCTTGCTTACCAGATTACCGTTTGCCTCGTGGATGTCGGCGAGAGACCACAGTTGGCTCGCCTCCCCCTCGCCGCGCGCAGCGAACCATATCTCGTCACGGCGGAACACATCGTTTCGCATGGTTGACACATCCTGGGACGAGAAGATGAGCTGCGCGCCACTCTTGTTGACCCCAGGATCCTTAAACAGCAGAATCACATAGCGAAGAAGCTTCGGGTGCAGTTTGGCGTCGAGCTCGTCTACCACAACGGTGCCACCACGCTCAAGCGCTGTCATCAGATACGCAGCCAACCCCATGAGCTTCTGGGTTCCGGCAGATTCCTCGGATAAACGCAGCTCGTACGCCTTGCCGCCCACCTCGTGCCTCACGAAGACGCGCTGGCCGCGCCACTCCGGCGCCCTCTCCACTCTGAAGCCATCAATACGTACATCAACGGCGCGCAAAAAACGCGTGACCTCGGGTGAGTCATCCTCGTCGAGCAATTGTTCGAGCATCTGCTCCAGATAGGAGCTGTTATAGTTCAGGAACACCCCGTCAAGAAACCAGCTGGCAGCCTCCTTGACCACCGGCGCGTCAAAGTTGATGCAGAGAAACGACAGGTACGGCAGCCTCGGGTTGAATCTCGCAGCCGTCACGAGCTTACGCAGCGTGGGACCGAGCTCAACCTCTGCGCCCTCACGCTCGAACAGCATCGCCGTGCGTGACGCTCCCAATTTGCGCCGCCATAGGCCTTCGGACACGATCTCGTCCGCATGCACGGACAGGGCATAGCGGTACTCGTGCTCACCCGCGCGATAGTAGAGCTCGAATTCGGTGGGCTCAGCAGCCGACACTTCATCGAACTCAAACGCAGAGCAACGGGGTATCGAAGGACGGTTACCCTCTGGCGCATCAGTGCTGGCAGACAGCAATCTGATCGGCCTGGCCACCGCCGAACGAATGTAGTCAAGCGCCTCGAGCAGGTTAGACTTGCCGCCAGCGTTAGGCCCGTACACCGCAGCCACCGGAAGAAAACGCTGCCCGTCGGGGCACTCTATGAGGGAGCGCTCGAACTCCCTCATCGATGTTGCCTGCATGGAAAGCTCGGTCTCGTCGCGATAGGATCTATAGTTCCTGAAGGTGAACTGGCAAAGCATGGTACTCAACATTCTTTTCATTGTTTTAAAAGCTATATCAGAGTTTTTCTTTGATTATATACTTTAAGTATGCTAAATCAAGTGC
>CATYZK010000032.1 GCA_958415665.1 uncultured Collinsella sp. | reverse complement strand
GCTCGTTGGTCGACGGATCGTAGTTCTTGGGCATTTCTTCCATATATCTCTCCCTGTCCCGCCGGCGTGTCCGCCTGCTTGGTTTTCGCTCGGTCAGGTCCTGGCTCGCACGAAGAGCACATTAAGTGCTCTTCGGCTCGTGCGGAATCTACGAAAACCTTGCGCCTGGCCTTTGGCGGCGCGGCCTGCGTTGACTTTGGGCAACCCGGGTTTTCGTTGGCTGACGCCCCCACTCATAATGCTTGGGTCGGTGGGCTGATGTGTTGCGTCCCTGATGGCTATAGGGTTGAGACGAAGGTGGATAGGCGGTGGAGGCCTTCGTCCAGGTTTTCGTCGGAGACGCAGTAGCTTAGGCGGATGTGGCCTTCGGTGCCGAAGCAGTCGCCCGGGACTAGGGCTACGTTGGCTTCTTTGATGGCTTTGATGCAGAAGTCTTCGCTTGTTAGGCCAAATTGTTTGATGCTGGGGAAGGTGTAGAAGGCTCCTGCGGGCTCTACTACGTCGAGGCTCATGGCGTCTAAGGCTGCGAGCACGCGTTTGCGGCGGGCTCGGTAGACTTCGAGCATAGGGGTTGGGTCGACGGTGAGGGCTCGGGCTGCGGCGTCCATTTCGAAGGAGACGGCGCTCGATACTAGGTATTGGTGAGCTTTTGCGATCTCGGCGATGACGGGTGCCGCTGCTGCGAGCCAGCCTAGGCGCCAGCCGGTCATGGCCCAGGGCTTGGAGAAGCTCTCGATGACGACCGTCTGCTCGCGAAGCTCCGGGTGGCGCTGGGCAAAGCGCTCGTAGCCATCCACGTAGACCAGGCGGTTGTATACGTCGTCGCAGATTACGTATATGCCCGCCTGCTCTGCCACGCGCGCCACGGCATCGAGCGATGCTGCGTCGAGGATGCAGCCCGTAGGATTGTTAGGCGAGCAGATAACGATGGCCTTGGTCGCCGGGGTCACACAGGCGCGAAGCGCTTCCTCGTCAATCTGGAATTGCGCAGGCTCCGTATCCAAAAAGACCGCTTTGGCGTGATTGGCTACGACGATGCTCTCGTACAGGCCAAAGGCCGGCGTGGGGATAATAACCTCGTCGCCGGGATTGAGCATGGCCATAAACGCAGCCGACAGGGCCTCGGTCGCACCATCGGTCAGGATGACCTCGTCGGCCGAAAACGCAAGGCCCGCTTCGCCCATATATGCGGATAGCGCCTCGCGCAGGGCAGGGCGACCGTTGTTGGGCGGATAGTGCGTGTCACCGCGGCCCAGTGCGGCGGTCACCTCGGCGCTAATCACATCGGGCGTGGGAAAATCGGGCTCGCCGAGCGCGAGCGCAATGCATCCTGGGTGCTGGGCGGCGAGCGCGTTGATTCGGCGGATGCCGGAGGGCTTGAGCGTGGCAAGCGAGGTATTCATGGGCAGGCGCATGGCGTTCCTTTCGTAAGGGTTGCACTAGGATAGCGCGGCGAGGCACCGCCAGACGGTGTAACCTAAACGAAAACGGACTGGAAAGGAGATGGCATGGAGGCGATCGCACGCGGCGATAAGCCCAAAACGCTGCAGACCATTGCGTATATCAGTATTCCCGATAGCGCCGATCTTGAGTTTTTGCTCTGGGACTTGCAGGATGCCATCGCCGCCTATGCACAGCTTTCCGGCACCGTACTCCCCCACCCGGTCGATTTGGAGGCGAATGATGCCGGCAGCGTTGCGGGTACCGCCGATGGCATTGTGTTCGCCGTTGAAGATGCACCCAATGATGAAGCGATGGCGCCCATTGAGCAGGTGCTCGACCGCTTTGGCGGCGCAGGGACGCGTGCCTATGTTGTTGTCCAGGCCGACGTCGGCGGCCTCGAGCGAGCGCACGGGCTCGTCGTGCGTCTGCGAGCGGCGTGCGACCTTCGTGGGCTGTCATGGTGCGGCGGCGTTGTCGTCTGTACCGGCAGCGGCTTCGCGGCGCTTCGTCACTCACCGCGCATGGGACTCTTGCGGCGACCGTTTTCGGAAGCGATGGACAAGCTCGTAGGCGCCGTTCGTATGGGCTGTTCGGTTGAGCATGCGCAGCGACTTGGCGGTGGTAATGCCAAGAACGTCGACGCCGACGGCATGGTTTGCGCCGAGCCAGCCGTGCCCGCTCCGGTCTGGCGAGGCGTTCTGAAACACCTCGGCGCCCACACTCAATCAATAATCTAAATTAATGAGCTGCCCAGTCAACGGCTTCACTCCAACGCTCGACAAGCCGCTCCAAACGCCACGCCGCGTTGGCAGGACTCGTCGACGGCAGCACGATGGCGGGTAGCCCCGTCCGCTCTTGTAGATAGCGTTTGTAGAGTCGCCCTGCCGTACCGCCGTTACAGACAACGACCTCGATCGGCGCGGCATCGGTAATGCGCTCGATATGTGCCGGCACAACGTTGCGAATGCTTGCGTCGCTCGAGCCCTTAATGTCGCAGCTCTCAATCACATCCCACAGGGCCACGCCGCCGTCCAGCAGCATGGCCCGCTTGGCAGCAACCGAGGCATCGAGCGTCGCGGGCTCGCCGCTCGCCAAAGAGTCTCCCTCGTTGGGCGGCACGGGCACACCGAGGCACGCGGCCATCACACGCCAAAAGCGATTCTGAGGGTTGCCGTAATAAAAGGCATTGGCGCGCGAAAGCACCGAGGGAAACGATCCGAGCACCAAAATGCGCGAGTGCTGGTCGAACACGGGCTCAAACCCATGCTCAATATGTTGATAGCTCTCGTCGGACGCAGCCATGGGCTAGGCTCTCAACAGATAGCGCACCTCGTAGGGTGCAAGCTCAAGGGCACCCGTTAGCTCGACCGTGGGCACGCCGTCGGCCAGCAGGTCGACAAAGGAGCCGTTGAGCTCGCCGGCTCCAAAGGTATAGGGCTCGTTCACGGCATTGACCGCCACGAGCACCGTCGCGTCGTCGCAGGCGCGCTCGAACAGCAGCTGCTTGTTCTGGATCACCACGTTGCGATAGGCACCGTAGTTGAGAGCACGGGCCGCCGCGTCGTCGGCCGAGCGCAGGTGCGCGAGCTGCTTGATGAAGGCCGTCAGCTCGTTGGGCACAGGCTCATCGAGCGCAGGTCGCAGCGCCCAGTCGCCATCGGGGCCGCCCTTTTCGCCAGGAATCCCCCACTCGCTGCCATAGTAGACGCACGGGATGCCCGGCATGCCAAAGAGCATGCCATAGGCGGGGCGTAGGCAGGACTTGTCCGTCAGGATGCTCGCCAGGCGCGGCACGTCGTGGTTGTCGACAAACGACAGCAGATGCTTGCCGCGATAAATGCACCACGGGTCACCGCCAAACTGGCGATGCAGCGAGTGGGCAATCTCGAACATGTTGACCGAGTTAAAGCTGGAGTACAGGCCCTTGTAGCACTCGTAGTTGGTGCAGGAGTCGAGCATCTCGTCGTTGACGATCTGGTTGTAGTCGCCGTGAAGCGTCTCGCCGATCAGCACGAAATCGGGCTTGAGCTCACGGGCAAAGGCGTGCAGGCGGCTCATAAAGTCGCGGTCGAGCATATAGGCAACGTCCAGGCGCAGGCCATCGACGCCAAAGACGTCGGCCCAACGGCGCACAGACTCGAGCAGGTAATCGACCACGGCGGGATTTTGCAGGTTGAGCTTCACGAGCTCAAAATGGCCTTCCCAGCCCTCGTACCAAAAGCCGTCGCCATAGCAGGAGTCGCCGTCAAAGCTAATGTGGAACCAATCCTTGTAGGGCGAGTCCCACTTGCGCTCCTGCACGTCGCGGAAGGCCCAAAAGCCACGACCGACGTGGTTGAAGACGGCGTCGAGTACCACGCGGATGCCGTGGGCATGCAGCGTGTCGCACACGGCGGCAAAGTCGACGTCCCCACCCAGGCGACGGTCGATATGGCGCAGGCTGCGCGTGTCGTAGCCATGGCTATCGGACTCGAGCGGCGGGTTGATGAGCACGGCGCCAACGCCGAGTTCCTGAAGGTAGTCGGACCATTGGGCGATTTTCATGATAGGAGCATCGGGGTTGGGCGCGGTGCCGGCAGCTTGGGTAAGCTCATCCTCGGCAACGGGGGCGACGTTTTCGCGCGGAGCTCCGCAAAAGCCCAGCGGATAGATCTGATAGAACGTCGTCTCGTATGCCCACATAGCAACCTCCCGGTAAGCTCAACACAACGACATCCATTGTATGCCCAGCAGGGTAGCTATTTTGGGACGGGGCTCTTTTAGCTACCCCAGCCCCTTTCTAAGTTGCGGTGAAATACGGACTGTTTGCCGGGTTTATTGGGCTCAGCAGTCCGTATTTCACCGCAACTGATGAGGGGACGTGATTAGGCGACGAGCTTTGCGCGGCGTATGGCCGGAAATAGCACCGTGATGGCGAGGATGACGCCCACGACGGCGATCGCCCCGCCCGCGAAGCCGATCCAGGCGATACCGGGGCCCGAAACCACGGCGCCGCCGATCGCGGTGCCCGTGCCGATACCCAGATTGAACAGGCCCGAGAAGATCGACATGGCGACGGCCGACGAGTCCGCCGGCGTGTACTTGATGAGCTCGGCCTGGAACGCCACGTTAAAGGCCGTGGAGCAGCAGCCCCATAGCGCGCAGACGGCAAGCACCGCCGCGAGCGACGATGCCGCCGGACCCATGAGCAGCAGGGCCACCGGCACGCCGGAGAGCGTGATAGCCAAGAACGGGAACCGGTGCCCGTCGAACAGGCGGCCGAACAGCCAGCTTCCGAGCAGACCAGAGCAGCCGAACGCCGTCAGCGTCATGGTAATAGCGCTTGCGTCGACGTGCGCGACCTGTGCCAGGAACGGCTCGATATAGCTGTAACCCGCATAATAGCCGGTTGCCATGAACACCGTGACCGCATAAAGCGCGATGAGGAACGGGTTCTTGAGCAGCTCGGGCAGTTGCTTAAGCGTAAAGCGTTCGCCCGCCGGCATGGCCGGGAACACGGCGGCCTGGTACACCACCGCAGCGGCAGAGAGGGCCCCAACCACGGCAAACGTCATACGCCAGCCCACGGCCAGGCCAATGGCGCGGCCGAGGGGCAGGCCGAAGATCTGCGCGATGGACGAGCCCGTGGCGATCATGCTGATGGCGAGCGCCCCGTGGCGCGTGTCAACCAGGCGCGACGCCATGATCGAGGCGACCGACCAGAACACGGCATGCGCGCAGGCGACCACCAGGCGTGCGCAGACCAAGATGGGGTAGGTCGGCGCCACGGCGGACAGGAACTGGCCCAGCGAGAACACGGCAAGCACGCCGAGCAGCATCCGCTTGAACTCAAAGCGCGAAGCGAACACCATGAGCGGCAACGACAGCAGCATGACGCCCCAGGCATAGACCGAGATCATGATGCCGGCTTGGGCCTCGGTGAGCGAAAACGATGCGGCGATGTCGGTCAGCAGGCCGATGGGCATGAACTCCGACGTGTTGAACACGAACGCGCAGCAGGTGAGCCCGATGAGCGGGAGCCACTGCTTAAGCGTGATGCCGTCTTGCCTTGCCTGACTCATATATAACGTCTCCAATCATTTTGAGCGGAGGCGATTATATAGCAACGGCCCCGCATCCGTCAGTAACAGATGCGGGGCCGCAATCAACTTGATATACAGAGGTTACGCCATCAATAAATAGCTAAGCCAACCCCAGCAATATACCCGCCGAATGCACGACAAACGCCACGATCCAGGCAACCGTCACCTGAAACGCGAACACGGCAACGGCATAGCGCGCACCCAGCTCGCTCTTGACGGCGCCGATGGCAGCCACGCAGGGCGGGTACAGCAACGTAAAGACCAGGAACACGTAGGCGGTAAACGGCGAAAACATGGTCGACAGTGCCGCGGGCGAGGTTGCACCCAAAAGCACGGTGAGGGTCGAGATGACACTCTCCTTGGCAATAAGTCCGGTGACGAGCGCCGTCGACGCACGCCAGTCGCCAAAGCCGAGCGGCGCCAGCGCCGGCGCGATAATGCTGCCCAGACCGGCAAGCAGACTCTGCGACTGATCGGCGACCACATTAAAGCGGATATCGAACGTCTGGAGGAACCAGATGACCACGGTAGCGGCAAAGATAATGGTAAAGGCCTTGGTAATAAAGTCCTTGGCCTTATCCCATGCCAGCATCACCGTCGTCTTGACGCTCGGCAGGCGGTAATTGGGAAGCTCCATGATAAACGGCACCGGGTCACCCTTAAATGCCGTGCGATTGAGCACCAAAGCCGCGATGCAACCGACCGCAATGCCAATCAGATAGAGCGAGACCATGGCGGGAACCGTCGCCTGCGGGAAAAACGCCCCGCACAGCAGACCGTAGACCGGCAACTTGGCCGAACAGCTCATGAACGGCGTGAGCATGACCGTCATCTTGCGGTCGTGCTCGGATGGGAGCGTACGGGTCGACATGATAGCCGGCACGGTGCAGCCAAAACCGACGAGCATAGGCACGAAGCTGCGGCCCGACAGGCCAAAGCGACGCAGCACTTTATCCATGACAAAGGCCACGCGCGCCATGTAGCCGGAGTCTTCCAGAATGGAGAGGAACAAAAAGAGCACGACGATAATCGGCAGGAAGGTCAGCACGCTGCCCACGCCCGTAAGCACGCCGTCGACAGCCAGCGAGCGCACCACGTCGTTGGTGCCGAACGCCTTGAGGCCCGCATCGGCCGAGGCGATGATGGCAGCGATGCCGTCCTCCATAAGTCCCTGCAACGCCGCGCCGATCACGCCAAACGTCAGCCAAAAGACGAGGCCCATGATCACCAGGAACGCCGGAATGGCCGTGTAGCGACCCGTCAGGATGCGGTCGATCTTGACGGAACGCACGTGCTCGCGGCTCTCGTGCGGCTTGACAACGCAGCGCCCACACACGTCGCCGATAAAACCGAAGCGCATGTCAGCCAGTGCAGACAGACGGTCGGTACCGGCCTCACCCTCCATCTGGGTAATGATGTGCTCGATGGCGTCAAGTTCGTTACGGTCCAGATGAAGCGCCTCGGTCACCAGCTCGTCGCCCTCAACCAGCTTGGTCGCCGCAAAACGCACCGGGATATGCGCTGTCGCGGCATGGTCCTCGATAAGGTTGGCGATGCCGTGAATGCAGCGATGCAGCGCGCCGCCGTCTGGACCATCGGGCGCGCAGAAGTCCAGGCGACCGGGGCGCTCGCGGAACCGCGCCACGTGCAAGGCATGATCCACCAACTCGCCAATACCCTCGTTGCGGGCAGCGCTAATGGGAACAACAGGCACGCCCAGCAGGCTCTCGAGCAGGTTGACGTCCACGGCGCCGCCGTTGGCCGTCACCTCGTCCATCATGTTGAGCGCGATGACCATGGGACGATCGAGCTCCATGAGCTGCAGCGTCAGGTACAGGTTACGCTCGATGTTGGTGGCGTCGATGATGTCGATGATGGCGTCCGGGCGCTCGTCGAGGATGAACTGACGGCTCACGACCTCTTCGCCCGTGTACGGCGACAACGAGTAAATACCGGGCAAGTCGGTAACGCTCGCCTCGGGGTGGTTACGGATAGTGCCGTCCTTGCGGTCGACCGTCACGCCGGGAAAGTTACCGACATGCTGGTTGGAGCCCGTCAGCTGGTTGAATAACGTGGTCTTGCCGCAGTTTTGGTTGCCGGCGAGGGCAAAGTGCAGCGGCGCGCCCTCGGGCACGGCCGTCTTTGCCGCACGGGGCGAATACGTCCCCTCGCCCAGGGCCGGATGCTCCGTCGTGCCGATTGCAGCGTTAGCGCGCGGACCCATATCGGTATCGTGAATGCCCACGAGCTCAATGCGGGCGGCATCGTCCTTGCGCAGCGTCAGCTCGTAGCCGCGCAGGCGAATCTCGAGCGGGTCGCCCATGGGGGCGTACTTCATCATGGTGACTTCGGTGCCCGGCGTTAGGCCCATGTCCAAAATATGCTGTCGGAGCGCCTGATCGTCCGATGTTACCGATGCGACAACGGCGTCCTTTCCAATCTCGAGCGTATCGAGCTTCACGTCCGTGTTCCTCCCCCGGCGCCCACAGGGCGTTGTATTTATGTTCACCATGGCTAACCGTTTGCCATGGCTAACCAATTGTAACCATGCATGATAGCGCGAACACATAGCGACGTTCAATCAACAGATCGGTGCAAGGGGGACAGATTACTTTGCACCAAGCCCTTGAGAGCTAGGACGATGCCGATGTCTTGGAACCGACAGCAAAAGCCCGCCAGAGCGGCAAGTGGTTACGGCGTTTGGTAAAACGCCGTAACTAAAACCCGTGGCGCTCCAGGAAGCGGAAAGCCAGGCGGATCCAGGGACGGACTGCCACCTGTTTGTCCTCGTTATCGACCGCGGTGTTGGCGTTGCCGAGCGAAAGTCCGTGGCCACCTTGGTCAAAGACGTGCATCTCGCAAGCGACGCCCTCCTCGGCCATGCGCTGCGCAAACGGATAGACCTGCGCGATCGGCGCCGTCTTGTCGTCGGACACGCCCCACACAAAGGTCGGCGGCATCTGACGCGAAACATGCGTGGTGGGGCAGATATCGGCCAAATGCTCGTCAGTTGCCTCGCCACCCGTCACCATCGACAGATAGTCGTTGAGAAGATCGCGCCCCGTCTTACCGCCCGTCTTGGGCACACGCAAGTCAATGCGCGGATCGCGCGTCTGCATGTCGCGCACATAGGCAAAGTCGAGCAATGGATAGCCCAGCACCACGGCATCGGGACGAATGTCGTCCGGACGCGCCCCGGCAAGTGCCGCGAAGGGGCCGGTCTTCCACTGTGTTGCCAGCGAGGCGCAAATCATGCCGCCAGCAGAAAAGCCCACGACGCACACGCGCTTGGGATCGACATGCCACTCGTCGGCATTCGCACGCACCGTGGCGACCATCTTGGCAAGATCTGCCTGGGGGTGCGGAAAGCTCACGTCACCCGTAGAACTTGTGACATAGTTGAGCACAAAGGCCTGGTAACCGTGATCCAAAAACGCAAACGCCACGGGATCCTGCTCATGCGGAGCGATATGCGTAAACGCACCTCCGCCGCAGATAATCACGGCAGGGCGGCGGCCATTCGGTTTATCGGGCAGCGGCTCGGCACCCAAATACGTAAACGTCGCCGGATATTCCTCGGTCGGCTCCTCGCCCCACAGTGCATGGTTCTCGACAATCATATGTGCTCCCTTCGCGCAAATTAAGCGCCCTTGTTTTTTGCCTTCAAGCGTACCCCACTTGAACCCGTGACGCAGAAACACGCCAGCAATAAGTTTCCCTTCAACTGATATATCACATAATCCCAGCTCAGAGGTATCGCTGAGCAGCGTAGAATAGGGGGTGTTGACCAAGCCGCGAAACAGATATGAAACGTTTCCGGCAAACCAAACGCGCGATATGCGCCTATTTAAGTTGGAGGCAACTATGGGTCTGCTCGATTCGCTTAAGTCCACCTTCACCTCGACCGGCGAGGCGTCCGTTCCGCCCGCAGCAAGCTTCGCCACCCGCGAAGGCGTCATCTATGCCCCCGTCAACGGCGTGCTCGTCAACCTGGACGAGGTTCCCGACGAGACGATCGCCTCGGGCATGCTTGGCCAGGGCTATGGCATCGAGCCCATTACCGGCACCATCTATGCGCCCGCCAACGGCCGCATCGGCGCCACCACCGTCACCAACCACTCCATCGGCATGATTACCGAGGACGGTCTGCGCGTATTCATCCATGTTGGCCTGGGCACCGTGGAAATGAACGGCAAGGGTTTTGCCCGCTTTGTCGAGATGGGTGACACGGTCAAGGCCGGCCAGCCGCTCATCAGCTTCGATCGCGAGGCCATCAAGGCCGCCGGCCACGAGGACATCGTGACCGTCATCGTCTCCGAGCTCGATCGTCTTAAGAGCATCGACCATGTCGGCGAGTCCGGAACGCTTATCGGCGGCAACCCGCTCGTCAAGCTGGGCGACCCGCTGCTGGTAGCCAAGACCAAGTAGCCAGGCCCCGCGCCACACAGCCAAAAGGCACCTCGTCAAGCGCCCGCGACCATTTGGCCGCGGGCGCTTTTCGTTTGAAAAACCATCCCGCCAATGCCTTATCTGTATAGCTCAAATGAGCCGAGCTGCTAGAATATCGAACTGTATGGATAACTATCATTCAACCGTTATGGGAGGATACGTGAACCGCACCAAAATCGCGCAGCTTTACGCCGATGCCGAGTCGCTTGGCGGCCAGACCGTCACCGTCGCCGGCTGGGTCAAGTCCATCCGCGACATGAAGAACTTTGGCTTTGTTACGCTCAACGACGGCAGCTGCTTCCGCGACCTGCAGGTCGTCATGAACCGCGAGGCGCTCGACAACTACGACGAGATCGCCCATCAAAACGTTTCGGCCGCACTCATTTGCACCGGCACCGTCAAGCTGACCCCCGATGCGCCCCAGCCTTTCGAGCTTTCTGCCACTTCCATCGAGGTCGAGGGCGTCAGCGCCCCGGATTACCCGCTGCAGAAGAAGCGCGCAACCGTCGAGTTCCTGCGCACCCAGCAGCACCTGCGCCCGCGCACCAATCTGTTCCGCGCCGTGTTCCGCATCCGTTCTGTCGCGGCTGCCGCCATCCACCGCTTCTTCCAGGAGCAGGGCTTTGTCTACGTCAACACCCCTATCATCACCACGAGTGATTGCGAGGGCGCCGGCGAGATGTTCCGCGTGACCACGCTCGACCCCAAAAATCCGCCCCTCACCGAATCCGGCGAGGTTGACTGGAGCCAGGACTTCTTTGGCAAGCACGCGAGCCTTACCGTGTCCGGCCAGCTCAATGCCGAGAACTTCGCCATGGCCTTTGGCGACGTGTACACCTTTGGCCCCACCTTCCGCGCCGAAAACTCCAACACCACGCGCCACGCCGCCGAGTTTTGGATGATCGAGCCCGAGATGGCCTTTGCCGACCTTAACGACTACATGGATAACGCCGAGGCCATGCTCAAGTACGTCCTTAAGGACGTTATGGCCACCTGCCCCGACGAGCTCAACATGCTCAACAAGTTTGTGGACAAGGGCCTGATCGAGCGCCTGGACCACGTGGCAAACTCCGACTTTGCCCGCGTTACCTACACCGAGGCCGTCGAGATCCTGGAGCAGGCAGTCGCTGCTGGCCACCAGTTTGATTACCCCGTCAGCTGGGGCATCGACCTGCAGACCGAGCACGAGCGTTTCCTGACCGAGGAGCACTTTAAGCGCCCGACCTTCGTAACCGACTACCCGGCCGAGATCAAGGCGTTCTACATGCGCATGAACGAGGACGGCAAGACCGTCGCCGCCGCCGACTGCCTGGTGCCGGGCATCGGCGAGATTATCGGCGGCTCCCAGCGCGAGGAGCGCCTGGATCTGCTCGAAGCCCGCATCAAGAACCTGGGCATGAATCCCGAGCAGTACAAGTACTACCTTGACCTGCGCCGCTACGGTTCCTGCAAGCACGCCGGCTACGGTCTGGGCTTCGAGCGTTTGGTCATGTATCTGACCGGCGTGGGCAACATCCGCGACGTCCTGCCGCACCCGCGCACCGTGGGCAACGCCGACTTCTAATCGTCACAGCGTCACCAAACGCGTTCCAGCGCATCACGCCAGCGCCTCTCGGCAAGCCAAGGGGCGCTTTTTCAACAGCATCCGTCAAGCTTTTGGCAAGTTTTTGGTCAGTTGGGCAGGGCTGTTGAAAACTCGACCCGCCGCTTGCCGACGACTACCGACCGCCCAGGGCGTCCTGCACCCCTGGGAAAGCCCCGCGTCCTAGGCTCCATACCGTCGCCACCCAAAACGGAAAGGACGTGGGCGCCATGACCGAAACCGCTGTTGAAACTTACGAGACCACGACGAGGGGCGCCGCCTCGATGGCAGCCTATCGCGCCGTTCGCATCCTGCAACTATTAAGCGAAAACACCGGCGAGGACAAGGCCATGCTTTCCGATGAGTTGATCCGGCGCCTCGCCCATCCCGACGACCCCGCCCGCATGCCCATCTCGGCGGCGCGGCGCAGCATCTACACCGCCATCTCCGCACTTCGCCATGCCGGATACGAAATTGAGTACAAGCGCGGCGTGGGTTATCGGCTCTTGACCCGTCCGCTCACCGACGAAGAGATCATCCGGCTCCACGGTATGGTCATGCGCAACCGCTCCACGCCCATCGCCATTCGAAAGAGCATGGCGCAGCACTTGGTCGCCATGGCGAGCGCCGACGTTCGCGGCTACCTCGATGCACCCGAGCCCGCTCCAAGCGTGGGCGGCAAATCTACCAAGACCACGCACACGCCTGTCAAGCGCATCGATGCCTGCGAGCTCATCGAGCAGGCCATCGACCACGGAACCACAGTGAGTTTTGATATTTCGAGTGTCACGGCACGCGGAGAGGTCGAAGTGGCACGGATGACACTCCGGCCCTTTGCCATCAAGCAACGAGACGGCATCTCGTATTTGCTGGGAACGGTCTATGACGCGCGAGGCGCCGACGACACGCTGCGCACCGTTGAGATCGGCCGCATGAGAAACGTCACCACACGTCTCCTCGACGGCAAGAAGCTCTTCGCCGCCCTGGACGAGGACGACGCCGCCTCCGCCGCATAAGACCCTCCGCCGTCCATTCGACTACCCGTACCGCCCATCCGATTCTGTATTAAAAAACCCGCCAGGCTGTTGTAAAAATGGACATCAGCGCTACTATAGTTCCACTTGCACTTTGTCCCAGTGCAGTGTTTCCAGCCATTTTTATACTGGGGGTAATGATATGAAGGACATCACCATCAGCCGCAGGAGCCTTCTGGTCTCCGCCGGCCTGCTCGCGCTCGCCCCGCTCGCCGGATGCGGCGGCAACTCTGGTTCCGGCTCTGCTGCCGCCGGTTCCGACTACACCATCGGCGTTCTGCAGCTCACCGAGCACTCCGCACTCGACGCCGCCAACGATGGCTTTGTCAAGGCCATCAAGGAGAGCGGCCTTAAGGTCAAGATCGACCAGAAGAACGCCCAGAACGACCAGTCCACGTGTAAGTCCATTGCCGACAAGTTTGTGGGCGACAACGTCAACCTGATTTATGCCATCGCCACGCCCGCCGCGCAGGCTGCCGCCGGCGCCACGGCCGATATCCCCATCGTGGGCTGTGCCATCACCGACTACGCCGCCTCCGGCCTGGTCCAGGACAACGACAAGCCCGGCACCAACGTCACCGGCGCTTCCGACCTCACCCCGGTCGCCGAGCAGCTCGAGATGATGCAGAAGGTCCTGCCCGACGTTAAAAAGGTCGGCCTGCTGTACTGCACCGCCGAGTCCAACTCCGACGTCCAGATCAAGGCCGCCAAGAAGGAGCTCGACAAGCTGGGCCTCGAGTACACTGACTTCACCGTCTCGAGCTCCAACGAGATTCAGTCCGTCGTCGAGTCTGCCGTGGGCAAGATCGACGCGCTGTACTCCCCCACTGACAACACCATCGCCGCGGGCGCTTCGCAGGTCGGCCAGATCTGCAAGGAGAATAAGCTCCCCTTCGTGACCGGCGAGGAGGGTATGTGCATGGCCGGCGGCCTGTTCACCCTCTCCATCAACTATGAGGATCTGGGCCACGCTGCGGGCGAGATGGCCGTTAAGATCCTGAAGGGCGAAGCCAAGCCCGAGGATATGCCGATCAAGCACCTCTCGAGCAAGGACCTGGTCGTCGTCAAGAACGACGAGATGGCCGAGGCCCTAGGCATCGACCTTTCCGCTCTGGACGAGTAGCGCCATGCGCGGTAACGCGTCTAGGGCCCGCACGCGCGCCACAGCCGCGTTATTCAATATCTGAGTCCTTGGGGCGAACGCTAAAGACCGGCGTTCGCCCTGCTTGTTTCGGATGAGACAAAACATCCGTCCGCAACTCTTTTATGCATTGTTACCGCTATCATGGTGACTCACGTGTCCACCCTATCCTAGGAGGTATGAAGCATGCTCATTGCATTGCAGGGCGCCGTTTCGCAGGGCGTCCTCTGGGGCATTATGGTGCTTGGCGTGTTTATCACGTTCCGCCTGCTCGACATCCCCGATATGACCTGCGACGGCAGCTTTGCCCTCGGCGGCTGTGTCTGCGCCGTGCTCATCGTCAACAATAACGTCGACCCCTTGCTCGCCGTGCTGGCCGGCATGTGTGCCGGCGCCATCGCGGGCGCCGTCACGGGCATCTTGACCACCGTCTTTGAGATTCCCGCAATCCTCGCCGGAATCCTTACGCAGATCAGTCTGTGGTCCATCAACCTGCGCATCATGGGCAAGTCCAATACGCCCATCCTTGCCAAGGGCACTATCTTCTCATCCGTCAGCAACATGACGGGCCTGCCGCAGTCCACTGTTGCCATTATCCTAGGCATTGTGCTGGCCGTGGCCATCGTCGCCATCCTGTACTGGTTCTTTGGCACCGAGATCGGCTCGGCGCTGCGTGCCACCGGCAACAACGAGTACATGATCCGCGCCCTGGGCGTTAACACCAACACCACCAAAATGATCGCCCTCGTGCTCTCCAACGCTCTCATTGGCCTTTCGGGCGCGCTCATCTGCCAGAGCCAGAAGTATGCCGACATTGGCATGGGCACCGGCGCCATCGTTATCGGTCTTGCCGCCATCGTCATCGGCGAGGTGCTCGGTCGCCTGCTGCCCGGCGGCCTCACGCAGTTTAGCGTCCGTCTTGCCTCCGCCGTCTTTGGCTCCGTGGTGTACTTCCTTATCCGCGCCATCGTGCTGCAGCTGGGCATGGACGCCAACGACATGAAGCTGCTCTCTGCCGTGATCGTCGCCGTGGCCCTGTGCGTGCCCGTGGTTTGGGAGCGCTATAAGCTCCGCAGCTCCTACACGAAGGGAGATGAGGCAGATGCTTAAGCTCTCGCACGTCAAGAAGACCTTTAACAAGGGCACCGTCACCGAGAAGCGCGCGCTCACCGGCGTCGACCTCACCCTCAACGATGGCGACTTTGTAACCGTGATCGGCGGCAACGGCGCCGGCAAGTCCACGCTGCTCAATATGATCGCCGGCGTGTATCCGCTCGATTCGGGTGTTATTGAGCTCGACGGCACCGACATCTCGCGTCTGAGCGAGTCGCAACGCGCCAAGTACCTGGGCCGTGTGTTCCAGGATCCCATGCGCGGCACCGCAGCCGACATGCAAATTGCCGAGAACCTGGCCCTCGCCAAGCGCCGCGGCCAGCGTCGCGGCCTTTCATGGGGCGTCACCAAGGCCGAGAAGGACGAGTACGTTGAACTGCTCAAGCGCCTGGACCTCGGTCTGGACACGCGTCTCAACGCCAAGGTCGGCCTGCTCTCGGGCGGCCAGCGCCAGGCACTCACCCTGCTGATGGCCACGCTCACCAAGCCGCGCCTGCTGCTGCTCGACGAGCACACGGCGGCCCTCGACCCCAAGACGGCCTCTAAGGTGCTCAACCTGACCGAGGAGATCGTCGACGAGAACCGCCTGACCACGCTCATGGTCACGCACAACATGAACGACGCCATCCGTCTGGGCAACCGTCTGATCATGATGCACGAGGGCCACGTGATCTACGACGTGGCGGGCGACGAGAAAAAGTCGCTCACCGTGGCCGACCTGCTTCAGAAGTTTGAGGAGGTCTCGGGCGGCGAGCTCGCCAACGACCGCATGCTGCTGAGCTAAAACCTGCCAAAAAGGGACAGGTTTATTTTGGTAGATTTTATCCGCGCAAACGTCAAAACCGCCGCAAAGGGACAGACGCCCTTGCGGCGGTTTTCGCATATTATGTCGATAATCCGATATTCAACCAGGCATTCTGGCTAAGGACTAAGGAAACTGCCATGAAAAGACTCCCCCGGCTTGCGTTAACCGCCGCGCTGCTTGCCGGCGCGCTCGCAGGCATCCCAAGCCTCGCTTTCGCGGGGAACCTGCCCGCCGCTATTGGCGGCACCGTGACCGTCATGCACACCAACGACATCCACGGCAGCTACAAGTACAGCTACAACGAAAGCAAGGGCACCGGCACCGTCGGCTTTGACGGACTGGCGGTTCTCTATAGCGCCCAGGGCAACGCCCCCGATCTTCTGCTCGATGCGGGCGACACCTTCCACGGACAGTCCTTCGCCACCATGAGCGAGGGCAAGAGCATCGCCGAGCTCATGGACACCTTCTACGCCGACGGCTACGACGCGACCACGCCAGGCAACCACGACTGGAGCTATGGCGCGGACAAGCTTCGCACCATGACCGGCTCCAGCACCACCGGCACGCCCTTCGCCATGCTTTGCGCGAATGCAACGTCCTCGAACGGCGTATGGAGCTCGAGCATCACGAAGACGCTCAACCGCACCTGGGAGGACAGTGAAAGTCACTCAACGTTCGCCTACCAGATCAAGGTCGGCGTTGTAGGAGCCATGGATGAGTCGCTAGGTTCCTCGCTGCGCGCGGACCTGGTCGCGGGCACCAGCTTCTCGAGTGCCGCGAACGCCATCAATGCCGAGGCAGAGCAGCTGCGCAAGGAGGGCTGCGATGTTGTTGTGTGTATCGCGCACACGCTCGACGCCAAAACCTTTGCCACGCGGCTCCGTGGCGTCGATGCCCTTATCGCAGGCCATGAGCACATCAACCTTAACGAGAAGGTGACGGGAGCCGACGGCAAGACAATCCACGTTGTCGAGGCGGGCAGCGCCTTTGCCGAAGTGGGACTGCTTTCCGTCCCCTACGAGTACGACACCAAGGGCACCGAAAGCACCGACGATGACACGGTGGCGGTATACGCAGACAAAAGCGACGAGAAGCTCTATACCGCCAAGGATGTAAACGTTCTTTTGACCGATCCCAACAAGGGCTCCACCTATCAGAGCATCCTTGATGAGGTCCACGACAACAAGATCAAGCCGCTCGACGATGCCTTTAGCGCCGCATCGAGCGAGGTGCTCGGCACGAGCTCTACCAATTATTTCTACGGCGAGAACGCATCTGGCACGCACGGCTGGGAGATGGTGCGCACCACCGATTTCCGCCCCAGCAAGGAGGGCGACACCACCAAGGCCCAAACCATCGGACATGTGATCTGCGGCTCCTATCTTGACCTGACGGGCGCGGACCTTGCCATCGAGAACGCGGGCGGCATCCGCGGCGGCATCGCTGCGGGCGATGTGACCGCCGGCAACGTCATCGCTATCTCGCCCTACGGCAACACCGTGGAGACCTGGACCATGACCGGTGCGGACTTCCTGGCAGCGCTCGAGCACTCGCTGCAGATCAGCGACGAGTGCAATCACAGCTACGAGCTTCAGCAAGCCTACGTAGCGGCCGGCCACACCGAACAGGAGGCGCAAGACATGTACAAGTGGCGCGACGATTCCGGCAGCGTCCTTTCCTTCGGCGGCATCAACGTAACGATCGACTGGACGCAGCCCGAAGGCAAGCGCATCGTGAGCGCCACGCTCACCAAGGATGGCAGCACGCTCGACCCCGCCAAGACCTATACCGTCGCCACCAACAACTACATCATCACCAACACGACCGACTTCCCCACCTTCGCAAACGCCACCAAGCACACCGAGTGGGGTACCTGCGAGTCAGCGCTAAGGGCGCTAATTGGGCAGAACGGCTGGGAGAGCAAGATGGCCTCGCTCGCGGGCACCATCAGCTTTGGCTCCGCTGCCGTGGACCCCACGCCCACACCGGCCCCGACGCCTGAACCCTCGCCTAAGACGGACGCGACGACCACGAAGGTCATCACCAAGAAGACGACCGGCAAGCTCGCCGCAACGGGAGACCGCACGCTAGCCGTGATCGGCGCATGCCTCATCGGCGGCATCGTCATCATCATTCTCGGCATTATCTGGAAGCGTCGACGCTAAGCTACACCGCCGGGCCTTGCAGCCCCGCCGCGTAAACCTTATATCGAGCACAGAAGCCCGTCCGAATTTGATCGGACGGGCTTCTTGGTGGGTATCATGGTTGGATGATCATGAGGAGGTTTCCCTACATGGAATTGTTTGAGCCAATTCTTCATTTCTTTGCACAACGATGGGTCCACAACATCATCTGGGCCGGTATCTTGGCCATCGGCACCGCCGTTGCCGCCAAAATCGCGTCCAAGACCCTGCACCACCTGCTTAACCGCGATGATAACCCGCTCCCAGCATCGAGCATCTTCATCAACATCGCGCGCGCCGTCATCTGGATGATCGGCGGCAGCTTTATCCTCGACAACTGTTTTGGCATTAATGCAAACGCCCTCGTCGCTGCTCTTGGCGTCGGCGGCATCGCCATCTCGCTCGGCTTTCAGGACACGCTGTCGAACCTTATCGGCGGTATGCAGGTGACCTTTATGGGCATTATCAAACCCGGCGACAATATCGAGGTCGGCGGCGTGTCGGGCGTGGTCCAAGATATCACCTGGCGCCACACGACCATCGAGGACGCCTGCGGGCAGACCATCATTGTGCCCAACTCCAACATCTCCAAGAACACGCTCGTGCATCTGATGCCCTTTGGGCGCGTGGCCGTGCCCGTTGCCGTAAAGGACACGTCTAAGTGGGCTTCCCTTGACGCGCTGGCAGACGAGCTCACGAGCGCAACCAAAACGGCCGTCTCGCCCATCTCTGGCTTTGACAAGGAGCCGTACGTGCTCTTTAGCGAGATCGGCGACTTTGGCATTAAGGGCAAAATAATCTTTATCGTCAGCGACGATAGCACCACTTTTACGGCAGCCGACGCCTGCATTCGTGCCATCGCCCCCATCATCGCCTAAACCACCACAAAGGGGCAGGCACCTTTGTGGTGGTTTCGCATCGTGGTACCATGGTTCATATCGTTGTTTAAACGACTAAGGGAGTAGACACCATGGAAGAGGCCTATCGTCAAGCACGCAAGCGCGGCGAGCAGGGACGCCGTCGCGCCATCAGCCAAAGCGAGCACCCGTACCTCACGGACCTCGACAGCTTGGTTGCCCAGCTCCCCTTAGGTCAGCGAGAGAATGTCGGCCTAAGGGATATTCCGCTCGAAATGGTCGTCGGCACGGTTACTAAGGGCCGTCAGTCTGCCTTTTCGTGCAACTTTATGCCCCTGCTGCCGTTTAACACCGAGTTCGCCCGCAAGTGGTCCAACCTCTACGACATCCAGGTGACCGAGGGCTATCGCGACCCCATCATCGTCACCGAGTTCATGCATCGGTTTTACGTCCAAGAGGGCAACAAGCGCGTCAGTGTCCTCAAATTCCTGGACGCCCCGACGGTTTCGGCCAAGGTCACCCGCCTCTATCCCGGAAAATGGGATTCCGTCGAAAGCCGCCTCTATGGCGAGTTCTGCGCGTTTTGGCGCGTCTGCCCCCTATACGAGATCGAGTTCTCGCGTGAGGGAAGCTACGAAACGCTCGCCAAGATGCTCGGCCAGAACCCTATCGAAAAATGGCCGCAGAAAAAGGTCGACTACCTGCGCCATACCTTCCTGCTCTTTAAGCGCGCCTACCTGCGCGCCGGCGGCGACCATCTGGACATTACGCCCGCCGACGCTATGCTCGTCTACCTCAACGTGTACAACCAAGACCGCCTGCTGGACACACCGACGGACATCGTCGTAAACCGTCTGTGCAAGATTTGGCGCGAGTTGGTCATTGCCGGCAAAAGTGATGAGGAGAAGGTCGATCTTGTCGAGGCACCGAGTGTCGATGAGGAAGAGGCGCCCGCCAAGTCCACCTCCGGCGTACTCAACTTCTTTATGGGCAAGACCGTCTACTCGGCGGCCAACCCCCTGCGCATCGCCTTTATCCATGAGTTCCCCTGTGCGACGTCGAGCTGGGACAGCCTGCACGACCAAGGGCGTCAGTATCTCGATGAGCATTTTGGCGGTATCGTGCGCACCGAGGCGTTCGAGGACTGTCACAATCCGGACGTGTTCTACGCCGCCGTGGAAACGGCTGTCAAACATGGAGCTAACGTCATCTTCTCGACCTCGCACCGCCTGATGGAATACACGCTCAGAGCTGCCGTTGAGTATCCCCAGGTGCGGTTCCTTAACTGCTCTATCGGCCTTCCCCACCAAAGCGTCCGTTCGTACTTTGGCAAGATGTACGAGGCCAAGTTCCTCCTGGGCGCCCTTGCCGCCAGTATGGCGGACAACCACCGTATCGGCTACCACGCGTCGGTCTTCGCCTCGGGCGCACTCAGCGAGATCAACGCCTTTGCGATTGGCGCCTCGCTGCTCGACCCCCGTGCGCAAATTATCCTGACCTGGGGCGATGTGCCCGCCGGAGGCCTTGCCGAGGCCATGTGCCGCGAAGGCGTGAGCGTCATGACCGGCGCTGACATGTCAAAGTCGCTCGTAGACCCTACGGCTTACGGACTCCATCGCCTGGTCGATGGCAAAGTCACCGGCATCGCCATGCCGGTCTGGAACTGGGGCCGATACTACGAGCTTATCGTGCGAAGCCTGCTGCATGGCACCTGGGATGAGACCAGTGACGACAGCCAGGTTCGCGCCGTCAACTACTGGTATGGCATGAGCTCGGGCGTCATCGACATTCGCTACGCTCCGGGCCTGCCCTATCAGACGCGCAAACTGGTGCAGCTGCTCCGCAATGGCATCGTCGAGGGCTCCATCAATCCATTTGGCGGCGAGCTTCATAGCCAAGACGGCGTGGTGCAGATCGAGGGCTTTCCCCCACTGCCGAGCGCGCAGATTGTCGAGATGAATTGGCTGGCGGACAACGTGGTAGGCACCATTCCGCAGCTCGACGATGAGCCGGGAGTTACCGCCCTATGAAGATCCTTGCCATAGCAGATACCGAAGAACGATGCCTTTGGGAGTGCTTTCGCAAGGAACGCTTTGAGGGTGTCGACCTGATTCTGTCTGCAGGCGACCTGGACCCGGACTATCTTGAGTTTTTGGTTACGGTCATCAACAAACCGCTCATCTACGTTCGCGGCAACCACGACGACCGCTACGCACGTCATGCACCGGGCGGATGTATCTGCGTGGAAGACAGCGTGTACACGTACCGAGGGATTCGCATTGCGGGCCTTGGCGGGTCCATGCGTTATCGCGACGGCGCCAACATGTACACCGAACGCGAGATGTCCAAGCGCATGCGTAAGCTGTCGCGTAAGGTTAGGATGGTCGGCGGGTGCGACATTCTGCTTACCCATGCACCCGCCGCCGGTATGGGTGATCTGGACGATCTGCCGCATCGAGGGTTTGAGTGCTTTAACACAGCGCTTGAGTCCTGGGGGGCCGACTACATGGTGCATGGACATGTACACCAAAGCTACGGTTACGATTTTCAGCGCGAGCGGCAGCATGTGTGTGGAACGACGATCATCAACGCCTGCGGCTATACGCAGTTTGAGCTCGACCAGACGCGCTACCCTATCCGCGGCTGGCAGGCAGCCTGGCTCAATTCGCAAACCATGCGCCGCGAACTCAAACGCCACGACGCCATCGAGTCCTCATTCGGCAAGACTCCCTGGTAACAAGCCAAAACCACCGCAAAGGGGACAGGTACCTTTGTGGTGGTTTTGACCGGCTTGTCCAGGTCGTTCCGCCGGTTTGTCTCAATCTGTAACAGTAAGAACCCAAATACTCGGCTAGATGTTACAGATCGAGATTAACCACGATAACGAAACCGAAAATCTCAATCTGTAACAGTTAGAGGCATTTTTACCGTCCAGATGTTACAGATCGAGATGTTTGCCGGTTCGAAGCACAGAGCCTCGCAGACAAACCTCTTTGTGATGAGACAAACGGAATAGAAAACCCGGTTCCGCAGCAACGGAACCGGGTTTTCTTTGGTAACTGAACCGGTTAGCCGGCGGGCAGCCGTGTGCACTCGCATGGCTGCCCGCCGGTCAGATCCTACCGACGCTTACGACGGCGGGAGACAATGCCGAGCGCGCAGGTCACGGAACCCGCAAGCGCCATACCGCAGGCGAGCGCCCATGTATCGTCGCCCATCGAAGGCATCGTGCCGCGCTTCCGCTTGTGCGTAGTCGTCGTCTGCGTGGTCGTCGTGGTCGATGGCGGGTTGGCAGGCGGGTTCGATGGCGGAACGGTCGGCGGCGTGTACGTGTTCACGAACTGCGGTTCCGACTCATTCGCGTAGGCGATGCTGCAGGTGAGCGTGCCGTCGCCGTTGTCGGCGGCCGTGACTGTCAGATCGTACGTCGCGGTGTCGTAGATGACGCCGGGCTCGGACCCGGCCTTCTCACGGACGCGATAGCGATACGTACCGGCAGAGGCGACTTCCACGGCCGGGAACACCACGTTGCCCGCGGCGTCATTCTCAGCAGTAGCGAGTACCTCGCCCTCGGAGCCGTCATCACCGAGCCCCACGAGCTCGAAGGTGAATTCGCCGGCCTTGAGCTCACGTCCGTTGAGCACCTTATGCGCGCGTGCCACAAAAATTCCGGGCGTCCGGAGCACGTTGACAAACTCGGGCATAGCGCTGCCCTCGTATGCGACCTCGCACTTGAGGGTGCCGTCGCCGTTGTCGGTGGCCGTAACCGTCAGGTTGCGGACAGCGATGTCGTAGACCACACCGGAGTCGTCGCCCGCAACCTCGCGGATGCTGTAGGCGTAGGTGCCCGCGGCGTTCAGCTCGACCTCGGGGAACTCGACCTTGCCGTCAGCGCCGTTCTTCGCGGTCGCGACAACGTTTCCGTCCTTATCGATGAGCTCGAAGGAGAACTCCTTGTCCTTGAGGCCGCGGCCGTCGAGCCTCTTGATCGCCTGGGCCCTGAATGAGCCCTTGGCCTCGTAGCGGTTGGTGAACGTCGGGGCCTCGCCGCCGTCGTAGGAGACGGTGCACTCCAGTTTGCCGTCGCCGTTATCGACGGCTGTGACCGTCAGGTCGTACGCCGAGGCGTCATAGGTGACGCCGCGCTTGGAGCCGGCCTTCTCGCGGATGCGGTAACGGTACTCGCCCGCGGCGTTCAACTCGACCTCGGGGAACGAGACCTTGCCGTCGGCATCGCTCTTCGCGGTGGCGACCACCTTGCCGTCGGATCCGTCAGACTTGACCTTGAGCAGCTCGAACTCGAACTCGCCTGCCTTGAGGCCGCGGCCGTCGAGGGTCTTCTTGGCGCCCGCCTTGAAGCTGCCCGTGGGCGCCGTGTAGGTGTTCTCAAACTTCGGAGAAGCGTTGAGGATGCCACCGTCCGCATAGCTAACGGTACAGGAGAGCTTGGAAGGGTCATCGGTCGGTGCGGCCTTGACGATCACGTCGTGTTCGCCCGCATCGTAAGTGATACCGGATTCGCTACCCTTAGCCTCGCGGATGCGGTAGCGGTGCTCGCCTGCGGAGGTCACGGTCACGCCGGGGAACGTCACGTTGCCCGCAGCATCGTTCTCGGCGCTGGCGACGACCTTGCCGTCGGAACCGTCGGACTTAACCTTCACGAGTTCGAAAGTGAACTCACGATCCTTAAGCTTGCGGCCCTTGAGCGTCTTGGTCGCCCTGGCAACGAACGCGCCCTCCGGCTTTGCGGCGTAGACGTTGGTGATGCTCTCCTTGGATTGCTTGTCCGCCTTGATCGAGCCTGTCACTGCGCCGCTTGCCTTATAGCCCGCGGGGACGTCGAGCTCGGTGATGGTGTAGCCGAGACCGGGGTCAAGGTTCTCCCAGGTCTTGGACTCGCCGGCGGCGAGGGCGAATTCCTCGCTCTCGCACGCGGAGTCCCAGTCGATGCGGAACTTGAACTTCCTGCTCGCATCGCTCTCGGGCGCGCCCTCGACCTTCTTGGTGAAGGCGAGCGAGCCCTTGGGCGCCTCGTAGGTGTTGGTGAACGTCGGGGCGGAGCCG
>CATYZK010000031.1 GCA_958415665.1 uncultured Collinsella sp. | reverse complement strand
TATGCCCAATTAACAACCGTCAGGGAATTGTAATTGATGGTGAAGGTTCAAAGGTAATTTGCAAAGACTAATTTAAAAATTCCAGTTTGCTGTACTCGTTCCTAGCAGGATTTGGGGCAGGCACGCCCCAACAAGAAGCTGTCCCAAAGGGGCAAGAATGGGGACTGCGGACGATTTCCTGGACCGTTACGCGGCCCTTCCCAGCGCGGAGCGGAACTCGGCCGGCGTGCGGCCACCGAGCGCATCGCTGCGCCTCACCGTATTGTATCGACCGATCCAGCCCCCGAGCTCCTCGATGAAACGGGCGGGGGTCCAGTCCGACCAGTCCCTGCCGTACCAGAACTCCTTCTTGAGCAGGCCGAAGAAGCCCTCCATCGCCGCGTTGTCCGGGCTGCAGCCCTTGGCGGACTGGATTGGCTACACTGATGTGGACAGTTCCGGGAGGGGCGCAAGAGGCGGGAAGGCCGTGTGCGCGTTCCCGCGCGAGGGCCGCGGGGAGGGGCTGCCTGGGTACGGCGCCTGTCAACTCGGTCTACGTCTTTGATGACCGGGTCGTACTCAATATCAACTTCACGGATGATGCCAAAACGGTCACCCGTGAGGAAGTGTTGGGTTCGAGTGCTGTGGACAATGTTCCAGCATGCTGGGATCGAACTCGCTAGCCGGAATCACACGGTACCCGTGACGCAGCAGCAGATCGACAAAAATACCGTTGCCCACGGTGAGCGTACCGCTAAAGGTGCCATCGTAGACGCGACCCGCACCGCACGAGGGGCTACGGTCCTGTAAGACGCACGCAGCTATCTCGGACGGGCCGCCCGCCTGCACGCACATATCGAGCGCGCGCTCTGCACCCAGGCGAAACTCGCGATCGACCGAGATGCCCTCGCAGGTACGAACCTCGCCGTTCACAATCTCGGACGGCTTGCGCGGTGTGGGCAAGCCGCCAAAAACCTCGGGGCATACCAACAGGACCTCGGTCCCTGTGCGTTCGCACGCTTCGACCAGCTCGCGATGGTAGTTATCGAGCCCGTTATACTTGCAACTCTCGCCCATCAAGCAGGCACTTACCACGATCTTCATATACAACTCCCCCACGCAAATCGCCCCATTTGAGATGAACACTCAAATGGGGCGATCGACACTGCGCAACAAGTATTACTGCTGCTTTGGCATCAGCGGATTCTCGCGCGTGAGAAGATTCATAAACTCCTCGCCCGTGATCGTCTCCTTCTTGTAGAGATAACGAGCCAGCTCGTGGAGCTTAAACTTGTTCTCCTTGAGGATCTGCAGGGCACGATCGTGCGCATCCTCAATCAGCTTGGCGACAATCGCGTCCACGCGCTCGGCCGTACCGGGAGCGCAGGTAAGCGACGTGTCCTGGTTGAGGTACGCGTTCTGGACGGTACCGAGCGCCATCATGCCAAACTCATCGGACATACCAAAGCGTGTCACCATATTACGGGCGAGCTTAGTGGCCTGCTCGATGTCATTGGCGGCACCGGTCGTCATCTCGCCAAAGATGAGCTCCTCGGCCGCGCGACCACCGCAGTAGACGGCGAGCTTGTCCAGGACCTCCTGACGTGTGGTCAGGAAGCGCTCATCCTCCTCGACCTGCATGGTGTAGCCCAGAGCACCGCTCGTGCGCGGCACGATGGTAATCTTCGTGACCGGCGCAGAGCCCTTCTGGCGGGCGGCAACGATAGCATGGCCAATCTCGTGGTAAGAAACGACCTGTTTCTCGTGGTCGGACAGCACCGTGGACTTGCGCTGCTGACCGGCGATGACGACCTCAACCGACTCCTCAAAATCGTCCTGCGTGGCGCGCTTGCGACCCTCGCGGACGGCACGCAGGGCACCCTCGTTGATGATGTTGGCCAGGTCGGCGCCCGAGGCGCCGGGCGTGGCGCGGGCAATCGCGGTCAGGTCAATCGGCGGCTGCGTCTTCACGCTCTTGGCATGCAGCTCGAGGATATTCTTACGGCCGGTCAGGTCGGGCAGCTCAACGGGAATACGGCGGTCAAAACGGCCGGGGCGCAACAGGGCCGGGTCAAGGCTGTCGGGGCGGTTGGTAGCAGCGAGAACGACAATGCCCTTGTGGTTATCGAAGCCGTCCATCTCGGTCAGCAGCTGGTTGAGCGTCTGCTCGCGCTCGTCGTTGCCACTAAAGCCGCCGCCATCGCGCTTCTTGCCGATGGTATCGATCTCATCGATAAAGACGATGCACGGAGCCTTTTCCTTGGCCTGCTTAAACAGATCGCGCACCTTGGCGGCGCCACGGCCGACGAACATCTCGACGAACTCAGAACCCGAAATGCTAAAGAACGGCACGCCCGCCTCGCCGGCTACAGCCTTAGCAAGCAGGGTCTTACCCGTACCCGGAGGGCCCACAAGAAGAGCACCGCGCGGCAGCTTGGCGCCGATCTCCTCGTAGCGCTGCGGCTTCTCAAGAAAATCGACGACCTCCTTGAGGGACTCCTTGGCCTCTTCCTGGCCGGCGACGTCCTTAAAGGTCACGCCCACATCCTTGGAGGCGATCACGCGCGCGCCGGACTTGCCCAGTCCACCGCCGCCAAAACCGCCACCGCCAAAGTTCATAGACGGACCGTCATCGCCCATGGCCTTCTTCATGCGGCGGTTGAGCCACCAGCCGATGAGGAAGAAAATCGCCATGGGAAGAATGAGCGTGAGCAGGTAGTAGGTCATCAGACCCGAGTTTTTATCGGGAACGACCGACTCCAGCGAAGCACCGGACTCAAGCACGCGATCGGTAAAGCCTGCATCATTCGGCACACCAGTCGTCTTATAGGCGATGTTCTCGTCCTCGCCCTTCTTGGTGTAATAAATCGTGTAATCGTCCGTGTTGTACTCGACCTTGTCGACGCTCTTCTTATCGAGCGCTTTGACAAACGTCGAATAATCGGTCTTCGTAATCTGCTGCGTGTGACCGATGTTGGGGAACAGAACGGTCGAGAGCACGAGGTAGACGACGAAGGCGATGAGCACGTAGAGGATCATATTCCGTCTACGTTTGTTGTCATCCATCTCCATCTGCTTGAACTCCATCTACTGGGGTTGATAATGCTAACTAGAATACCCAACCCGGCCGGCGATAAACCGACGCCGGGCACGAAAGGATAGAGATGGCATCACTGGAAGTCGGCAAGGTTCAAATCTATACGGGCGACGGCAAGGGCAAGACGACGGCTGCGCTGGGGCTCGCGCTGCGCGCCACGGGCTATGGACTTAACGTGCTCATGCTTCAGTTTGCCAAGAAGCTGCACTGCGCCGAACATGACGCAGCACCTCGATTGGGGCTACGCATCGTACAGGCCGACCGCGACACGCCCGAGGCTTGCGCCGAGCAGATCATGGAACTTGCACGCGAACAGATCTCGCAGGTCGACGTGCTCATTCTGGACGAACTCGGCGAGGCCATGCGTCGCGGCTTCGTGACGCGCGAGGATGTCGAAGCGCTGATCGCGATAAAGCCCGCCACCACGGAGCTCGTGCTCACCGGCCGCGGGCTGCTGCCCCTCGCGGACCTCGCCGACCTGGTCACCGAAATGCGCCCCGTCAAACACTACTTCGACGAAGGCCTCCTAGCCCGCCAAGGCATCGAATACTAATTGATCCGCGGGGGACGCAGAAAGAAGTTGCGGTGGAATAGTTCTTGTTTGGCGGCCCACAAGGGCTTTTCAGGAACTATTTCACCGCAACTTAGCAGGGGTACCTGACGGATGTCCTAGGCGGTGGCGCGGCCTAGCCAGTTGCCGCTGTGATGGTAGACGGTGAACATCGTGGCGGTGATTACCCAGGTTACGGGGTAGACCAGCAGCAGATGCTCGAGCGAGGGGTCGAGCGGCATAATCGCGAACACCCACGCCACGCGGAGCACGACCGTGCCGAAGATCGTGAGCATCATAGGCTGGAAGCTCACGCCGGCGCCGCGGATGGAACCGGACGCATTTTCGATAATCGAGAAGATCGCGTAGAACGGCGCGATGAAATGAAGAATCGTCGTGGTGTAGGCCGAAATCGCGGCATCGTCGATAAACAAACGCGACAACGGACCCGAGAACACAAGCAGCACGGCAGACAGGCCACCAATGAGCATAAACGACAGCACGAGCGACGTGTGATATCCCTTTCGCATGCGATCGTAATTGCGCGCACCAAAGTTCTGCGCCGAGAACGTGGTGATCGACACGCCAAGCGCCTCGGTCACCATCCAGATAATGCCGTCCAGGCGGCCGGAAAGGCCCCAAGCGGTCGTGACATCGGCACCAAACGAGTTGACCGACACCTGAATCAAAACGTTGGAGATCGAATACGCGGCAGACTGAACGCCCAGCGGCAAACCGCACGAAAGCATGCTCTTGCAAATGCTGCGATCGATACCGAGCTTGGATAGCGACAACCGCCACGCCCCCGGAGCGCGCATCATGCGGATCACAATCATCGTGGCATTGGTGCAGATAGTCAGCGCCACCGCGATGCCGCAGCCCAGCGCTTCCATGTGCAGCACGGCGACAAAGAGAATGTCGAGTGCCACATTGACGAAGCAGCCGGAGGCAATAATGACCGCCGGACCGCGCGTGTCGCCCACGGCGCGTAACAGCGCCGTCCCCATATTGAGCAGCAGCGCCGCAAACATGGCGGCAAAGTAGCAACGGGCATACGCCACACCCTCGGCCAGCAGCTCATGCGGCGTATTCATCGACACAAGCATCGGCTCGACAAACGCCATGCCCAGAATGGAAATGACAATGCCGCCCACCAGCGCGAGCGTCATGGCCGTATGGACCGATCGGCTCAGGCGCTCGTCATCGTGCTGGCCAAAAAACTGACCCGTAATGACCGCACAGCCAGCACCCACACCGACGCAAAAACCAATGCAGAGCTCCGTAAGCACCATCGTGGCCTGAATGCCACCCAACGCGAGCTTGCCGCCAAACTGACCGACGATATAGGTGCCGATAAGCGTGTATGCCTGCTGAAAAAACGAACTAAAGAAGATGGGAACGCACAGCGACAGAAGCTGTTGCCAAATGACGCCCTGAGTTACATCGATAGCCGTAGATTTCTTAGCCACACGCCCTCCCCACCAGCGTACGTCAAACAATAAAACGGCAATTTAAGACCAAAGCCAATACCAGCTTAGCACCGACCGGGATCGGCCGATACACCCCGAATCAGAGCCCGGTGCGAAATATCTGCCTAGTGATACAAACCCGGCTGGTAGTGGTACTCGTTGCTCACATGCGGGCACAGCTGCCAAAAGGCGACGGCACTCGCAGCGGCAACGTTGAGTGAATCGACCCCGTGCGCCATCGGAATACGCACGGCGCGGTCGCAGCCTGCAATGGTCTTGGCACCCAAGCCAGCACCCTCGGTACCCATAAAAATCGCCAAGCGATCAATCTTCTGCAGCACAGGATCGTCCAGCGAAACGGAATCGTCCGTCAACGCCATAGCAGCACACGAAAAACCGGCATCATGAAGCGCGGCCAGGCCATCATGTGGCCACACGCGAGCCTCACTGCCAATACGCGTCCACGGCACCTGAAACACCGTGCCCATGCTCACGCGGGCAGAGCGACGATACAGCGGATCGCAGCACGTAGGGCTCACCAGAATGCCGTCAACATTGAGAGCGGCAGCCGAGCGGAAAATCGCGCCGACGTTGGTGTGGTCGACAATACCCTCGAGCACGCATACGCGCACCGGGCGCTCCCCCGCCGCCTCGACGACGCCGCCCAAGAACTCATCAACCGGAATCTGACGCGGGCGACTGAACGCCGCGAGCGCACCGCGCGTCACGTTAAAGCCCGTCAACTGCTCCATGAGCTCCATGGAGGCCACGAACACGGGAACCGGGCCGGCGCCCTCGCGCACAACCAGGCGCTCAAACAGCGGCATCATCTGATCGAGCCAGCGTTCGCCCAAAAGAAAGCTCACCGGCTGGTATCCGGCACGCACCGCGCGCTCAATAACCTTGGCACTCTCGGCGATAAAGATGCCCTTCTGCGGCTCCAGCACGCAGCGCAGCTCACGCTCGGTCAGTCGCACGTAGGCATCGAGCCGCTCGTCCTCGAGCGAATCGATTCGCAGCACCTCAACGGCATCAGTCATAGCAGCCAGCCCGCACCTTTCTTTACAGCGCATCTATACCAAACGAGGCGACGCTAAGCGCCGCCCCATGCATTCAAACAATACGATGATACCGTTCACGCCAGACGATTTACGCCTCAACGCGACGATACGTTACGAACTCATAATCGACACCCTCGTCGCCCTCGCCCGAGGCAATCGTGGCAACACCGCCACGCCGCGCAATCTCCCACGCGGGATCGGCATCCAGATCGGGAAAGTACGTATCCACGTCATGCACGCAATGGTTATGCGTAACCTCGGCCTCGGCGCAATACGGCAAAAACTGCCGATACACCTCGCCGCCACCGATCACCCACGCAACGGGCTCATCGGCTACCGCGGCGAGCGCTTCGTCGACGCTATGCACCACGTCGACGCCCTCGGCAGCAAAGTCCTCATCGCGCGTGAGCACGATATTGCGGCGGTTCTTGAGCGGACGCCCGCCGGGAAAACTCAGCAGCGTCTTGCGTCCCATAATGACCGGGCAGCCTTTGGTGCACGCCACAAAATGACGCATGTCGGCGCGATTGGACACGACCATGTCACCCTCGCACCCAATGCCCCAGTCATCGCACACGGCGACAATGGCAGAAAGCTTACACGTCATGCGCGTCACCTACACCGCAATGGGGATGTTCTTGACCTGCGGGCCGTGCTCATAGCCCTCGACGATCAGATCATCGGTCGTAAACGCGTAGAAGTCATGCACATCGGGGTTCAGCGTTACCTTGGGCGCCGCAAACTGCGGACGCTCGATAAGTTCGCGGACGATGTCGACATGGCGGTCGTAAATGTGGGCATCGGCAATCACATGCAGCAGCTCGCCGGGAATCATATCGACCGACTGCGCGACCATCATCAGCAAGATGGCGTACTGGCACACGTTCCAGTTATTCGCGGCCAAAATGTCCTGGCTGCGCTGGTTGAGAATCATGTTGAGCGTGGGCTTATCGTCCTGCGGGCGCTGCGTAACGTTATAGGTCACGCTGTAGGCGCACGGATACAGGTGCATCTCGGACAGGTCGTTAAACACGTACGTGTTGGTCATGATGCGGCGACTGTACGGTGTGTGCTTAAGATCGTACAGTACACGGTCCATCTGGTCGAAGTCGCCCTCGGCATAATGGCTCTTCTGCCCAATCTGATACCCGTAGGCCTTGCCGATGGAGCCGGTCTCGTCGGCCCATTCATCCCAAATATGGCTGTTGAGATCATGGACGTTATTGGACTTCTTTTGATAGATCCACAGGATCTCGTCCATGGCGGACTTGAGCGCCGTTCGACGCAGCGTAAGCGCGGGAAACTCCTCGCGCAGGTCGTAGCGTGCCGTAACGCCAAAGTTTTTAATGGTATAGGCAGGGGTGCCGTCTTCCCACACCGGACGGACCTTTTGGCCCTCGGTGGTGGTGCCATGGTCCAGAATATCGCGGCACATGGATACAAACTGTTGATCAGCCTTGCTCATTGACCCTCCTGTCAGTCGCCTATAAGCAATTTTTATTGTAGCCCAGGCGCACGCGGCCCCACAGCCCAAACATAAGCCCTCATTTTCTGACATATGCCAGAAATTCCTTGCGCAAATCCGCACGTTAGCTATTCTATTGTTGACATAAGTCAGATTTGGAGAGTGTATGGCAGGAAGACGCGAAAAATTGCGCCGCGTTGGGATCATCCCCGAATACCGCGGCTTTACCCCTGACGGCCTTGCCAGCGGAGACGCCATCGACATGACGGTCGACGAACTCGAAGTCCTGCGCCTCTGCGACCTGGAAGGCCTCAATCAAGAGGCGGTCGCCCAGCAGATGGGCATCGCCCGTGCCACGGTGGCGGCCATTTGCAGCCGCGCGCATCGAAAGGTGGCAAACGCCTTGGTCAACGGGCGAGCGCTCATCATCGAGGGCGGTACTATCGCGTACTCCCCCATCGCAACAACGACGGCCGCATGGCCAGCAAAGGAGATCGACACCATGAGGGTGGCAACGACGTACGACAACGGCAACATCTTTATGCACTTTGGCCGTAGCGAGCAGTTCAAGATCTACGACATCCAGGATGGCAAGGTGCTCAACGAACAGGTCGTGGGCACCGGCGGCACCGGTCACGGAGCATTGGCGGGCCTGCTTGCCAACGGCGGCGTCGACACGCTCATCTGCGGCGGTATCGGCGGCGGCGCCATCAACGCGCTCAACCAAGCCGGCATCACGGTCTACGCGGGCGCCCAGGGCAGCTGCGACGCCTGCGTCGAGGCCCTTATCGCGGGCACGCTCGCGCAGACCGGCGAGGCCACCTGCGACTGCCATGGTCACGACCACGAGCACGCCCATGAGCATGACGAGTCCTGCGGCTGCCACGGCCATCACGAGCACGAGGGCCACGAGGGTTGCGGCTGCCACTAGCGGCAAATACCCTGCCGCCAGCACACTCCCACGTGTACAACAACCTGCAAACGAACGGCGAAGACCGCCTGGAATACGATTCAGGCGGCCTTCGCCATACACAACTCAAAAGAGCCATTACTTTTTATTGCGCATCTGCGCTTCCATCTGACGCAGCAGGTCCATATCGGACTTGGGACCGCCCGTTCCCAAGCCACCCAGGCCGCCCATGCCGCCCAGACCCATGGCATCCAGACCGGGAATATTGGGCATGCGCATCTTCTTGCCCTTCTTACCCTTTTTGCCCTTCTTGCCACCAGCCTGTGCCTGATTGGCCATCGTGCGCATGCGGCCCATCATCTTGTTCATCTCGCCCCACTGCTTCATAAGGCTGTTGACCTCAGTGGGGGTCACACCGGCACCCTTGGCAATGCGGGCACGGCGCTGACCGTTGATGATGGAGGGGCGCAGGCGCTCCTCCTTGGTCATCGACATGATGATGGCCTCGTTCTTATCGAAGATGCCCTCGTCCAGATTGCCGCCCATCTGGTTGAGCGCACGCTGGCCACCGGGGAGCATGCCCAGGATGCCCTTCATACCGCCCATCTTCTTGACGGCTTTCATCTGGTCGAGCATGTCGTTCATGGTGAAGCCCTCGCGCAGCATGCGCTCGGCGGCCTCGAGCTGCTCTGCGTCGGCCGCCTCCTGGGCCTTCTCGATAATACCGACAACGTCGCCCATGCCCAGAATGCGCTTGGCCATACGATCGGGATAGAACGGCTCCAGCGAATCGGGTTTCTCACCCATGCTCACGAACTTGATGGGCTTACCGGTCACCTGGCGCACGGAAAGCGCACCGCCGCCACGGGCATCGCCGTCGAGCTTGGAGATGATCACGCCGTCAAAGTCGGTTCGCTCGGCAAAGGTCGAGACGACGTTGACGATATCCTGGCCGGTCATGGCATCGACGACCATCAGCACCTGATCGGGCTTGACGGCCTTCTTAATGTCCACGGCTTCCTGCATCATCTGTTCGTCGATCTGCAAACGACCGGCGGTATCGACGATGACCACGTCGCGCAGGTGGTCGACGGCTTCCTGAATGGCGCCCTTGGCGATGTCGACCGGGTGTGCACCGTCGCCGCGGAAGACCGGTACGCCGATCTCTCCGCCAAGCGTGGCCAGCTGGTCGGCAGCGGCGGGACGGTAGACGTCGCACGCGGCGAGCAGCGGCGAGCGGCCCTGCTTCTTGAGCAGGTAGGCAAGCTTTACGGCCGCCGTGGTCTTACCGGAGCCCTGCAGGCCGACGAGCATGATGACGTTGGGGATACGGTTGCTAAAGACGAGCTTGCTCTCAGTGGAGCCGAGCATCTCGGTGAGCTCGTCGAGCACGATCTTGACGACGTTTTGTGCCGGCGACAGCGACTCCATGACCTCGGCGGTCATGCAGCGCTCCTTGGTCTTGGCGACAAACTCCTTGACGACCTTAAAGTTAACGTCGGCCTCGAGCAGCGCCATGCGGATGTCGCGCATGGCCGAGGTGATATCGGCCTCGGTCAGCTTGCCCTTGCCGCGCAGACGGTCAAATGTGTCGTTGAGGCGATCGCTCAGGGAATCAAACACTAGTCACTCCTTAATTGGACTCGCCCACCAGGGCGCGGCAGAAATCTTTGGCATTGAACTCCTGCAGGTCATCGACCTGCTCGCCCACGCCCACGCGCAGGATCGGGAGCTTGAGTTTCTCGGCCACGGCCATGGCGATGCCGCCCTTTGCCGTACCGTCGAGCTTCGTCATGATGATACCGTCCAGACCCAGTGCCTCGTTAAACTCGAGCGCCTGGTTCAGACCGTTCTGGCCGGTGGCGGCATCGATTACGAGGACGACCGAGACGGGCATGGGGCCGGCGGCCATATTGGCGGCGCGCTTACGCGTCACGTTGACCACCTTGGCAAGCTCGCGCATGAGCTCGGGGCTCGTGTGCAGACGGCCGGCGGTATCGATAAGCACCAGGTCGCTGCCGCGCTTATCGGCCTCGTCGAGCACGTCGTAGCAAACACTTGCCGGGTCGGAGCCGCGATCGCGCTTGATGACGGGAACGCCGGCGCGCTGGCCCCACACATCGAGCTGCTCGATGGCAGCGGCGCGGAACGTATCGGCAGAGCCGATCACGACGTTCTTGCCGCGGGCGGCCATGGCGCTCGCGATCTTGCCGACCGTCGTGGTCTTGCCGGCACCGTTAATGCCTACAAACAGCACACAGCTCGGCGTGTCGGAGAACGGGTCGCGCTCGATAGGCACAAAGTGCTGCTCGAGCTGCTCGGCCAGGGCGCGACGGAGCTGCGGGGCGGTCTTGAGGTTCTTCTTGGCGGCCGTCTCGCGCAGGTCATCGGAGACCTGAATGGCGACCTCGGCACCCATGTCACCCATAACGAGGGTATCCTCAAGGTCCTCCCAAAAGTCCTCGTCGACCTCGCCGCCAAAGTAGAAGACCTCGTTGAGGGCCTCGCGGCTGCGCTCAAGTCCGCGAGAGAGAGCGTCAAAGAATCCCATTATGCATTCACGACCTTTCCGGTTTCGCGATCGAGTTTTTGCGAGACGACGCGGCTGACGCCGTCAGCTTGCATCGAGACGCCATAGAGAACGTCAGCGTCCTCCATAGTACGGCGCTGATGCGAAATGACCAAAAGCTGCGTATCGGAACGCAGCACATCGAGGGCGCCGATGAGCTTGGACAGGTTGGCGTCGTCGAGCGCCGCCTCGACCTCGTCCAGCACATAGAACGGCACCGTGCGCGTGCGGTACACGGCAAAGAGCAGGGCGAGCGCCGTCAGACTCTTCTCGCCGCCCGACATGAGCATCATCTTGGTGATGCGCTTGCCGCGCGGCTGCGCCACGACCTCGATGCCTGTCTCGGCCGGATGCTCGGGGTCGGTCATCTCCAGATGCGCCTGACCACCCGGGAAGAGCATAGCGAAAATCTCGCGGAAGTTCGCATCGACCTTCTCAAACGTCACCAGGAAGGCCTTGCGCATCTTGCGATCAATGGCCACCGTGATCTTGGTGAGCGCCTTGCGCGCGCTCTCCAGATCGGCCAGCTGCTCCTCGATGTAGTCGGCGCGGCGCTTGAGCTGCTCGTACTCCTCCATGGCAACTTGGTTAACGGGACCAAGGTTGTTGATCTGGCGCACAAGCTGGTTGAGCTCGCGCTCGGCGGCATCGCGGTCGGTGGGCGCAGGAAGCATGAGCGCTTCCTCGAGCACCGTGGTGCCATCGGCGGTAATGGCCTTGATGGCCGCCTCTACCTGCACCTCGAGCTTGCCACGCGCGACCTTAAACTCGTTTTGCGTGGCGGTGGCGGTATCGACCCGCTCCTTAGCGCGGGCAACCTCTGCCTTGGCATCCTCGATGGTCTTCTTAAGCGAAGCGGAGTCCGCCTCCTCCAGAGAGGCCTGGTCACGCAGACGTGCGGCCCAATCTGACGCGCGCTCCAGCAGGGCCGAATAGCGCTCGTGCATGGGATCGACGCGCAGGCGCAGCAGCTCGAGTGAGCGCGAGGCCTGGCGTGTTCCGCGGATACGGCGGTCGATGCCCTCCAGGCGATGCTCCAGATCGGGCACGCGGCCCTTCAGAGAACGAAGGCGCTCGCTCGTCTGGGCCAGGCGGACCTTGGCATCGGCGAGCTTGCCGGCAGCCTCGGAATCGTCACGGCGAACGCGGTCGAGTTCGTCGTTGGCCTCGGCAATCTGAAGACCCAGGTCACTTGCCTGCGCTCGCGCCTCGTCACGCGAACGGGTGAGCTCGTCCACGCGCGGGCGCGCAGCGCGAACGGCCTCGGCAGCCTGCTCGCGACGCTTGGAAATACGCACGCGCTCGACCTCGGCATTGTTGGCGCTTTGCTCCAGACGGCCGATCTCGGACAACAGGGAGCGGCGCTCGCCCTCAAGACGGGCGATCTCGCCGGCGGCATCGCCCTCGGCGGCACGCGCCTCCTCAACGGCCGCATTGGCCTCAACGACCTGATCCGACACATGCTCAAACACAGCAGCCAAATCGGGCTCCAGGCCCTCCAGCTCGCGGATACGGCGCTTGCGCTCCAAGGCACCTGACGCCTCGCCGGCGTCGAGCCCCACGCGCACCAGGCCGCCGCAGGCCACGCGGGCGCCATCGGGGGTCACGTAAGTCACGCCGTCAACGACCGGCGCGGACAGTGCGGCTGCCAAATCATCAACAACGTAATAGCCGCCGAGCAGCGCCTCGACGACGGGACCGTAGCCTGCGCGCACGGACAGACGATCAACCAGACGGGTACCGGCGGCGCCCTCGGCGGCGGCAGAGCCGCTCACGCCACGCACCACCAGCAGAGCCTCGCCGGAGGCCTTCTTCTGATCCAGGGCGGCACGTCCGGCGCGCTCAAGCGCGGATGTATCGTCAAACAGCAGGGCATCGATATCGCCGGCGAGCAATTGCTCAACCAACCCCTCGAGCTCGCGCGGGGCCTCGAGTACATCACCCAGGCGACCCGTTATGTCATCGCCGAGCGCCCCCACAAGACGGCTCACAAGCGGCGAGCTGTCGGCCATGCGGGCATCGAGCTTCTTTTGGCTGGCAAGTTCCGAGCGCACCTCGGAGAGCTTATTGCGCGCCTCACTCTCACGGGCACGTAGGTCCTTCAGGGCCGCTCGCGCCGCCTCGGTGGCCTCACGCGCATCAGTCTGGGCCTGGCGCGCCTCATCAAGGGCACCCTCAAGCTCCTCAGCGCGGTCGCGGCGGCTCTCGAGCGAGGCCGTGACCTCCTCGAGTTGCTCGTCGATCTGCTCCAGGCGCGAGGCATACATGTTGTCCTCGACCTCGGCATTGCTCAAGGAATCCTTCACCTTGGCAAGTTCGAGCGCGGCGTTGTCGGCCACGCGCTGCACATCGCGCTGTTCGCGCGTAAGCTGAGAAATCTGATTGTCGAGCGCAACGCGACGCTCATGAAGCTCAGCGGCGGCAGGACCGGCGGCGTCAACGTCTTCCTGGGCCTGCATATGCGCGCCGGTCACTTCCTCAAGCTGCGCGCGGGCGTCCTCGAGCTCCTCGACCACGCGACGACGCTGATGCTCGGAGCTCGAGATCTGCCCACGCATGTCGGACAGGCGCGACACCATGTTGTGGCCCTTTTCCTCGAGCAGGCGCATATCGGAGTTAATGCGTCCGACCACATCTTGCATATGGCGGCGCTGCTCGCCTAGGTCGCCCACAAACAGGCCCTTTTCCTCAAGCATAACCTGGAGCTTCTCGAGCTCGCGCTCCTTTTCGCCCATGCGGTACTGCGCAAGCTCCAGCTCGGCGGCGCCTTCCTTGGAGCGGCTCTCCAGGTCGTTCCACTGCGACTGCAGCGAACGCAGCTCGTCGACGGCCAGCATCTGCGTAAGCTCGTTCGCGCGCGAGGACAGCTCTTTGTACTTGCGCGCACGATCGACCTGACGCTCCAGCGGTCGCAGTTGACGGGCAATTTCCTTATTGATGTCGCGGGCACGCATCAGGTGCTCGTCCATCGACTTGATCTTTTTGAGCGCACGCTCCTTGCGGCGCTTGTGCTTGGAGATGCCGGCGGCCTCCTCGATGAGGGCACGGCGCTCCTCGGGGCGACTCTGCAGAATGGCGTCGAGCTTGCCCTGGCTGATGATGGAATGCGTATCCTTGCCCAGGCCCGAATCGTGCAGGATGTCCTGAATGTCCATCAGGCGGCACGGGCTCGAGTTGATGAGATACTCGCTCTCACCCGAACGGTACATGCGGCGGGTGATGGCGACCTCGTCAAAATCGACGGGCAGCATATGGTCCGAGTTATCGAGCACCAGCGTGACCTCGGCGACACCCACCGGCTTGCGTGCCGACGAGCCCGAGAAGATGACGTCCTCCATGGCCTGGCCGCGCAGCTGCTTGGCGCTCTGCTCGCCCAGGACCCACAGAATCGAGTCGGAGATGTTCGATTTTCCCGAGCCGTTGGGACCGACGATGACGGTCAGGCCCGGCTCAAATGACATATGGGCGCGGTCGGCAAACGACTTGAACCCTTTGAGCGTGAGGGACTTGAGATACACGGTTCCTCGCTTAAACAGGCTTCTTGTTGAGAATCACGCCGTTGGTGGTGTAGCCCATGCGGTCGAGTGCCTCGAGCGCAGCGGCTCCCTCGGCCTCCTTCTTGGAGGAACCGGTGCCGCGGCCCTGGCGAATACCGTCGATGAGCACCACAGCGGTAAAGGTGGGCGCATGCGCGGGGCCCTCGGAGCCGACCAGCTTATACGCGGGAGGCTCGTGGCCGTCTGCCTGCACGCACTCCTGCAAGAACGACTTGGGGTTCGCGGGGTGCTCGGCACGCTCGGAGGCCAGGTGCGGCTTGAGCGTACGATGGATAAAGTCCGCCGCAACATCCCAGCCGGCATCCAGGTACAGCGCACCCACGAGCGACTCGTAGACGTTCTCGAGCGCCGAGTGCAGGCCGCGCGCACCGGTACCGGTCTCGGAGGCACCAAAGATAATGATGTCGTCGATGCCCAGCTCATGTGACACCTCGGACAGCGTAGCGCCCGAGACAAGCGACACCTTCAGGCGCGTGAGCTTGCCCTCGTCAAACTCCGGATAGGACTCAAAGAGCGAACGGGCGACCACGGCGCCCAAAATGGAATCACCCAAGAACTCAAGACGCTCGTAGCTTGCCGAGACTGGCTGGCCTTCGACGGCCGAAGGATGCGTAAGGGCCGCGCGCAGCAGCACCTTGTCATTGAACTCGTGGCCCAGAATCTCCTGGGCGCGCGTAAGTCGTTCGGATAAAGCCAAGACCTAAGCCTCCCTGGCGTTTTCGATCGCGTCGACAGCGTCGGCGACAGAGTTGAGCGAGAGCAGGGTCTCGTCATCGATCTCGAGGTTGAACTCGTCCTCGATAGCCGTAACCAGCTGCAGGCGCTCGAGCGAATTGGCATCGAGATCGTCAAACGTGGTCTCATCGCTAATCTCGGCAACATCGACGCCCAGAACGTCAGCAGCGACCTCGGCGATCTTGTCGAAGATTTCGGAGCGGTCCATAGCGCTTCCTCTCATAGTGCATGAATACCAAAAGATTGGCGCCGCGCGGGCGGCACCAAGACACGGTTTTGATTCTACCCCACGACGCAGGCCGCGAAGCGCATAACAGCGCTCTAACTCGCTCTTACAAAACGATACCGTCCATGGAGTTGGCGACGTTCTCGACCAGCCCGGCGCGCACGGCTTCAGCCGCCGCGAGCGTACCGTTTTTGACGGCCTCGACCGAGGTGGCGCCATGGCCGATCAGGACAACGCCGCGCAAGCCCAAAAGAATCGCGCCGCCCTTGGCGTCACCAGACAGCTTGGCCTTTATCTCGCGCATCTGCTTTTTAATGAGTAGCGCGGCGATCTTGGTGCCGAGCGAGGTCATAAAGGCACCCTTGAGTTCCTGCAGCAAAAACTTGGCAGCGCCCTCAGTGGCCTTGAGAGCGATATTACCCGACATACCGTCGGCAACAACGACATCGAAATTGCCCGAGGTGAGGTCGGTGCCTTCGCAGTTACCCACAAAGCCCGGAACCGCGGCCTTCATAGCAGGGAAACAGGCCTTGGTAAAGTTGGAACCCTTCTCGTCCTCGGTGCCATTGGCGAGCAGGCCCACGCGGGGGTGCTCGATGCCCAGGACAACGCGGGCATAGGCGCTACCCATCTGGGCAAAACGTACCATGTCATCGACCTCGACATCGGGGTTGGCGCCCATATCGCACAGCACAGTCAGACCGCCGGCGCGATTGGGTAGCGCATTGGTCAGACAGGGACGTACCGGCTGCTTCTTGCCTTCGGCCTGATACCTAAACGGCGTCACATAGGCGGTGGCGGCAGCAGTCATGGCACCGGTCGAGCCGGCGGAGAAGAACGCGTCCGCATTTCCCTTCTTGATGGCGCGGCACGACAGCACGATCGACGACTTGCGCTTGGTCATCACGGCGCGAATGGGATCGTCATCCATGGCGATAACGTCGGGTGCCTCAAGGGCCTCAACACGTGCATGGGAAGCAGCAAAGGGATTGACGATTTCAGCGGGGCCAGCTGCCAAGACCTCGATATCGGGATCGGCGGCAAGTGCGGCCTCGATACCATCGAGAACAACCTGAGGTTTCTCGTCTCCGCCCACAACGTCTACACAAACGCGAACGTTACTCATATACATGCTCCTTATACAAAAATGGCCGACTCATTGAGCCGGCCATTGTGGTTCCATTTGGAACGGCATCGCATCCAGAGTATACCGTTACTCGGTAACGATAACCTCGCGGTCCTTGTAGAAACCGCAGCTGGGGCACACGTGGTGCGGAAGCTTGACAGCGCCGCAACGGGGGCACGTGGACTGAGCCGCAGCCGAAATCTTCATGTTGGCGGAACGACGGGTGTGAGTGCGGATACGACCCTGCTTTTGTTTAGGTACGGGCATAGTGACCTTCCTTATGAACTATCCAGTGTGGCGATTACGCGCAAGTAGCGATACTACCACAGTTTTACTCATCGAGCTTGAGATTCTTCAATGCTGCAAATGGATTTTCCGTGGCAGCGGCCCATTCTGCCTCTGCCTGGGCGGCGCAATCGCATTGCTCGACGTTGAGATTACAACCGCAAGTGGGGCACAGACCGCGGCAATCGGGCTTGCACAGAACGACAAACGGCGTGTCCATGACGACCGCGTCGTTGATGGGCTCACCCAGATCCACGATGCGGTCCTCACCCAAAAGCTCGTAGCCGTCCTCGTAGGCCTCGGGATCCTCGGGCTCCTCGAAGAGGTAGAACTCCTCGATCTCGCCGGCGATATCAAACGAGGCGGGCTCCAAGCAACGATCGCACTCGCCGGTGGCGTGCGCGCGGACCATGCCCGTGAGCAAGACACCGGTACCGGCATTGGTAAAGACCACATCGTAGTCAATGCCGTCCTGTAGCTGGTACTCCTTCTCGCCCACCGTGTAGGTGGCGACATCGACCTTACCGGTCAGCGGATACGAATCTCCGGGAAACTCGAGCTGCTCGGAAAGATCGACGGTAACGCTCGGGAAATCAGCCATTACCACTGACCATTCTGTTGGGCGGCACCCTCGTTGAGCTGCTGACGGCAACGGGTAACGGTGCCGGTCAGGCTCTTGAGGTTCTCCTCCAGGTGCGTAAAGACCTGCTCTGCGTAGTCCTCGGCAGCATAACGCGTCTCGCGCTCGTACTGCTGGGCACGATCGCGGATGTCGTCGGCCTGCTGCTGTGCTAAGCGGACGATCTCCTGCTCACCGGCAATGGTGAGGGCCTGCTGCTGAGCGTCGGCGATGATGGAATCGGCCTGAGCGGCGGCGGAAGCCATAAGCTCCTCGCGCTCCTTAAGGATACGGCGGGACTTCTGCCACTCCTCGGGATAGCTCATGCGGATCTCGTCGAGGATGTTGAAGAACACGTCGGCGTCGATGACCTTGAACTGAGCGTTCTTGCCGAAAGGCGGCTTGGCTTCCTCGATCAGCCCTTCGAGCTCATCGACCAAGCTGACGATCCTATCGCCAGGAAAATTCTCGCCCGGCATCCGGTCTCCTTTCATAGGTAACATATCATCGTGCTAGTTTACCACATGCCACCAGGCAATAAAAAACGTCACGAAAAGCGATGTCTGAGCGCTTCGACCACGTTGGACGGGACAAACGTCGATACATCGCTGCCGAGCGAGGCGATCTGGCGAACGACCGAGCTCGAGATATAGCCATACTGCGGCGCACTCATGACAAAAATGGACTCCAGCTCGTTATCCAGGCGATAGTTAAGGTCGGCCTGCTGCAGCTCATACTCAAAGTCGGTCATGGCGCGCAGACCCTTGACCACGGCCCCCGCCCCCTGCTCGCGAGCGAAGTCGACCAAGAGGCCGGTAAAGGGCAGGACCTCGACGCCGTCGATATCACCGAGCGCCTCGCGGGCCAGCGCCACGCGCTCATCGAGCATAAACGTGGTACCCACACCGTTTTTACCCTGCGACTCGGCAACAGCGACGATCACGCTGGGAAAGATGCGGCGGGCGCGGCGGATGACGTCGATATGGCCAAACGTGATGGGATCGAAGGTGCCCGGGACGATTACGCGGTTGATGGTGTCATTCATGGGCGTCCTCCTGAAACGTCGTGGCATCGTTGTTGTGAGCATCGGTGCCAGCGCAATCTTCCTCACCATCGTCATCGCCGATCCAACGAAGCAGGTCGACCGAGGTAATGCCGTAGCGCTTCTCGCGCACGATCTCAAAGCCTACCGGATGCGCGCCCGCATCGGCGGCGGCATGCTCAAACAGGGCATAAGCGCCAGGTGCAAGCAGACCCTGCTGAGCCAGGTTCTGCAGCAGCTCCTCGACCGGCTCGGCACCAAAAGCATAGGGCGGGTCGAGCAGGACCAGATCAAAGGGGCCGCCCGGCACACGACCGCGCGAGGCACTCGCCAGCATGTCGCCCGTTATCACGCGCCAACGCGCACGGTCACGGCAGAGCGACTCGATATTCTTGGTAATGAGCCGCGCGGCATTCCGATCGATCTCGAACGTCGTGAGCGAGCGGGCACCACGTGAGAGCATCTCGATACCCAAAGCGCCGGAGCCGCCAAAGGCGTCCAGCACGCGGACCTCGTCCAGATCGAAGTCAAATGCCGACATGACCATAGATGCGCATGCCTCGCGCACACGATCGGTCGTGGGGCGGGTGACATCGCGACCACGGGGCTCCTCGATCTTACGACCGCGCCATTCGCCGCCGATGATTCTCATCCTCCGCTGACCTCCTTAAAAATGTGTCGATATCGCATGGCGACCGCATTGCGCAGGGGGCGCGTCGCCACGGAGTCAAGGTTGCAAGCATACCGCAAGAGCTCGACCGCGTCCAAATGGGCCCACTCGATCAGCTCCTCGTCGGCGTCCAGGTCCACAAAGTGCAGGGTCACGCCGCCATGCTGACGGTAGCCAAGAATCTCGCCCTCGTGGCGCAAACGCAGATCCATCTGGGCGAGCGTAAAGCCGTCCGAGGTCTTCTCGAGTGACTGGAGGCGGTCTTGTGCCGCCGACGCGCCGCCGTTGCCCTTGGAGTGCGTCATGACCAGGCAGGTGCCCGACACGCTGCCGCGGCCTACACGCCCGCGCAGCTGGTGCAAGGCCGCCAACCCAAAGCGCTCACCGTTCTCGATGACCATGACGGTGGCGTTGGGCACGTCGACGCCCACCTCAACCACCGTAGTCGAGACAAGCACGTCGATCTCGCCGCGCTTGAAGGCATCGATAACCTGATCCTTCTCCCCCGCTGGCATGCGGCCGTGAAGGCGCTCGATGGCAAGACCCGGCAACGCCAGACGCAGGCGATCGAGCTCGGTCGCCGTGTCATGCAACGGCACGGGCACGGTCACGCGGCCCTCGTCGTCGCGGGCGATGCCGGGTACGTCCTCGAGCTCATCGGCCGAATCGCTCGGCTCCACGAGCGGACAGATCACATAGGCCTGCTGCCCCTTCTCGTGCGCCTCGCGGATGGCGCCATAGGCCAGGTCGCGGCTCGACTCGGTGAGCACACGCGTGGTGACACCGGCACCGGGAACAGGACGGTGGCGGATGATGCTCGTGTCAAGGTCGCCGTAGACCGAAAGCGCCAACGTGCGCGGGATGGGCGTCGCCGTCATAACGAGCAGGTCCGCCCCCGGCCCCTTGGCGCGCAGGGCGTTGCGCTGACCCACGCCAAAGCGGTGCTGCTCGTCGATGACGACGAGCGACAGATGATTGAAAGTCACGTCGTCCGAAAGGACCGCGTGCGTACCAAAGAGCACGTCGAGCTCACCAGACTGAAGCTGAGCATGGATCCGCTCGCGCTCGACCGCCGGAGTGGCGCCCGTCAGGAGCGCCCACGTCATACCGGCCCGAGAGAGCAAGGGGCCAGTCTTGTCGGCATATTGACGTGCCAACACGCCCGTAGGCGCCATGACACAGGCTTGGGTGCCGCTATCGGCAGCCACAGCCAGCGCACAGGCGGCAACGGCGGTCTTACCGGTACCGACATCGCCCAGCAGCAGGCGGTTCATCACGCGCCCGCCATCGCACATATCGCGCAGGATATCTTGGAACGCGGCCTCCTGCTCGTCGCTCAGCGAAAACGGCAGGGCCTGCTTAAGCGCGGCCAGGTGCTCGCCCGCGGCGTGGGCATAAGGCACCACCTCGACCAAGCCGCCGTCGTTGCGCAGACGCAACGCCAGCTGCAGGTAGAGGCACTCCTCGTAGGCAAGACGCCGGCGCGCGATATCACGCTCGGCCATGCTCGAGGGAAAGTGAATCGATCGAAGTGCACGTGCATTGCTCATCAAGCGGCGCTTGACGCGCAGCGGGGCGGGAATGGGATCAAACGGATTGCCGACAACCTCGAGTGCGCCGCTTACGATACGGCGCATCCACGCCTGGCTCACGCCGTCGCTTACGTAGTGGACCGGCAGGATAGTGCCGGAAGCACGCCCCTCCTCGAGCTTCTCGAAGTGAGGCGAGGCCATCTGCTTAAACCCGTAGGCAAACTCGACCTTGCCCATCACGGCCAGGCGGTCGCCCTGCTTGAGCTGCTGGGCAATCCAAGGTTGACGGAAAAAGGCGACCTGTAGCACGCCCGTCTCGTCCACAAGCGAGACCTCGGTCACCTGCATACGCGGACGGGGCTGCTTTTGCACGATGCGATCGACCGTGGCGATAATCGTGCACACGGTACCGATGGGCGCCATCTCGATAGACCAGGAGCGGGTGAAGTCCAGGTACCGATGAGGGATATGGAGAAGGAGGTCCCCCACCGTCCGAATTCCCAGACGGCGAAGGGCCTCCTCACGTTTACCCGAAACATATTTGAGTCGCGCGATATCCTCGTCGAGCGCATTGCTCTGGGCAAAGCGCTCCGAGACGCGCGGCACGGAGCACAGCTCGGACATAGGCAGAGCCTACTCGATCGAGAAGATCACGGGATAGAGCGGCTGCTCGCCACGATGGGCGTCAATCTCCAGATCGGGCTGAGCCTCCTCGATGGCATCGACGATCTCCTGGAAGGCCTCGTCGGACAGCTCCTCGCCGGCCAGAATCGTCAGCGCGTCGCCCTCCTCTTCCTCCTGCATACGGTTGATGCAGTCGAGCGTAACCTGCTTCACGTCGGAGCCGACCACGTCGATGGAGCCGGCGATGATGCCCATGACGTCGCCGGAGTGAATCGGCGAGCCGTCGGAGGCGCTGGAATCGCGCACGGCACGGGTGACCTCGCCATCGCGAACCTCGCTGATGGCATCGACCATAGCGGCCACAGCATCCTCGAGCTCGGAATCGGGCAGGACCGCGAACAGCGCGGAGAAGGCCTGCGGGACGGTCTTGGTGGGAACGACGGCGACCTTCTTATCGGTGCAGGCGGAGGCAGCGGCCTCGGCAGCCATGCGGATGTTGCCGTTGTTGGGCAGGATGATGACAGAGGTCGCGTTGACCTGGTCCACGGCGCCCAGCAGGTCGGCGGTCGAGGGGTTCATGGTCTGGCCGCCCGAAACGATCACATCGACACCGAGGGACTTGAGAATGTCGGCCTCGCCGGAGCCGGCGGCAACGGCGACAAAGCCCAGCGCCTTCGCGGGCTCGGCGGCCTTCTCCTGATCCTCGTGGATCTTAGCGGTGCGGTCGTGGGCCTCCATCTCCATGTTATGGATAAAGACCTCGTAGATCTGGCCAAGTTGCAGCATGTGCTCGAGCACCAGGTTGGGGGTGTTGGAGTGCACGTGGATCTTGTAGTCGGGATAGGCACCCACGAGCAGCTCGCAGTCGCCCATGGAACCCAGGAACTTCAGACACTCGTCCTCGTCAAACGGGGCGTCGGCCTTAAAGAGGAACTCGTTGCAGTAGCGGAACTCCGAGCCCTCCCAGTCGTCGTTGGCCTCGATCTCCACACGGCCGAGAGCCGCATCGCGGGCGGAGCCGGCGGAGTCAAACGTAGCGGAGAAATCCTCGACCACGGTGCTGCGGCCAAGAGCGGCAGCAACAAAGTTCTCGAGGAAGATGGCAAAGCCAAAGGCGCCAGAGTCGACTACGCCGTTCTCCTTGAGGACAGGCAGCAGGTCGGGCGTACGGGCGACGGACTGATATGCCTCGACGACGATGGCGTCGAGCGCGTCCTCGGCCGAGAACTTCTTTTTCTCGCACTCGTCGGCCTTGGTCGAGACGTCGCGCAGGACCGTGAGGATCGTGCCCTCGATGGGCTTACGAACGGCCTGGAAGGCGACCTTGACGGCACGACGGAAGGCGAAGGCGATGTTGGCGGACGTAACGGGTTCGTCGGCAGAGACGAGGCCCTCGGCCACGCCGCGCAGGATCTGCGAAGTGATAACGCCCGAGTTACCGCGAGCGCCCATGAGGGAGCCATGGGTGATGGCGCCGGCGATGGCCTCCATGTCGGCGTCGGCGGGAAGAGCCGAGAGCTCCTTGGTCACCGAGGCGAGCGTGAGCGACATGTTAGTGCCGGTGTCGCCGTCGGGTACGGGGAAGACGTTAAGCTTGTTGATCTCCTCGGCCTTGTCGGAAACGGCAGCCGCAGCGATCGGAAAACAGGTGCGAATGGTCTTTGCAATCATGAGTGGTGAAATCTCCGTGTTCGGATGCTAGTTCAGACGGCTCTTGAGCGCGTCGATGTGGATGCCGATCTTAAGGCTGGCAGGATCGATCTGGGCGATCTCCTGCAGGGTGAAGGCAACGGAGCTCGAAAGATTGTGGCAGACGGACTTCATGTTGACGCCGTTCTCGAGCACGACGTGCAGATCGACCGCGAGGCCGTTCTCGTCGGCGGAGACAAGTACGCCCTTGCGGAGGCGCTGGCCGGCAAGCAGGCGCACGCTCTCGGCGCCCTGGAGCTGCTCGGCCATACCGACGACGCCATAGCACGTCATCGCGGCATAACCGGCAATATCGGCAATAACGTCGTTCGAGACGCTCAGGCTGCCGTTAATGGTCTCAGACACAAGAATCTCCTTATCTGGTGCTCGCGGCACCATGTCGTGGGAGCAATCATTCCAATATTCTACAACGACCGCGCCATGTTGAGGTGGCGGGGTTCGCGATTACATCCTCGACACGAAATGTTGATATGGCAACGTTGGCACCGAGCGATCGCGGCATGAAAAAACCCGCCGCATAAGCGACGGGTTTTACAACCTGGCTCCCCGGGTAGGACTCGAACCTACAACAGCGCGGTTAACAGCCGCGTGCTCTACCATTGAGCTACCGAGGAATTTAAAAGCCCAGCGGAATGGGCTGAGAAATTCTGGCTCCCCGGGTAGGACTCGAACCTACAACAGCGCGGTTAACAGCCGCGTGCT
>CATYZK010000030.1 GCA_958415665.1 uncultured Collinsella sp. | reverse complement strand
TTCCCGTCGCCCGCTCCATATGATTGTTTTAACGGCTTTGGTTCCTTATGGGGACCAGGGCCGTTTTCATATGCGTGCCGGGTGACGGGAATCAAGCCTGTTGGGTGCAGAATTAAGAAATACGGACTGGTTTTGACTTATAGGATGGCCGATTTTGGCGCGTTTTCCAGTTGCGCATTCTGCTCACCAACAAAAATCGAGTTGTGCGGTCACATGGAAGCCTTTTCATGATTAAGGATGCCGGCTTAGGATCACCTGCGTCTATTTTGGTGTTTGATTCTGTGAAGTTGCTGTGCAAGTAGACATATAAAAGCCCAAAGTGGGACATAAACGCTCAAGTTGTTACGGTGTATTCCACTTGGGATTTGCCGAATGGACCGCATAACTCGAAAAATGTTGGTGACGGTTCGACAAGGATGGCGAATGTAGCAAAGGGACTGTCCCTCCGTCGCATTAGTGACGATTTTGGTGGCGGAGCTTGTCGATGGTGGCGTCGGTGCTGCGGCTGCGGGCATCGGTGGCGCGTTCGCGGGCTTCGGCTGCGTTGATGCGGTTGCGGCGGTAGTCGATCATGCCTTGGATGATGGGCTTGCCAAAACTCACGACGTCGTCGTTGTAGATAGCGGTGCGGGCTGCGAGCAGGCAGTCGCTAAAGTCCATATGTGTCCTGCCAAACAGCTTGATGGCAAAGGCGACAACGGTGGGCTCGTCGACCATGACGTCGTCGAGCAACCTGGTCAGCGCCGCCGTGATTTTGGGGCGGGGGACCTTGTAGACATCGCGCAGCGTGACGGCGACACGGGTGATGATCTCGGGGTAGGCGCGGGTGGTGCGCGTGGCGATAACCTTGGCGGCGCGCGGCGACAGGACCTCGTCGTCGTTAAGCAGGTAGCGTAGGATAACGGTCTCGTCGATGATGGTGCTACTCATGGATGTCTACTTCCTCGGGACCCAAGATCGAATCGTCGCTTTCTGCGGCGAGATATTCAATCCAGGCGTTGCGTTCCTCGGACCGGCGATTGGGGTCCCCGTAAGCCTTAAGCACTCCGTAGGCAGCCGTGCCATCCTTTGAGCGCACGGCGATCGGCTGAAAAGGCAGTTTGCGCATGAGGATGCTCTGCGAAACAAAAAGGCGAACGGCCTCGGCAAGCGATGTGCCCATGGCGTCGTAGAGACGCTCGGCATGCTGTTTGTCCTCTTCGCGAATGCGCACCTGTAGGATGGCTCGTTTTTGAGTCGATGACATCGCTAGCCCCCTTATCTAGTGCAACACGGATGGTCAAATTCGCCCTGTGCTTTCTTTTGACTATCTTATATCCACCACTTTATTTCACTCAAGTTAATGAGTGTAAACATTACTACAAGCGTAATACATCAGCAGAAGGAGCGCGCGAAAAACTCGCGTGTGTACGCGTGTAATACACTCGACTTTATAGTCCACCGAGAATAATCCCGACCTGCCAAAACCACTGCAATACACCCGTATTGCAGGGCTTATGCCCAAGTTCGCCCGTGGCAACTGCGTATATTCAGTGTGTATACCGTTGGAGAAATTCCGTCGATTGCCTGTTTCGCCGCGGGCACTCGATTTACCGATGCCAGGCCACGGGCGGCCTGGGGCAACGTCGGCAGAACCTCTCCAACAAGGGATTCAGGAGGGAGTGAACAATATGGGCAATAAACGAGTCGTCGCCGATTCTTCGCGCTGCATTGGGTGTCAAACCTGTATGGCGGCGTGCATCGAGGCGCACGACATCCCCGGCAACATCGCCGCACCGCGCCTACGCGTGACGCGCACCTACGAGATTTCCGCACCGGTGGCCTGCCATCACTGCGAGGACGCTCCGTGCGCCAAGGCATGCCCCACGGGCGCGCTGTTCTTTGATCCAAAGAACCATCGCATCGGTGTGAACGAGGACAACTGCATCGGCTGCAAGAGCTGCGTCATGGCTTGCCCCTTTGGCGCCGTGAGCGTGGCGACCACACAGGTCCCCGTCTTGATGGGCGACGTGCGCGTGGGGTCGCAGACCAAGAGCTTTGTGCTCAAGTGCGACCTGTGCGTGGACCGTCCCGGCGGCCCGGCATGTGCCGAGGCCTGCCCGACCAAGGGCCTTTCCTTGGTGGACGATGAGCGTCTGGCGGAGCTGACCGCCGAGCGTGCCCGCGCCACGATTGAAAACGAGGCGTAGGTAGCCGACCCAACAAGCCCAACGATTGTCAAACAAGTACCGAATAATCGGTAGCGCAGAAAGGAAGGAGGGTGTCATGGAGAAGCATAAAGTGATCTGCCCGTATTGCGGCGCCGGTTGCCAGTTTAACCTCCTGGTCCAAAACGGCCAGGTCGTGGGTACCGAACCGCTCAACGGCATCACCAATCAGGGCGAGCTGTGCCTGAAAGGCATGAGCGGCTACGACTTCATCAACGACACCAAGATCTTGACTCCCCGCGTACTGCACCCGATGATCCGCCGCACCAAGGGCGCGGATCTTGAGCGCGTAAGCTGGGACGAGGCACTGGATTTCACCGCATCTAAGATGCAGGCCATAATTGACGAATATGGTCCTAACGCCGTCATGACCACCGGCTCTTCGCGAGGCGGCGGCAATGAGGCGAACTACGTCATGCAGAAGTTTACGCGTGCGTGCATCGGCACCCACAGCGTAGACAACTGCGCCCGTACTTGACACGGCCCTACTGTCCTCGGTCTGATGGACACGGTTGGTTCAGGTTGCATGTCATGCTCCATCCCCGGTATGGAGGATGCGGGCTGCATTTTCCTCTTCGGCTATAACCCTGCCGATTCGCACCCCATCGTCGCAAGGCGTATCGTGCGAGCCAAAGAAAAGGGTTGCAAGATCATCGTCGCCGACCCGCGCCATATCGAAACCGCGCGTATCGCTGACATCTACCTTCCGATCAAGAACGGTTGCAACGTGGCGTTCCTCAACGCCTTTGCCAACTGCTTGGTCAACGATGGCCTCTACGACAAGCAATTCGTCGCCGAGCACACGAACGGCTTTGACGAGTGGTGGGAGGCCATCAAGAACTACACTCCCGAATCCGTACAGGACATCACGGGTGTCGAGCCCGCGTTGATCCACCAAGCTGCCGAGATGTACGCCACGGCGAAGCCTTCTGCCATCATTGGCTGGGGCATGGGCGTGTGTCAGCAGAAGCAGAACCTGAAGACGGTGCACACCATCGCCTCCATCGCCTGCATTGCCGGCCAGATCGGCAAACCCAACTCCGGCCTCGCGCCCGTGCGTGGCCAGAACAACGTTCAGGGCTCCTGCGATATGGGCATGCTGCCCAACCTGTACCCTGGCTACCAAAAAGTCACCGACCCCGCCGTGCGCGCCAAGTTTGCCAAGGCTTGGGGCGTGCCCGAGGAAAAGCTCCCCTTGGAGGAGGGCTACAAGCTCACCGACCTGGGTCACCTGGTCGACGAGGGCAAGGTGCACTGCTTCTACAACTACGGCGAGGACCCGGTGCAGACCGAGCCCGATTCGGCCGGTATGCGCAAGACGCTCTCCGAGCTGGACCTGTTCATCTGCCAGGACATCTTTATGACGCAGACGACCATGCTCGCCGACGTCATCCTGCCCGCTACCTCTTGGGGCGAGCACGAGGGTGTCTTTACCGCGTCCGACCGTAGCTTCCAGCACTTTGACGCGGCCGTTCCGCCCAAGGGCGAGTGCCGTCACGACTGGGAGATCTTCGCGGACCTGTCCACGCGCATGGGCTACCCCATGCACTACGACAACACCGAGCAGATTTGGAACGAGTGCATTAGCCTGTGCCCCAACTTTGTGGGGGCAACCTACGAGAAGATGGCTCCCGAGGGCGGTTACGCCCAGTGGCCGGTCAAGAGCACCGATGTGAACGACCACGGCACGGCCGACATGTTCGCTGGTGGCAAGTTCACCACCAAGGACGGCCGCGCCAACCTGATGGCGCACGACTGGGAGGCGCCCTCCGAGCTTCCCGACGATGAGTACCCGCTCATCCTGTGCACCGTCCGTGAGGTCGGCCACTACAGCTGCCGCTCGATGACCGGCAACTGCAAGACGCTGGCGCTGCTCGCCGACGAGCCCGGCTTTGTCCGCATGAATCCCGCGGACGCCCAGGCGCGCGGCATCAAGAACGGCGACATCGTCTCGATTCACAGCCGCCGCGGCCAGGTATACAGCCGCGCCGACGTGAGCGACCGTATCAACAAGGGCACGGTCTATATGACCTACCAGTGGTGGATCGGCAAGTGCAACGAGCTGACCATGCACAAGGTCGACCCGGTCTCGCATACGCCCGAGGACAAGTTCTCCGCCTGCCAGGTCGACGCCATTGCCGACCAGGTCTGGGCCGAGGGCGAGGTCGAGCGTCAGTACACCGAGCTCAAGCAGGCTCTGGTGGACGCCGCCGCTCCCCAGGATGTTGAGCCCGGCGCCGCCAAGTTCGACGACGAGACGCACGTGAATCAAATCGTGTAGTCCCGTTCTCGTTGGCTTTTTGGGCCGGGCGTCCCGTACGTTCGGGAGCCCGGCCCGTTATTTTGAAAGGAAGTGGGGATGAACCGCTTCATCGACATCAACCCGGAGAGGTGCATCGGCTGCGGAACATGCCAGTCCGCCTGTGCCGACGCCCACCGGATGCAGGGTCTTCAGGATACGCCGCGTCTGGCGCTCGTGAAGACCGGCGGTATTTCGGCCGCCCTTGCCTGCCACCATTGCGAGGGTGCCCCCTGCGCCGAGGTTTGCCCGGTGAATGCCATCGAGCACGATGGCGATCGCATCCACGTCAAGGAGCAGGAGTGCATCGGGTGCAGGCTGTGCGCCATCGCGTGCCCCTTCGGAGCCATCCATCCCGATGGCACGTCTATCGCCGGTGTCGCAGGCATGTGCGACCCGACGCCTTCGTATCCTAAGTCCCTGAGCAGCCTGCTTACGTGGGCTCCTGGCCAGTACACCTGCGCTGTGAAGTGCGACCTGTGCGCCTTCGATCCGGACGGCCCGCATTGTGTGGCGGCGTGCCCCACCAAGGCGCTGACCGTCATGGGCGGCGCGGCCGATCGCGAGCTCGACGAGGCCAAGCGCCTGCGCTCGATCGAGAACGGTCCGGCCGTCGACGCTACCGCTGTGGCCCAGGGCCTGTCCGAGAAAGCAGAAGGGAGCGTAAACAATGGATAGCATGACGCTGTTTATCGCATCGCTTGCCGTCTCGTGCATCGGTGCGCTCGCCTCGGTTCTGCTAATCAAGGCCGATAACGCCGCCAAGACCGCCGGCTGCCTTATCGGCGCCGTCGCCGCGGTGCTTTCGTTTGTGGCCGGTATCCAGGCCGTGCTGGGCGATGTCACGTCGGTCGACACCATCGTGTTCTTCCCGTTTGCCCATTTCCAGCTGCTGCTCAATCAGCTGTCCGGCCTGTTCGTGGCGCTCATCTCGGTGCTCGCGTTTGCCGGTTCGATCTACGGTCTCAACTACTTTGATGAGTACCCGGGCAAAAAGGGCCGCGCCGGCTTCTTCTTTAACACCTTCGTGGCGTCCATGATGCTCGTCATCACCGCCGACAACGTGTTTTGGTTCCTGGTCGCCTTTGAGCTCATGTCGCTTACTTCGTACTTCCTCGTCGTGATCGAGGAGAACGAGAACTCCATCCATGGCGGTTGGCTCTACTTTGTGATCGCGCATGTGGGCTTTGTGCTCATCATGGCGAGCTTCCTCACCATGACCAACTTCGCCGGCGGCTCGTTTGCCTTTGCGGATTTCCGCGCCACGCAGTTTAGCCCCGCGGTCGCATCCGTGTGCTTTGTGCTCGCCTTCTTTGGCTTTGGCGCCAAGGCCGGTATCATCCCGCTGCACGGCTGGCTGCCCAAGGCACATCCCGAGGCGCCGTCCAACGTGAGTGCCCTCATGTCCGGCGGCATGATCAAGATCGGTATCTTCGGCATCCTCAAGGTTGGTCTCGACCTGCTTTCCGCCTCGGGCGTTCAGGTCTGGTGGGGCCTTATGGTCATGGTCTTCGGTGCGATCTCGTCGGTCCTCGGCGTGGCCTTCGCCCTGCAGGAGCATGACATCAAGCGCCTGCTGGCCTATCACTCCGTCGAGAACATCGGCATCATTCTGCTCGGCGTCGGCGCCTCCATGGCCGCCATGGCGCTCAACTCGGTCGGCATCGCCGTCCTGGCTCTGATGGCCGCCCTCTACCACACGTTTAACCACGCGATGTTTAAGGGCGAGCTGTTCCTGGGCGCCGGTGCGCTGCTGTACTCCACGGGTACGCGCAATATGGAGAAGATGGGCGGCCTGTTCCGTCGTATGCCGGCAACGGCCATCTGCTTCCTCGTCGGCGCGCTTGCCATCTCGGCCATCCCGCCCTTCAACGGCTTTGTGTCCGAGTGGTTTACCTACCAGTCGCTGTTTAACGCCGCCATGCAGGGCGACAAGGCCGTCATGATCGTGGCCGTGTTCGCTGCCGTCGCGCTCGCCATTACCGGCGCGCTGGCTGTCACGTGCTTCGTCAAGGCCTACGGCGTCTCCTTTGCCTCCGCACCCCGCTCCGAGGCCGCGGCCAATGCCAAGGAGGTTCCCGCCCCCATGGTGTTTGCGCAGGGTCTGCTCGCGGCCATCTGCGTCGTGCTGGGCATTGGCGCTCCCGTGATCGCGCCCGTGCTGGTCGATGTCGCCGCGTCCGTGCTGCATCCGTACGGCGGCGTGTTTGCCGCCGAGGGCATGGAGCTCATGAACCAGTACTCCGGCGCTGCCACCTCCACGCCCGCGATCGCCATCGCGCTCGTGGTGCTCGTCGGCCTTGCCTGCGGCTATCGCAAGCTCAAGACGGTCGGCAAGGTGCAGAAGTCCCAGCCGTGGGCATGCGGCTATGCTCCCAACGAGCATATGCCCGTCGTCGCCACGACCTTTGCCTCCGAGGTCTCTTGGTTTATGCAGCCCCTCTACACGCTGCGCGACCGCTGCACGGCCATCTGCTGGTCCATCGCCCACTTCTTCCAGAAGCTCACCGGCGTGGCCGAGGCCGTGGAGCCCGTGCCCGACAAGGTTCTCGTCGATGCCCCGCATAAGGGTGTCGAGAAGCTCGCCGACCTCGCGACCAAGCTCGAGGGTGGCAACTACAGCATCTATATCTGCTACATCGTCGCGGCGCTCGTGGTGTTCCTCGTGCTCGCCGTCAAAATGGGTTAAGGAGGGGAGAGCATGAACAACATCGTACTTGCCGTTCTGCAGGGCGTGGTCGTCATGGCCGTCGCGCCGTTCTTCTCCGGTCTCGGTCGCGTGATCCGCGCTAAGATGCACAACCGTCGCGGCCCCAGCATCATGCAGGACTACCGCGACCTGGCCAAGCTCTTTGCGCGCCCCGAGTCCCAGAGCGAGGACGCGAGCTTTGCGCTGCGCATTATGCCGCCGCTGTTCTTCGCCGTTGCCTTTATGCTCGCGATGGGTCTGCCACTCTTTACGGCACAAAGCCCCATCCCGGTCTTTGGTGACGCCATCACCATCATGTATAGCCTGGCGCTCGCCCGCTTCTTCTTCGCCCTCTGCGGCGTGGATTCGTCCAACGCCTACGCCGGTATCGGTGGCGTCCGCGAGCTGCTCATGAGCGTGCTCATCGAGCCCTCCATGCTGCTGGCACTGTTTGCCGCGGCACTTGTGTGCGGCTCCACCGACATCGCCACCATGGGCCAGCACATCATGACGGGCGCCGTCGACGCGCCGGTCGCCGTGATCCTTGCCGGCATCGCCTTTGCCGTTGCCTGCTATATGGAACTCGGCAAGCTGCCGTTTGACCAGGCCGAGGCCGAGCAGGAGCTCCAGGAAGGCCCGCTTGCCGAGCTTTCCGGCCCGTCGCTTGCCATGGCCAAGCTCGCCATGTCCATGAAGCAGGTCCTTGTCGTCGCCTGGTTCTGCGCGATCTTCGTCCCCTGGGGCGAGCCCGCGACCATTGGCGCCGCAGCTGTCCTTGGTGCCGTCATCTTCCTGGTGAAGTGCCTGATCGACTTTGTCGTATGCGGCGTGATCGAGAACTCCTGCTCGCGTTCGCGTTTTAAGGTGCTCGGCAATCAGACCTGGGCCGTCGTGGGCATCGCCGTTCTGGCGTTTGTCTTCGTGGTCGTCGGCGTGTAGGAGAAGGGAGAAACAATGTCATTTGCAGTCAGTCTGTCCCTTCTCGGCTTGGTCGCTATCGCGGCCCCGATGGTGGCCTCGGTGCTCGTCGCCCTGTTCCCCCGTCCGTACGCCAAGTGGTTCAGCGTTTTGGGTGCCGCCGTCTCGACGGTCTGCACCATCGCCCTCGCCGCGAATTTCGCCGGCGCCGGCATGCCCGACACGCAGGTCCCCCTGATCTCGTTTGGGCAGACCCTCGTCATGGGATTCACCTTCGATCGCATGAGCACGCTGCTCGCGCCCGCCTTTGTGGGTATCGGCCTGCTTGTCGTGGTCTATTCGATTCCCTATATGAGCGAGAATAACCGTGAGCATCCCGATGCGCCTCGTCGTCGCTTCTACGCGTACCTCGCGACCTTCATCGGCGCCATGGCTGGCCTCGTGTACAGCTCGACCCTTTTGGGTCAGCTCGTGTTCTTTGAGATCACGGGCGCGTGCTCTTGGGGCCTCATCAGCTACTACATGACCCCCACCGCCAAGAAGGCCGGCATGAAGGCCCTCATCATCACGCATATCGGCGCGCTTGGCCTGTACCTGGGTGCCGCTATCGTGTTTGCCCACACCGGTACCTTCGCCATCACGGCGATCGCCGGCCTGGACTCCAACCTTAAGGCCATCGTCCTTTTGCTCGTGCTGTTCGCGGCCTGGGCAAAGTCCGCACAGGTTCCCATGTACATGTGGCTGCCTTCGGCCATGGAGGCCCCCACGCCCGTCTCGGCTTACCTGCACGGTGCCTCGATGGTTAAGGTCGGCGTGTGCGTGTTCGCCCGCGCCCTCGTCTCTGCCGGCGACGTACCCGAGATTGTGGGCTGGGTCGCCGTTATCGACGCCATGGTCACCATGCTCTTTGGCTTCCTCATGTACCTGCCGCAAAAGGATATGAAGCGCCTGCTGGCCTTCTCCACGATCGCTCAGCTCTCCTACGTGTTCTTTGGCCTGGGCCTTTCGGTCTTTGGCAGCCAGCTCGCCTTTGATGGCGCGGTCTGCCATATCTTTAACCACGCGTTTGCCAAGACCCTGTTCTTCCTGATCGCGGGTTCGTTCTCCTTTACGCTCGGTACGCGTATGCTGCCCAAGCTGCGCGGCATCGTAAAGAAGTACCCGATCTCGGGTGTGGGCTTTGGTGTCGCGGCGCTCGCCATTGCCGGCGTGCCGCCTATGAACACGTTCTTCTCGAAGTTCCAGATCATCGCCGGCGGCTTCTCCGTCGGTGCTGGCAACGTCGCGATCTTGGTGCTCGTGTGCATCATGGTCGCCGAGACCGTCGCCACCTTCGCCTGGTTCCTCAAGTGGATGGGCTATTGCCTGCCCGGTGAGCCCAGCGAAGAGGTCGCGGCGGGAGCCCCGCTCCCCAAGGCGATGGCATTCGTGTTCATCGTGCTCATCATCATGGTCATCGTCAGCGGCCCGCTTTCGGCCAGCTGGATCGGTTAGGAGGTAGAACGACATGGGTTATTCGATCGTCAACATCCTTGGCGGCCTTCTGATCGTCACGTCCACCATGGTGGTCATTTCCAAGAACATCAAGCACGCCATCCGCTGGTATGCGGTGCAGTCGCTGGTGCTCGTGGGCCTGCTCGCCACGCTCGGTGTCACCACCGGCGCGCAGGAGCTCCTTATGTGGGCGGGTTCGGCCTTTATCACCAAGGTCGTCCTGGTCCCGTACATTCTCAACCGCGCGTACAAGAAGATGGGCGAGCCGAGCGACGCTTCGCTGGCTGCCGGCATTAAGCCTGCATGGGCCATCTGCATCATCGCCGTCGAGGTTGCCATCTGCTTTGCCGTCGTGACGCAGATCAGCCTGCCTACGGCCGAGGTCGCAACGCCTGCGCTCGCCATCAGCTTTGCCCACTTCTTTGTGGGCCTTACCTGCATCATCTCGCAGCGCAACATCATGAAGCAGATCTTTGGATACTGCCTTATGGAAAACGGCAGCCATGTGACGCTCGCGCTTTTGGCCCCCACCGCTCCCGAGATCATCGAGATCGGTATCGCCACCGACGCCATCTTTGCCGTCATCATCATGTCCATCGTCGTGCGTCGCATTTGGGACGACTCCCACTCGCTCGATGCACGCGACCTGTCCGAGCTGAGGGGGTAGTCCATGGAAACGTTGATTCTCGCCCTGCTCGCGACTCCTTTGGTGTTCTCGCTGGTCATGGCGTTTTTGCCCAAGAACACGTCCTATAACGTGTTTGCCGGTCTCAACCTGGTCTCCGTCGCAGCCGTCCTGGTGCTGTCGATTATGACGGCCGGTGACGTCCTTATGAGCGGCGACACCGCGAGCGCTCTTGGCCTGTGGTTCCACCTCGATTCGCTGGGCTCCATCTTTGTGCTGCTCATCGGCTTTATCGGTTTTCTCACGGGGCTGTTCTCGCTGCCCTACGTCAAGGCCGACATCGAGGAGGGTGCCATGCCCGCCGAGCGCGCTAAGCAGTACTACGCGCTGTTTAGCCTGTTTGTGTTCACCATGCTGCTCGCATGCCTGTCCAACAACATGATTCTCACCTGGGCCGCCGTGGAGGCAACCACGCTTTCCACCGTGTTTCTCGTCGGTATCTACAAGAACAAGACCGCCCTCGAGGCCTCTTGGAAGTACGCCATGGTCTGCACCGCCGGCGTGGCCTTTGGCCTCTTTGGCACGCTGCTGATCTATGCCAACGCCGCCGACGTGATTCCCAACGCCCACGAGGCCGCATTCCTGTCGTGCGTGCTGCCGTATGCCGACCAGTTCGATCCGACGCTCATGCGCCTTGCCTTTGCGTTTATCGTGATCGGCTTTGGCACCAAGGCCGGCCTGTTCCCCATGCACACTTGGCTGCCCGATGCCCACTCCCAGGCCCCGAGCCCCGTCTCGGCCCTGCTCTCGGGCGTGCTGCTTAAGTGCGCCATGCTTGTGATCATGCGCTTCTACGGCTTTACCATCCAGGCCGTGGGCGCCGAGTATCCGCAACTTTTGCTGCTGATCGTCGGCACGCTGTCCATTTTGGTGGCGGCGCTGTCCATGTTTCGCCAGGACGACCTCAAGCGCCGTTTTGCGTACTCCTCCGTGGAGAACGTGGGCGTTATCGCCCTGTGCCTGGGTATCGGCGGCCCGCTGGGCATCGCCGCGGCCCTGCTGCACTGCGTGTTCCACGGCTTTACCAAGACGCTTGCCTTCTGCGTGTCCGGCAACATCCAGCACGCCTTTGGCACCCGCAGCCTGGCCAAGATCCAGGGTGTCGTCGAGGTTGCCCCCGCAACCGCCGCGCTTGCCATCCTGGCGCTGCTCGGCCTTGCCGCCTTCCCGCCCTTTGGCATGTTTATCTCCGAGTTCCTGACCTTTGTCGCCGGCGTCACCGCCGGTCCCATGTGGCTGGTCGTCGTGGTCGCCCTCGGTCTTACCGTGGCCATCTCCGCGCTCACCCGCATCGCGCTTAAGTCAGTGTTCGGTCATGCTCCCGAGGGCATGGGTAAGCACGAGGCCCCGGCGCTCATGCTGATCCCCGAGATCATCCTGGCCGTCATGATCCTTTGGTTTGGTATCGCCACGCCCACGCCGCTCGTGAGCGGTGTCGAGGCCGCAACCGGTATCGTGCTCGAGCAGAGCACCGAAGAGCTTCATGCGGCGCCGATGTACCGCGCTGTGTTCGGTACCCAGACCGCTCAGAGCGAGGTGGAGTAACCAATGACTGATACTGAGAACAAGGTGTATGCCCGCCGCTGCGAGAGCCATGTCGAGGCCCTGCGCCGCGCCGTTCCGGGCTGCATCGAGAAGGTCGAGTGGCAGTGTGAGGACCAGCTGACGATCACCGTCAAGCTGGACCGTCTGCCCGAGGCCGTCCACTACCTGTACTACGAGCGCTACGGCTGGATTCCCGTGATCGTCGGTAACGACGAGCGCAGCCTGTGCGGCCGCTACGCCGTGTACTACCTCATCTCCATGGAGGGGGAGGACCCCGGCTGGGTGACCGTCCGCGCCGAGGTCGACCCTGCCACGATGACGTTCCCGTCCGTGACGCCGTTCGTCCCCGCCTGTGTGTGGGGCGAGCGCGAGCTGCGCGACATGTTCGGCCTGATCCCCGAGGGCCTGCCCGATCGCCGTCGCCTGGTGCTACCCGACGACTGGCCGAGCGGTCTGTACCCGCTGCGCAAGGACTCCATGGACTACCGTTTCCGTCCCGCTCCCGTAAGCGATATGGAAAACTACGAGTTCTTGGCCGATACCAAGGGCAAGGAGACCACACTCGTCCCCATGGGCCCGTTGCACATTACCTCCGACGAGCCCGGCCACTTCCGCCTGTTCGTTGAGGGCGAGACAATCGTCGACGCCGACTACCGCCTGTTCTACGTTCACCGCGGCATGGAGAAGGTCGCCGAGACGCGCCTGAACTATGACGCCGTGACGTTTTTGGCCGACCGTATCTGCGGCATCTGCGGCTGCGCCCACTCGGTGGCCTATGCCGAGGCCGTCGAGCGCGCCCAGGGTATCCACGTCCCGCCGCGCGCCCAGTACATCCGCGCCATTATGCTCGAGGTCGAGCGCCTGCACTCGCACCTGCTCAACATTGGCCTGGCGTCGCACTACACCGGCTTCGATTCCGGCTTCCAGCAGTTCTTCCGCGTCCGCGAGAAGTCCATGGACCTGGCCGAGAAGCTCTCCGGTCACCGCAAGACCTATGGCCTCAACGTGATCGGCGGCGTGCGTCGCGACATCCTGGCCGAGCAGAAGCTCTCCACGCTCACGACCATCCACCAGCTGCGCTCTGAGGTTCAGGAGCTTGTCGACGTATTGCTCTCCACGCCCAACTTTATCGAGCGTACGAGCGGTATCGGCATCCTGGACCGCAAGATCGCCCGTGACTTCTCGCCGGTTGGCCCGCTCATGCGCGGCTCGGGTTATGCCCGCGACGTGCGCTTTGACCATCCCTTCGACGGCTATGCCGACCCCGACATTCAAAAGATGCGCGCGGCCACGGCCGATACCTGCGATGCCTTCGGCCGTACCGCCGTCCGCATCCAGGAGGTCTACGATTCGATTGATATGATCGAGACCATGCTCGAGAACTGCCCGTCGGGCCCCATCCTTACCACGGATTGGGAGTACACCCCGCATAAGTACGCCATCGGTGCCACCGAGGCGCCGCGCGGCGAGGACGTGCACTGGGCCATGCTCGGCAACAACCAGAAGTGCTACCGCTGGCGCGCCAAGGCCGCCACGTACAGCAACTGGCCGGTCCTGCGCTACATGTTCCGCGGCAACACCGTGGGCGACGCGGCGCTCATCGTTGGCTCGCTCGACCCGTGCTACTCCTGCACCGACCGCGTGACGGTGACCGATGTGGCCGCCAAGCGCGATCACGTGCTGGACAAGGAGCAATTCGAGAACGTCTGGCGCGATAAGTCGCCGCTTGCGGGCGAGGGCACCGTTGCCGCTCCGCTCGATGAGGAGGCGCTCTAATATGCTGAAGCTTTGGAAGGTTAACGCCAAGACCGGCGACGCGACGGTCAAGTACCCGTTTGCGCCGTTTCCCACCAACAAGGATATGCGCGGCAAGCCCGAGCACAACGCCGAGCTGTGCATCGCATGCGGTGCCTGCGGCGTTGCGTGCCCGGCCGACGCCATCCGCATGGATACCGACCTTGCGGCCGATACCATCACCTGGTCGATCGACTACGGCCGCTGCATCTTCTGCGGCCGCTGCGAGGAAGCCTGCCCCATGGAGGCCATCAAGCTCACCGAGGAGTTTGAGCTGGCTGTCATGAGCAAGGACGACCTCACCAGCAAGAGCGTCTATACGCTCGAGCACTGCTCGCGTTGCGGCAAGCCGTTTGCCCCGCACAAGGAGATCGACTACGCTAAGCGCCTGCTGCAGGCGGCCGGCGGTATGGAGGCCGTGCAGGCCGCCCGTACCGTGGGCATGTGCCAGGAGTGCAAGCGCGAGCTCGACGCCCTGCGCGCCGCGTCGGCCGTCAAGACCGGCAACGCGGTCGGCATGGCTGCCAACGAGACGCTCGCGTCCGGTGAGCCCCAAGGCCCCGGCATGGAGTATCTTGGCGGCCACGGTGTGAACCCGGAGTATATCGACCGCGAGCTTAACCCCGATGCGCCCGAGATTCCCGCCGGTCCGGCGCCAGTCGAAGGCATCATCATGGATTTTGATACGAAGGAGGAGTAACCATGGCCGAACCCACGCTTTTGCCCGAGCGGCTTCAGTACCGCCCGACCAAGATCGAGCTCGACGAGAGCATCGAGAAGGCCAAGGCGACCCTTCTTAAGAAGATCAAGCGCTCGGTGTACGTCTATCGTGTTGACTGCGGCGGCTGCAACGGCTGCGAGATCGAGATCTTCGGTTCTATCACGCCCGTCTTTGACGTCGAGCGCTTTGGCATCAAGGTCGTGCCCTCGCCCCGTCACGCCGATGTGCTGCTGTACACCGGTGCCGTGACGCGTGCCATGCGCATGCCGGCCCTGCGCGCCTTTGAGGCCGCACCCGATCCCAAGATCGTGGTGTCCTATGGCGCGTGCGGCTGCACCGGCGGCATCTTCTACGACAACTACTGCGTCTGGGGTGGCACGGACAAGATTCTGCCGGTCGATGTCTACATCCCCGGCTGCCCGCCCAGTCCCGCGCAGACCGTCTACGGCTTTGCCATGGCACTTGGCCTGCTGGACCAAAAGCTCCATGCCGAGACCACGGTGGAGGCCGTTGGCGAGCAGGCCGATATCCTGCACCCCGGCGTGCCGTACAAGCTGCGTGTTGCCATCGAGCGCGAAGCTCGCGCCATGAGCGGTTACCGTTACGGCCGCGACCTGGCCAACGAGTTTATGGATACGCTCGAGGGCGCACCCAAGGGCGATATCCGCGGTGCCATGGCGCTGCTCATCGATAAGCAGGACGATCCGCGCCGCGTCGAGGTGTACTCGGCGCTGCAGGATCTGGTGCTGGCCGGAGGTCGCTAGATGGAGCTCACGGACCGCTCTGGTTACTTTGCGGGCCCCGGCATGCTCGGCGGCTCCTTTGGCGATGCCTCGCGCGCAAGCGACGAGGCTGCCGAGGGCGTCGCCGATCCCTGCCTGGGCCATGCGCCCGACCAGGTGGTCTTCTACGAGCTCACGCGTAAGTTTGTGGAGACCGAGGAAGACGTTCCCCAGGAGGCCTGCGACGTGCTGTACTACATGCTCGCCGTGGGCCACCACACCGGCGTGCTCGACTGCTTTGAGCCGCGCCTGTCGGTGCCGGTGGATGTTTTCTATTCGCTCGTCGACGCGCTGCCGGAGGGGGAGGCCCGGACTAAGTTTGAGGCCATCCGCTCCTTTGGCGAGTGCCAGCTCGACAAGGCGGCGGTGCCGTCGCTGCTCGAGGCCTGCGATGCGCTGCTCGACGAGCGCGGTTTTCGCGGGTCGGCCAAGGCCGGCATCTCGGTGTTCGACGACGACTTTGGCCTGCATGCCCAGCAGGTTGCGTTCTTAATGAAGTTTCGCGATCTGGTGGAGCGCGTGCGCGATGTGTCGGGCGTGTATCTGACGGGAAGGTTGCAGTAATGGGTCGCGTTGTGGATGGACGTGTGAACGGCGCTCCGTTTGCGGGTATCGTGCTCACGGCGGGAAGCGTACTGCGCGCCGACGATGCCGCCGGCCCCGTGCTCTCCAAAAAGATGGAGGACGCGCCGCTTGCCGGCTGGTACACCATCGATGGCGGTCAGACGCCTGAGGATGACATCATCGAGGTCAAGCGCGAGCGTCCGCCGCGTCTGGTCTTGGTCGATGCCGCCGACATGGCGCTGCCCGTCGGGTCCATCCGCCTGCTCGACAAGCGCGATGTGGCCCGCAAGTCGATGTTCACCACGCATTCGCTTCCTTTGTCGATTCTGATCGAAGAGATTGAGCAATCGTGCGATGATATCGTCTTCGTCGGGATTCAGCCGGGCGACACGGAGTTCTACAACCCCATGTCCCCGGAAGTCTTTGACGCCGTCGACGCCGTGTATGACGCCGTGGCCGCCAACGACTTTTCCCACTTTGTCCGCTTGGGACAAGAGCAATAGGAGCGCTTGTCCCTGCTGATTAGGAAAGAAGTGATTGACATGGCAGATTCCAAGGTGGAGTACCCCGCTCCCGATTGCCTGGCGCCCGCCGCGATCGAGGCCAAGACCGAGGCCGCCGGCGTGACCAAGGCCAACCTGCCGGTCGCAAAGGCCTTTCTGTTGGCAATGTTCGCCGGTGCGTTTATTGCCTTCGGCGGCCTGTTCTTTACCGTGTTCTTGAGCGATAGCACGCTGGGCTGGGGCGCCCAGCGCGTCGTGGGTGGCCTGTGCTTTTGCCTGGGCCTGGTGCTCGTGCTGGTGTGCGGCGCCGAGCTCTTTACGGGCAACTCACTTATGGTCTGCGCGCTCAAGAGCAAAAAGATCACGCTGCCCCAGATGCTCAAAGCCTGGCTGGTCGTGTGGGTCGGTAACTTTGTCGGTGCCCTGTTCATCGTCTTTTTGGTGTACATGGCCGGCATCTATAAGCTCAACGGCGAGGCGGTCGCCAATTCCATGGTGAGCGTCGCCGCCGGCAAGGTGACGATCGACTGGGTGACGATCTTCTTCCGCGGCATCCTGTGCAACATCTTTGTGTGCCTGGCCGTGTGGATCGGCACCGCCGGCAAGACTGTGGTCGACAAGGTCGTGGGCATTCTGCTTCCCATTGCCGCCTTCGTGGCCTGTGGTTTTGAGCACTGCGTTGCCAACATGTACTTTTTGCCCATGGGTGCCGTGATGCACGCGTGCGGCTATGGTGCCGACGTTGCCGGCGCCGATGCGCTGAATGTTGCGGGCATTGCGTTTAACCTGTCCGCTGCCACGCTGGGCAACATTGTGGGCGGTGCGGTTCTGGTCGCGCTCGGCTACTGGTTTATCTATGCCAAGAAGTCCGAGGCGTAAGGTATCGTCTGTTTGACGTTGGGCCTCCCGCGGGGCGTTGCCGTGCGGGAGGCTTTTTTGGTCTGGGGCTCGTTGCCGGGCTGTTGACCTGTTGTGTTTGGCTGGTGAAAGGGGTAATCGAGATGGCATCTGCTGTGGAGCGTGACGGTCGCGCCGTGGTGACCACATGCGGGGGATGCTATGCCGATTGCGCCTTTGCGGCCCATGTCGAGGATGGGCGTGTGGTGGCCGAGTTGCCGGTGCCGGGGCATCCGTGCGCGGCGCGTGCCCTGTGCGCGCGCGGGCGGCATCGCCTGGTAATGCCGTTTGACGAGCGCGACCGGATTTTGCACCCCATGCGCCGACGAGCTGATGGCTCGGGGTTTGATGCGATTTCGTGGGACGAGGCGTTTTCGGAGATCGCGGCGCGCCTTGGGGGGATTGTTGACGGGCATGGTCCGCGCGCGCTGGGCATGACGCTCGGCGTGCCCTCGTTCGACCGCTACTGGGCGTGTCGTTTTATGCATGCGCTGGGCTCGCCCAACGTATACGGTGCAGACGGTGCCTGCGAGGTAAGCCGACTTACCGGCTGGGAGCACAGCCTGGGCTACAGCCCCGCCTCCGACTTGTCGCATACCGATTGCATCATGTATTTGGGGCGTTCCATTGTCGATTCGTCGACGATGGGGGCCGTTGGCGCGCTCAACGATGCGCGCCGGCGCGGGGCGAAGATCATCGTGGCTGACCCCCGGCGCAGCGGCTCGGCTGCGCTTGCAGACCGCTGGTTGCGCGTGCGCCCGGGCTGCGACCTGGCGTTGCTGTTGGGTATTGCGCATGTGCTGATTGCCGAGGACCTGTACGACCATGACTTTGTGACCCGCTATACCACGGGCTTTGACGAGCTGGCGCAGGCGGCTGCTGTTTGGACGCCTGAGTGGGCCGAGTCGATGTGCGACGTGCCGGCCGCAGAGATTGTCGCCACGGCGCGCGATCTCGCTGCCGCCGCGCCTGCCGCTGTGGTGGATGCGGGCTTTCATGGTGGCATCGGTATCGCGTATGCCAATAGCACCCAGACCGCGCGCGCTATCTGCTTGGTCGATGTGCTGCTGGGCTGCATCGGGCATGCGGGCGGCGCGCTCAATCCGCCCACGCCGCTTGTGTTGGGCGACCTCGATCCCGCGCGCTTTGCGACGCCGCCGGAACCGCGCGGGCCCAAGCTGGGGTCCGAGCGCTATCCACTGGTCGATCCGGTGCGCGGCCTGTGCACGACCATCGGTCAGTCGATTCTGGCCGGCGATTTGCGTGGGCTCATCGTCTATGCCAGCAACCCCGGCGCGGGCTATGGCAATGCGCAGGCTTGGTTGGGCATTTTGCAGCAGCTCGACTTGCTCGTGACGATTGATATTCGCTGGTCCGAGACGGCGCGTGCTTCCGACTTCGTGCTGCCCGATGTGACGTATCTGGAGGCCGACCGCGGCGTGGGAACGGTCGTGGGCGTCAATGATTCGCGCGTGTTCTACCGCAATGCTGTGCTGCCAGTCTTGCATGACGACACGCGACCGGGGCGGGAGATTTTTGCCGGTCTGGCGCAGGCGTGTGACGTGGGCGAGTACTTTCAGTTTACGTCCGACGATCTGGCGGCTGCCCAGGTGGCGCCTTTTGGGATCGATCTTGCCGCACTCAAGGAGCGCGGTTGGGCCGATACGGGCGTGGCGCTGCCGTCGTGCACGGGTGAGCCGGTGATTCCGCTTGCCGTCGGCAAGATTGCCCTGGCAAGTGACGTATGGGAACGAGCCGGTCTGGGTCGTGTGCCCAACTGGATCGCTCCCATGGTGGAGCCTGGCCCGGGGATGTTTCGCCTCATTAGCGGCAACCGTCCCTTTGAGTCGCATACCTCGCGAAGGCTTGCAGCCCAAGGTGCCGCTGAGGCTGGGTCGGACCTGGATGCCGTGCAGATGAATGCCGATGCTGCTGCGCACATGGGCATCGCCGACGGCGAGATCGTCGAACTCGTGAGCGATATGGGCCGCGACCGCGTGCGTGTGGAGACGACGCCGTATCTGCATCCGGCGTGCATCTTCACCTCGGCCGCCCCCGGTGGGCGTTCGTTTGACGCCGATGCCGGTGGCGCTCAAGGCTTGGGCGTGGGCCCGCTCGACCATACGCCGTTGCGTTGGGACCCGTTGACGGGCGCCGCGCTCACCCAAGAAAACGCCGTTCGCGTGGAAAAGATTGCGCCGCGCGGGGATAATGACGAGTAATTTACTCAGCCGATGTATTTGACTGATCCACGTTTGTTTTGAAAGGCCGTACATGAGCGATAGCCAGAACATTTCCGATGAGGTGCGCGCCCGTCTGCGCGCCATCCCTTCTGTCAACGAGCTGCTCACCGAGTGGCCGGTGGTGAAGGCAGCGGGGGAGACGTGCGACGCGGTGGTCCATGCCGCCGTCACGGCCGAGCTCGACGAGGAGCGCGCCGCCATCCGCGCCGGCGCCGCCCCGCGCTCCAAGCGCGAGCTGGCATCGGCCATCGAATTCCGTGCGCATCGCTCTGCGCTGCCGAGCCTGCGCCCGGCGGTTAATGCCACGGGTGTGGTCATCCATACCAACCTGGGTCGTGCCCCGCTCGCGGAGTCGGCCGCCAAGGCCGTGGCCGAGGTCGCGCGCGGCTACAGCACGCTCGAGTACAGCGTCGACACCTGCTCGCGCGGGTCGCGCAAGGAGCACGCCGCGCAGCTGATCCGATCGCTTACCGGTGCCGAGGACGCGCTCGTCGTCAATAACAATGCCGCCGCGGTACTGCTGGTGCTGGCCACCCATGCCGCGGGTAAAGAGGTCATCGTGAGCCGCGGCGAGCTCGTCGAGATTGGCGGCAGCTTCCGCATCCCCGATGTCATGGCGGCCTCGGGCGCCCGGCTCGTCGAGGTCGGCGCCACCAACCGCACGCACCTGGCCGACTACGAGCGCGCCATCACGCCCGACACGGCCATGATTCTGAAGGTTCATCCTTCCAACTACCGCATTGAGGGCTTTCACGAGGAGGTGAGCTCCAAGGAGCTTGCCGCGCTGGCCCACAAGCACGGTCTGCTGTTCTACGAGGACCAGGGGTCGGGCGCGCTGCTGCCCGACGATATTCTGGTCCGCGGCGGCGAAGAGACCACGCCGACTTCGGTTGCTGCCGGGCTCGATATCGTGTCGTGCTCGGGCGATAAGCTGCTCGGCGCCGCGCAGGCGGGCATCATCATGGGCCGTCGCGACTTGATCCAGGCCTGTGGCTCACATCCGCTCATGCGCGCCCTGCGTCCGGGCAAACTGGCGCTGACGGCGCTCGAGGCCACGCTGCGTATCTACATGGACGGCGCCGATGTGGCCCATCGCGACATTCCGGTGCTCAGCATGCTTACGCTGCCGCAGGCCCATTTGGAACGACGTGCCCGCAAGCTGCACGATCGTATTGTCTCCGGGCTCGATAAGGCCGGTTGCCCGTGCGCCGTTCAGGTGGAGATCGTCGAGGAATCGTCGACCCCCGGTGGCGGCTCGCTGCCTACCGTGGAGCTGCCCACGATGTGCGTTGCCGTGCGTCTTGTTGACACGCGCCTTTCCGTCGACGCGCTCAAGCGCTCGCTTGTCCAGGACTTCGACACGCCGGTCGTCACGCGGACCTCGCACGATCGCATTTTGTTTGACGTCCGTACGCTCGTGGGCGACCGCGATATCGAGACGGCGGCATCGACGCTCGTCGCATGCGTTGAGAAGGCGATTGCTCGATGAGTGAGGTTCAGGCGCTGGTGGAGTGTCCCGTTATCGTTGGCACGGCGGGCCACGTTGACCACGGTAAGTCCGCACTGATCGAGGCGCTGACCGGTAAGAATCCCGACCGCTTGGAGGTCGAGCGTCGCCGCGGCATGACCGTGGAGCTCGGCTTTGGCGAGCTGGCCCTGCCGAGCGGCAAGATCGTGGGCCTGGTCGATGTGCCGGGTCACGCGCACTACCTGCGCGCCATGGTGCAGGGCGCCACGGGTATCGACGTGGCCGTGCTGGTGGTTTCGGCCGTCGAGGGCGTGATGCCGCAGACCCGCGAGCACGTGCATGTGCTGGAGCTGCTGGGCGTCACACACATGGTGGTCGCGCTGACGATGTGCGACCTGGCCGACGCCGAGATGACCGAGCTTGCCGAGCTCGATGTCGATGATTTTTTGTCGGGTACCGTGTTTGCCGACGCGCCGATCGTGTCGGTGTCGTCCAAGACCGGCGCGGGGATCGATGACCTGCTGGTTGCGCTCGACGAGCAGGTTGCTGCTTGCTGGGATGCCTGCCGTGCCCGTGGCGAGCTCACCGATGCCGCACCGCGCCTGCCCATCGATCGCTGCTTTACGATCAAGGGCGCCGGTACCGTGGTGACGGGAACGCTGCACGATGCGCCCGTCGCGGTGGGCGATGAGCTCGTCGCGCTGCCGTCGCGCACGGTTTGCCGCGTGCGCGGGATCCAAGTGCATGGCGACGCGCAGCGGGCACTGCCCGGTCAGCGTGTAGCGCTCAACTTGGTGGGCGACAGCGTCGCGGCGCTTGATCGCGGCGAGATGCTCGGTGTGGAGGGCCGCTTTGGCCAGACACAGCGTTTTATGATGACGTTTACATATTTGGGCCGCGAGGGCGCCAAGTCGCGTGTGCTCGAGTCGGGCGCGCGCGTGCACGTGATGGCCGGTACGGCGGAGGTCGTCGGCCGCATCATGCTCATGGAGGGCGAGGCGCCCATGGCGGTGGGCGAGACGCGTACCGTTCAGGTGCGCTTGGAGGACCCGCTGCCGCTGCGCTCCGGTGATCATGCCGTGGTGCTGTCGTATTCGCCCGTGATGCTTGTTGGCGGCGGGCGCGTGCTGCTTTCGCGCTGCCGTCGCTCGCGCGAGCTTGCCGACGGGGAGCGTGCACTGTATGTGGCGCTCGAGTCCGGCGATATCGCGGGCGGTGTGGGCGCTTGGCTGGCGTTGCAGACGCTGCCGGTTGCGGCGATTGATGTTGCCGAGGCTTTGGATCTTGGTGTCGGCGAGGTCGATGCCGCGCTGCGCGAGTTGGTGGCGCAGGGCTCCGTTCGCAAGCTTGCCGCGGGTGAAGCGGACCTCTTGGCGAGCGCCGTGGTGCTCGACACCTCGATGGATGCGCTGGCGGCGACCCTGTCAGCCATGCATGCGGCGGCTCCCAAGGAGACGGGCTTTACGCCCGGCGCCGTTGCCCATGCTGCGTGGCCTGCCGCTGATGAAGGCGTTGCCGCAGCCCTGATTTCCGAGGGCTGCTCGCGCGGCGTGTGTGCCTCCGAGGGCGGCGAAGTGTTCGACCCGCACTCCGCTGCCGCTGCGGCGCGTGTGGTGCGCGAGGCCTGCGAACGTATCGTTGCCTTGCTGGACGAAGCCGGCCTCGATGCGCCGACGCTGCCCGAGGTTGGCGAGCAGTTGCAGCTCGATCGCGACACCATGACGCGTGCCCTGCGCGAGCTTTCGCTCAACCGCTCGATCGTCAAGATCGAGCGTGACGTTGCCCTGTCCGCCGCCGCCGAGGCCCACGCTCGCGAGCTCGTCGCCGCGGCCATCGCCAATGCCGGTGGCACTGCCACCACAAGCGTGCTGCGCGAGGCCCTGGGGGTGTCGCGCAAACGAGCCATCAGCATCTTGGAGCATCTGGATGCCGTGCGCTTTACGGTGCTTGACAAGGAAGCCGGCGGCCTGCGCTCCCTACGCTAGGCCGGTCACCCGCCCCCGCCTCCTCAGTTGCGGTGAAATAGTTCCTGTTTTTGGGGTCTTGCAGCCTAAACAAGAACTATTCCACCGCAACTTCTTGCTCGTCTTTTTGGGATGGGGCTTGTTCGGTTTGGTAAAATATCGCCGCACTTGGGAACGGATGGGCTCCGGTGGGCTCCGCGGTCCTCAAAACCGTTGCGAGGCGTGCAAAACGTCTTGGATGTGTTCGATTCACATACGTTCCCGCCATAAGCTACCAGCGCTTTTGTGCTCGCGGTCTTACTGCGTGCCGCAAAGGCGCTGTTTTGTTTTTGCACGAGCATTTCGTAGCGCCGCTATTTCGGCGGCGGTATTTAGCTTCGTGCACCGGGTTTTGAACGTGCCGATGGAGGTGTTTTGCCGTATGACTACCGTAAGACGGGCCGATCTTTCTTGCGTCGTTCAGGCTGGCGGGCTGTCGTCGCGCATGGGTTGCGACAAGGCACGCATGGCGTTTTGCGGCGAGCCGCTCATCGAACGCGTGCTGGGTCGGCTGGCGCAAGTTGCCGGCGAATTGGTTGTGACGACCTCGCGTCCCTGCGAGCTTGCCTATCTTGAGGAGCGCGCCTTTGGCGGTCTTGTGCCACGCGTGGTAGCGGACCTTGAAGGGTCGGCGGGTGCCATGCGTGGCATCGCGAGCTCGCTGGCTGCCGCTCGGTTGCCCCTCGCGGCGATCGTCGCCTGTGATATGCCATTTGTCTCACCAGAACTCATCGGCGCGCTTTCGGATCGGGTCAAGGAAGGCTCGCTCGATGTGTGCGTCCCGCGCGAGGAGCGGGGGATTGAGCCGCTGTGCGCCGTCTGGCGCCGTGACGCGTGTGCGCCGGTTGCCCAAGAGCTGCTCTCCTGCGACCGCCAACGCATTCGCTGCCTGATCAATCGCGTTCAGGCCGGTTATATGGATGAGCCGCAGATTGTCGCGGTCGCAGGCTCGACGCTCTGCTTCGAAAACGTCAATACGCCCGAGGAGTTTGCGGCGGCCGAGTTACTCGCCTAGACGATTGGAGTTGCCATGTCTCACGATATTTGTCCCGACACAGGAGAACCTTGTACTTGCGACGGGTCCGAACCCTGTACCTGCGGTTGCGGTGGCTGTGGACATACCGCGGAAGAGGAGGCGGCCGCCGCGGCGTATCGTGATGCACACCATGAAGGCCCATCCGGTGATGCCCTCGACCACGAACGCAAGATTATCGTGTCGTTTGACAGCACCTTTGATGTGATGGAGTGCGAGCAGCTGTGTCTTGCCGCCGGCGTGCCCGGGCGCATTATGCCGCTGCCCGGTTCCATCACCGCCGGCTGCGGCCTGTGCTGGGCCATGCCGT
>CATYZK010000029.1 GCA_958415665.1 uncultured Collinsella sp. | reverse complement strand
AGATCTGCGCCGAATGGTAGCTCTGCACCGTGGAGATGCCCATCTTGGACATGATGGAGACGATGCCGGCGGTCGCAGCCTTGTTGTAGTTGGCGATGCCCTGCTCGGCCGTCACGTCCAAATCGCCGCGTGCCGCCAAGTCACGAATGCACGCATGCGCGTTGTACGGATAGATACCGCTCGCGGAGTAGCCCACCAGCGCCGCAAAGTCGTGCGGAGACACGGCGTCGCCACACTCCACCACGATATCGGCAAAGGTGCGCACGCCGGCGCGGATCAGGTGGTTGTGCACGCAGCCCACGGCGAGCAGCGAGGGCACAGGGACCTCGCCCACCGCAGCACGGTCGCTCAGCACCACAATGTTCACGCCATCGCGGACCGCGGCCTCGACGTCCTCGGCAAGCTGTTTGAGCGCAGCCTGCAGCGCGCCCTCACCCGCACCACGGCGGTAGACGGCACGGAAGCGGCGAGTCTTAAAGCCCACGCGGTCGATGGCGCAGATGCGGTCAAACTCCTCCTCGCTCAGCAGCGGACGCTCCAAGCGCACCAGCTGGCAGGCCGTACGGGAATCCTCGAGCAGGTTGCCGTGGTTGCCCAGGTAGAGCGTGGTCGAAGTCACCATATGCTCGCGCAGGGCATCGATCGGAGGATTCGTGACCTGGGCGAACAGCTGATAGAAGTAGTCAAAGAACGAACGCGTCTTCTTGGACAGGCAGGCCAACGGCGCATCGATACCCATCGAGGCGAGCGGGGCCTTGCCCTGCTGGGCCATGGGGCGCACGACCTCGTCGACGTCATCCCAGTGGTAGCCGAGCTTGGCCATACGCACGGCGGCGGGCACCTCGGCGTCCTCGGCGGGCGCGGGCGCGGCGGGCTTGTCAAGCGCGTCGACGGTCAGCGTCTCCTCGGCGATCCAGTCGCGGTAGGGCTTTTCCTTGGCATAGCGGGCGCGCAGCTCGTCGTTGTAGATCACGCGGCCGCGGGCAAAGTCAACCTCGAGCATCTGGCCCGGTCCCAGGCAGCCGCTCGTCAGGATGTTCTCGGGGCGCACCTCGATGGTGCCCACCTCGCTCGCCAGCATAAAGCGGCCGTCGCGCGTCACGTAGTAGCGGGCCGGGCGCAGGCCGTTACGGTCGAGGGCGGCACCCAAGGTACGGCCGTCGGTAAAGGCGATGGCAGCCGGACCGTCCCACGGCTCCATGAGCATGGACTGGTAGGCGTCGTAGGCGCGGCGCTCCTCGCTCAGGCTGTCGTTGTGGTCCCACGGCTCGGGCAGCAGCATGGATGCGGCGCGCGTGAGCGGACGACCGTTCATGACCAAAAACTCGAGCACGTTGTCCAGAATCGCGGAGTCGGAACCCTCGCGGTTGATGATGGGCATCACGCGCTCAAGATCGTGCTGCAGCACGGGGCTGTACAGGTTGGGTTCGCGGGCGCGAATCCAGTTGACGTTGCCCTTGAGGGTGTTGATCTCGCCGTTGTGGATGATAAAGCGGTTGGGGTGCGCGCGCTCCCAACTGGGCGTGGTGTTGGTGGAGTAACGCGAGTGGACGAGCGCCACGGCCGTCTTGACGGCGGCGTCGTTGAGGTCGATGAAGAAGCGGCGCATCTGCGTGGCGACGAGCATGCCCTTGTACACGATGGTGCGCGAACTCATGGAGCACACGTAGAAGATCTTGTCGCGCAGGGCGAACTCGGCATCGGCCTTCTTCTCGATGGTGCGGCGGCACACGTACAGGCGACGCTCGAAGGCATCGCCGGCGGGCGTGTCGTCGGGACGGCCCAAGAAAGCCTGCAAGATAGTGGGCATGCAGGCGCGCGCCGTCTCACCCAGGTCGTGCGGGTCGACGGGCACCTCGCGCCAAAAGAGCAGCGGCACGCCGGCCTCGGCGCAGCCCTCCTCAAACACGCGACGGGCATCCTCTACGCCCTTGTCGTCCTGCGGGAAGAACAGCATGGCCACGCCATAGTCGCCCTCTGCCGGCAGAATCTGACCGCACTTTTGAGCCTCTTTGCGAAAAAAGTGATGCGGAACCTGGAACAGGATACCGGCACCGTCGCCGGTGTTCTTCTCGAGTCCCGTACCGCCGCGGTGCTCCAAGTTGACCAGAATGGACAGTGCGTCGTCCAGAATCTGGTGATGGCGCTCGCCGTTGATATCGGCAAGCGCGCCGATGCCACATGCATCGTGGTCGAATTCGGGGCGATAAAGGCCCTGCTGCTGAGCGGAATCTGCCTGCATCGCGATCCTCCCCTAGATATTAGACAGTCAGTTGAATAGGCATACTAGGGGCATCGCCGGCCCATTGTGTTTCCCACCCGTTTCGAAACAATCGCGTAACGCACGTCACAAATGGTCTCCCGGGGACGGCAGGGCTGCGTATTGTCTCGATCTGTAACACGAGGAGCCCATTTGGACGTCTAACTGTTACAGATTGAGATTTTCTGCAGGACGGGTGTCGTTTGTCTAAATCTGTAACAGATAGAGCCAACTTCGGCCCCCAGATGTTACAGATTGAGATGTTTCCGAGAGGCGGCTCCGAATGTCTCGATCTGTAACACGAAGGGCCGGTTTCGGCAGCCAACTGTTACAGATTGAGACAATTACGCCCCCATTGCACCAACCATGCCTAAAATCACATTTTTGTTAGTCTTGGTTAACTTTTGAGTCTAAAACGGGTATCCTTTGCGGCGTCAAGTAAACGGCACGCACGCCGTGCCAGATCAAGGAGGCCCCCATGGCACACCATGCAGAGCAGCAGACGATGCAACTCGTCCTTATCCGTCACGGAGAATCCGAGTGGAACAAGCTCAACCTGTTCACCGGCTGGACCGATGTCGAGCTCACCGACACGGGCCGCGAAGAGGCGGCGGCAGGCGGCCGTGCCCTCAAAGAGGCGGGTTTCGACTTTGACATCTGCTACACCTCGCGCCTCAAGCGCGCGATCCACACCCTCAACATCGTGCTCGGCCAGATGGACCGCGAGTGGCTGCCCGTCATCAAGTCCTGGAAACTCAACGAGCGTCACTACGGCGCGCTGCAGGGTCTCAACAAAGCCGATGCCGCAGCAGAGCACGGCGATGAGCAGGTGCTCATCTGGCGCCGCTCCTTCGATGTCTGTCCGCCGGCACTCGAGCCGGGCGACACGCGCGACCCCCACACCCAGGAGCAATACCGCGACATCGCACCCGACCAGCTGCCCTACACCGAGTGCCTCAAAGACACAATCGCCCGCGCCTGGCCCTATTTTGAGGACGAGATTCGCCCCCAGATGCTCGCCGGCAAACGCGTGCTCATCGCCGCGCACGGCAACTCCCTGCGCTCGCTCGTCATGAAGTTTGAGCATCTCACGCCCGAGGAAATCCTCAAGGTTAACATCCCCACCGGTGTGCCGCTCGTCTACACCTTCGACACCGATTTCAACGTCCTCGACAAGCGCTACATCGGTGACCCGGCAACCATCGCCGCCAAGATCGACGCCGTCGCCAATCAGGGCAAGGCGCACAAGTAGCCCCATCTCAAGCTCAACGCGCGGCGCCGTACGACCCCTTTGCGACGCCGCGCCGTCCGCACGCAGGAGCCGACCATGCTCAACCATCTCAAACAACACTATGGTTCGCGCCGTACCGGAGGCCACGGCGGCCTGGACATCGCCCGGCACATCGGCCCCGGGCTGCTCGTCACCGTCGGCTTTATCGATCCGGGCAATTGGGCCTCCAACATGGCCGCGGGCTCGCAATTTGGCTACGCGCCACTGTGGGTGGTCACGCTGTCTACGATTATGCTGATCGTCTTGCAGCACAACGCAGCGCACTTGGGCATCGCCACGGGCGCCTGCCTTGCCGAAGCCACGACCCGCTTTCTTCCCCGCCCCGTCGGACGCGCCGTGCTCGCCAGTGCATATCTCGCAACCGTCGCCACCGCCATGGCCGAGGTCCTGGGCGGCGCGATCGCGCTCCAGATGCTCTTTGGGCTGCCCGTGCGCGCCGGCTGCGTCATCATGGCGGCAGTATCGATGGCGATGCTCATGACGAGCTCCTACAAACGTGCCGAGCGCTGGATTATCGCCTTCGTTGGCATAGTGGGCCTGTCGTTTTTGGCCGAGCTCGCGCTGGTCAAAGTCGACTGGCCGCAAGCCGCCACAGGCTGGATCACGCCCAGCATGCCCACCGACTCGGCCGCCATCGTCGTCAGCATCCTGGGGGCGGTCGTCATGCCCCACAACCTCTTTCTGCACTCCGAGGTCATCCAATCCATGCACTTCGAAGGCCAAGGCGAACAGGTTATCGAGGAGCGCCTGCGCTACGAGCTCTTCGATACGCTCTTTTCGATGGGTGTGGGCTGGGCAATCAACTCGGCGATGGTCATCCTGGCCGCGACGACCTTCTTTGCCCACGGCATCGTCGTAGACGACCTCGCCGTCGCGGCCGCCACGCTCTCGCCCATCCTGGGCCCGGCAAGTTCGATCATCTTTGCCGTGGCGCTGCTGTTCGCGGGTCTATCGAGCAGCGTGACGGCGGGCATGGCGGCGGGCACCATTACGGCCGGCATGTTCGACGAGGAATACGACATCCACGACCGGCACTCCTCGATTGGCGTGGCGCTCTGCTTTGCCGGCGCAGTTGCCGCCTGCCTGGTCGTTTCGAATCCCTTTGAGGGCCTCATCTGGAGCCAGGCACTGCTGTCGCTCCAGCTACCGATCACGGTTTTCGTGCTCATACGACTCACCAGCTCGCGCCGCGTCATGGGCAAATACGCCAACTCGCGCCCGCTCAACGCGCTGCTTGTAGGGATTGGTGTCGTCGTAACGGCGCTCGACGCCGTGCTGCTGGCAGGGATGTAACGAAACTGCACGCCCGCCCAGCCAAACGTCTCAATCTGTAACAGATCGAGCCAATTTCCGCCCCTTGCTGTTATAAATCGAGACAATCGGATAAATACGATCCCCTTGCACCAAAAAGGGCCCCGGCCGAAACATACGACCGGGGCCCTTGGACAGAGCTCTGTATGGCTATTCGCCGTGTGTCTGCGAGCTACTCCTCGACAAGCTCAAACTGATCGGGACCGACGCCGCACACCGGGCACACGTAATCCTCGGGCAGCTCGGGCGTATCGACCTCGACCTCGTAACCGCAAACGGTGCACACGAACTTATAGGTCTTCTTCTCCTCAGCCATGATGTTCTCCTCTCGAACGTGACCGCTGATGTACTTCGATTATTAGTATAGATTCTCAATAATATAATGCAAGTGTTTTTAGAGCATTTCTATCCATGATACGAAGATGCCTTGGGCGGTGTCTTGCCCTTTAGGACCTTGTGGTAGTAATCGTAGGTGAGCGGTGTCTCGTCACTCAGGCGCTCGGCATCCTCAACCTCGCCGATAAACAGCAGGTGCGTGCCCACATCCACGGTGTCAATCAGACGGCAGCTAAACAGGGCCGCCGCGTGCTCGGGCACATAAGGCATGCCCAGAGCCGTCTCGCGAGTCACGTACTTGGCAAACTTGTCATAGTCGCTGCTGGTACGGAAGCCAAAGTTGCCGATGTAGAGCATGTCGGCGGTCTGATCGATCACGGTCAGCGCGAACGCTTTGGCCGATGCGATGACGCCCGAGGTGACGTTGTCCTTGTTCACGGCAACCGAAATACGCGGCGGCATGGACGTCACCTGCACCGCTGTGTTGATAACGCAGCCGGCACGCAGCCCGTCTGCCGCGGAGCTCACCACGTACAGGCCGCTCGGCATGGTAAAGAACGCAGTTTTGTCCATAACGATCACTCCCCTAACCTTGGTTGGAACCTCATGGATGTATGTACCCACAAAAAAGGCGACACCCATAACGGACGCCGCCTTTGAGACATATGTGTCAGAACAGTAAGAAAGATGAGACGCCCGCAGTTGCGGTGAAATAGGGACTGAATAGCCCTTCAAACAGGCAAAACAGTCCGTATTCCACCGCAACTTATGAAGGACGGTCAGCGGTTGCGTTCCTTGAGGGCGCGGTCGATCTCGCGTTGGACATCACGCTTGGCCATGTCCTCGCGCTTGTCGTAGAGCTTCTTGCCGCGACCCAGACCCAGCAGCAGTTTTACGCGACCGTCGGTATTAAAGTAGAGCTCCAACGGAACCAGCGCATAACCACGGTTGCGAAGTTTGCCGTCAAGAAAGTCGATCTCCTTGCGGTGCAGCAGCAGACGGCGCCGACGGTCGGGATCGCGATTCCACACGCCACCATGGCTATAAGGGTGGATATGTAGGCCGACGAGCCAGCACTCCCCGCCACGAATCAGTGCAAAGGTATCGGTAATCTGGCACGCGCGCTCGCGAATCGACTTGACCTCGGTACCGCTCAGCTCAATACCGCACTCAAACGTCTCATCGATAAAGTACTCGTGATGTGCCGAGCGATTCTTGGAAATGAGCTTGCGCTCGCGCTTACTGGGCATCGCCGGCCTCCTTGGCGCCATCGGCGTTTGAGCCCGCAGCTTCGCGCTTTGCCCTGCGCTCGGCATTAAGCTCGGCATCGCTCTCGCGCACCAGCTTGATAATCGCCGCGCATGCCTCCTCGCCCACCAGGTCGCGGGCACGGACCGTCAGACGCGTAGCCTCCTGCTTGTCGCCGTCGCTTGCAGCATCGGTCGCGCACATGATCAGGCAGATGGCGATCTCGGCCGAAGGCGAGGTCGGCACGCCCTGCAGGGCGAGCTCACCCATCACATGGTCGTCACTCTCGTCCGCGGCATCCGGATAGGTAGTATGGATCTTGTTGAGCAGGCGCGTCGTATGCGCATCATTGGGCGCCAGGCGCAGCGCCAGACGCGCGCAGCCCACGGCAGCCGAAATGTTCTCGGTCTCGGGCTCCAAGAAGTACTGACCCAAGTTGGTGTAGGCGCGTGCGGCGCACTTACCGTCGCTCGCGCGCTCCAGCACCGAGAACGAGAGCGATGCCCACTCCTGCTTGTCCTCGAGCGCGCGGAACAGCTCGGCCAAGTCCAAGCGATAGTTGCAGTTCATGGGATCCCAACGCACGGCCTGCATCAGGGCATTCCGAGCACTCACATAATCCTGCTGGCGAATGTAGGCAAACGCCATGTCGGAGTACAGGCGGTCAAAGGGAACCTCGACCTGCACCAGCTCGCGCGGATCCTTCTCCACGCGGCGATAGGCCAGGCGCTCAAACTTGCTGTCGAAGCTAAAGTACTGGCGCTTCTCCTCCGTCTTGCACTCAGCGTCGATATACTCCTCGGCGAGCTCCACCAGACGCTCAAGCAGCGGCGTCGCCGTAGCCAGGTCGCCCTGCGCCAGATAGTTCTCGGCATACGTGATGTCTTCCAAGCTGATAGGCAGGTCCATGACAACTCCTCGGTCCGGGCGGCAGACTCAACGCGCGCCTTAAATATCGGTCAATACACAAAACCCGGGTCTCTTACGAGGCCCGGGCGTTCAATTTTGGTAGCCCGTACCAGATTCGAACTGGTGATCTCCGCCTTGAGAGGGCGGCGTCCTAAACCGCTAGACGAACGGGCCATATGTAGCAAATGCAATGGCTGGGATGGAGGGAGTCGAACCCCCATTGACGGAACCAGAATCCGCTGTCCTGCCATTAGACGACATCCCAATGACTGCATCGCTGCGCTCGGCTGTGCCTTTGCGCAAGAAAGAAATATACGGGAAGTCCGGCCGTGACGCAAGCCCCAATTTTGACTTTTTTGAAATTCAGTCAAATACGGCCAACACGTGAAGGACCTGTGAAGTCGACCGCTGCACACGAAGGGCAAAACGCCGCGAGCGGTAGCCGTCAACCGTTGGCAGATTCTACCGCGAAAACGATAGCACCAGGCAACACAATCGAAGTATCAATGATCACGTAGATATCGAGGCGCCATGGACGAAGAGCTTGATTACCTATGGGAGACCCTGGGCCTCGAGATCACTGCTGACCTTTGGCCCGAACGGGACAAAATCCATCCCACTCTGCGCCCCGCCATCACGGTGATGCAGGCAAAATACCGCCGTGCATCCTTTTTGATCATGCGGATGTCATGGCACGCGGGACTCCCCGACCTTAAGCGAATCCAGGCAAGCCTCGTCGAGCTGTCCGGTATGCCGACCGTCATATCCGAGGCGCACCTGGAGCAGCGCCAGCGCGAGCGACTGCAACAGCAGCGGATCCCCTTTATCTGCCCCGGCGTTCAGGCATATCTGCCCTTTATGGACGAGGAGTACTGGAGCGGTACGCCCAACAAACATGTAAAGGTCTACGAGCCGCACGAGTGGGCACAGCTGGAGGACTGATTAAAGCAACGCCTCGGTCCAGGCCGTTTCCCTAAAGCCGGGAATCGCAAAGTCGTCGCCCACCAGCAGCGGACGCTTGACCAGCATGCCATCGGTCGCCAGCAGCTCGTAGCACTCCTGATCCGTCATTCCTGCGTCCAGGCGCGCCTTCAGGCCCAGCTCTCGATATTTCATGCCCGACGAGTTAAAGAAGCGCCGCACCGGCAGCCCCGAACGAGCAATCCAGGTCGCAAGTTCATCGGCCGTGGGATTGTCCGTAACGATATCGCGGTCGACATACTCGACCCCATGCTCGTCCAACCACGCCTTGGCCTTTTTACAGGTCGAACACTTGGGATATTCAACGAATAGTACGGTCATGGAAATCCTCCGAATACAGATCGGCCAACACAGGCACACGCCATACGGGGCGCCTTCGTATGATGGGCAAATTGTAGCCCACGGGTCACACACTAAACGAACCGTACCCCGAATCCGCGTTTGATGAACGGCAGCAGCTCCATTGCCTCGGGCGTGATATGGCCCGCAACGTTCATGCGCTCGTCACCGGGAAGATCGACCCGCGCAATCTCAAGCTCGCCTTCGTAGCGCCCATAGCCGCTATTGCTCACAGCGATCGACCCCGCCTTTCGCGGCAGGCCGGCACCGGTATCCTTCGGCACGGAATCCGGCTTAAGCGTCGTGCGTGACTCCTGAGACCTAAAGATGAGGGCGCTCGAGTCGGGCCGGTCGTGATGAATCTGCCCGCGCACATAGGCATAACCGGGCTCAAGCTCACATTGCAGGTCTACGTATCCGGCGGAAACTTGAGCAAACTGCGCCCAGCCCGCATCGGAAAGATCGGGGTCGCCGACCAACACAATGTCGCAATCGGCGCCATGTGCGAGCTCAAGCATGTTGAGGGCAACCTTTGACGCGCGACCGCGCTGCGCCTCGACCGTCGGCAGTCCCTCGAATACCGGCCCGCGAACGTTAGCATCACCCGGCACAAAAGCCATGATTTCGAATCCAAGCGCCGCAAGACGAAGATTCACCCGAGCAATGTCCTCCAGAGCTAAACCGGTATAAGGCTTGGGGTAAAAATTGTGGCAGGCGGCAAAACGGGACACATCGGCACCGGCCTCGCGCCACGATGCGATTTCGTCAAAGCTCACCGTCGAAGCATTAACCACAATGCGAAACACACCGGACAGCTCCGCGACCCGCTGAGCGCTAAAGCCATAGTCCAAGCGAAGGTATTCCAGCCCCAGATCGCGCAGATCCTCGATGCGCTCAAGCCCCAGCAAGTCGCACGTGCGCGGCCCCACATCGGCGATGAGCGCAATGCCACGGGCGGAAAGCAGCGACAGCACATGACGGACCTTATCGGCATACGCCGCTCCCCCATCCTCGGGAATATGCAGCGAGGTAAACGCATAGCGCGCACCCGCCGCGGCACCATATTCGATCGTCCGCTCAATATCCTGCAGAGGGCTGGAAAGATAGACGGAAATACCTGTTCTCACGCTTCTACGCTCCTTTTAAAAAAGGCCGGCGGAGCGCACTTGCCCCGCCGGCACAACAATAGCATCAAGAAATCAGTGGCACGCCGCGACATCCGAGCAACATGGCGCGTGTCATCAGGCTATTCGCCAAAGAACTCGTCGATCTTCTGCTCGTCGACGCCAAAGAACCACGTCAGGACAAAGCCGGCGGCATAGGCAAGCAGCATAGCGGCAACGTAGCCGAGCTGCTGGCCAGGAACGACGATCAGCAGGCCAAACAGACCGGAAACGCCCTGAGAAACCGTGCCGATGTGAAGCAGCGCCGCGAGCGCACCGCCAAATCCGGCACCCAGGCAGGCCGTCACAAACGGACGAACGAGCGGCAGCGTAACGGCATACATCAGAGGCTCGCCCACACCGAGGATTCCAACGGGAATGGACTCTGCGACGTACTTCTTGAGCTTGGCGTTCTTGGTCTTAAAGTACAGCGCCAGACCGGCACCGACCTGACCGCCGCCAGCCATCATAAGGATGGGAAGCAGGTAATTGATGCCCTTGGTAGCGCCGTCGGGGTCGTTGAGCATAGCGTGGATCGGCGTGAGCGCCTGATGCAGGCCGACGGAAACCAGCGGCAAGAAGCCTGCCGACAGGATATAGCCGCCCAGGACGCCCAGCTTCTCGAAGATAAAGGTCAAAACGCTAAAGATGGCAGTCGTCAGCCATGCGCCAACCGGCTGGATGACGAGCATCAGAGCAAAGGCGCCGATGATGAGCACCAGCAGCGGGGACAAGAACGTGTCGAGTGCGTTGGGCATAACCTTGCGAATCTGACGCTCCATCCAGGCAAAAAATGCGCCAGCGATAAGAGCCGCGATCATGCCGCCCGCTGCGGGGTTGTACTGCGCATTGGTGAGCGGCAGCAGAATGGCAGCGGCAGGATCGGCCGCGCCAGGCGCAAGCAGGGGCATGGCACTGTTGGCGATGCACATCATGCCGGCGATGCCGCCCAGCGCAGCGGAGCCACCAAACTCACGTGCCGCGTTATAGCCCACCAAGATGGGCAGATAGGCAAACAGGGCCCAGCCCATGGAACGAATGCCCTGGTACCACCACTCGCCCGCAAGCGCGCCTGCCGTCGAGACGTTAATGACGTTGCAGATACCGTTGATGAGGCCAGCCGCAATGATGCCGGGAAGCAGGGCGACGAAGACATTGGAAATCTTCTTGAGGAAGGCCTGAACCGGCTTGGGCTCGTACTTGGCCTTCTGCGCGGCCTTGTTTGTGGCCGCAGCGTCGACCACGCTCTCGTCAGCAACGCCTTTCGCAAGGCCGGTGAGCTTGGAGAACTCCTCGAGCACCTTATTCACCTTGCCCGGCCCCAGCACGATCTGCATCGTGTCGTCCTCGACCAGGCCCATCACGCCGTCGAGTGCCTTAATGCCCTCCGTGTCGACGCTGCCCGTGTCTTTGACGGTCACGCGCAGGCGCGTCATGCACGCCGCGTTTGCCAGCACGTTGTCTTTACCGCCCAAAAGGTTCAGCAGCTTTTGAGCCAGCTCTTTGTTCGTCATAACTCCTCCTTGTATTGGGTATCTCGTCTGGATGTCATATCAGCTCACGCCGCGCACCTATTGGGCATCGGTATTGCTCTTCTCATGGCCACTCACCGCAGCACGGACATGGCCTCGCGCCCGCCCAAGAGCTACCGCAGCCTGCCCGGCATCGCAGTCCAGCAGCACCGAGACAATAGCGGTTTTTACGTGGCCGCCGGCATCTGCAAGCGCCTGAATAGCGCGCTCGCGCGTGCAGCCGGTCGCCTCCATCACGATGTTCTGGCCGCGCACCACCAACTTCTCGTTCGTCTGCTGCACATCGACCATCAGGTTTTGGTATACCTTGCCGATCTTGACCATGGCACCGGTCGAAATCATGTTGAGAATGAGCTTTTGAACCGTTCCCGCCTTGAGCCTCGTTGAGCCGGTCAGCACCTCGGGACCGGGCACGGGTTCGATGGCAAGATCTGCGCTCCCCCCGATCTTCGACCCTTGGTTGCAGGCAATTGCAATGGTCTTGCACCCAGTTGCCTTGGCATACACAAGGCCGCCCACCACGTAGGGAGTACGGCCACTTGCCGCCAGGCCAACGACAAGATCCTTGTCCGAGAGTCCACGCCCCCGCAGGTCGCTCGCGCCAAGCTCCTCGCTGTCTTCGGCACCTTCGACAGCCTTGATAAACGCCGTCTCGCCTCCGGCAATGAGCCCGACAATCAGATCGGGTGACACGCCAAACGTGGGCGGACACTCCGAAGCGTCGAGTACGCCCAGACGACCGCTGGTGCCTGCGCCCATGTAAAAGACGCGCCCGCCGCGCTCGAGTGCCTCAGCAGCCCAGTCGATTGCTGTGGCAACCTGGGGCAACACTTTCGTGACCGACTGAACGGCACGAAGATCCTCATCGTTCATCGTCGTGACGATCTGCAGCGATGTCATCGTATCGAGGTCCATAGACCTTTGATTACGCTGTTCGGTCGTGAATTTTGTTAAATCGAGCATTTCATTCACCTCATCTTTCCTGTTTCTCGATGTAGTTTTGCTTAATGACATGCGTCGCCCGTTCGTAATCGCTTGCAACGTAAGCGGCGTACAGAGCGTCGACGACCATGAGCTGGGCCATACGCGAGGCCATGGCACCGCTGCGGACCAGCGGCTCACTTGCGGCGACGCCGAGCACAGCATCTGCCATGGTTGCGAGCTTGGACGAGCCATCTACTTTGGTTACGGCCACAACGGGACAGTTATGGCGTTGAGCCTCCGCGGTGCAGTCCAGCACCTCTTGCGTCAAGCCCGAATAGCTAAAGGCGATTGCAATATCGCCCTCATGCATGTTCTTGGCGCACAAGAGTTGGTCGTGCCAGTCATCGTACAGATGGCACTCTTTGTCGACACGCATGAGCTTTTGCGCCAGATCGTGCGCGACCAAACGAGAGGCACCGATACCGAACAGATTGACTGCGCGTGCCCGCTTAAGATAGGCCGCACATCGCTCCAAGACGGTGTAATCGAGCGTTCGCGCCGTCGCTTCGATCGTGCGCACGTTGCTTTTCATCACCTTCCCCACGATACGTTCAACGCTGTCATCCATGGAGATGTCCTCGAGGGCAACGTCTTTCTTGTCACCCAAGAGTGCCAGCTCGGCAATCAGTTCGCGCTGGAACTCCTTATAGCCCGCAAAACCCAAGCGCTTGCAAAAGCGCAAAATGCTCGAGGGCGAGGAGAACGTGGCATCGGCAAGACCGCGGACGGACAGCCCGACCACCTCGTGCGGATGAGCGCTTACATATGCGATGACATTGCGCTCCGCCGGGCTCGCGCTGAGCTCTCGCTCTCGAAGCCGCAAAAGCAATCCGTTTGCCATCTCAAACACCTCCGTTAAGAAGAATTAAAGACCAACGAACCATTCGTACCGTGTTAGAACTTCTTTTGCGGTACATTGTGCCGCATCGTGGCGCACTATGGGCGAGTGCTCTACCGCTCGCCCCTCAAATCCGACCACTCGGAAATAAGAGCGACACAAAATGATTCAACGAGTCAGCCCTATCAGAAACGGGTTTGTTACCGGCTAGCGCCTCGCGTGGGCGCCGATGGGGCGCGTCACGTGGTGTACCCATGCGGCGATCAGCAATACCAGCAGCATCGCGGTGATATAGCCCGCAGCATCGAAGCCCAAGTCGATCATGTCGAAATGCCTGCCGGGAACAAAAATCTTATGCACCTGGTCGCCAACGGAGCAGGCGGCGCAAAAGGAGTGTAGTCTAAATAGCAGTGTCGTTGTAGCAAAAATTGAATCGCAACAAGAAGCGACAGAGCTGCCATCTCCTACCCCGCCTCGCGCATCCAGCGATCAAACGTCCCCACGCACACACCCAGGCGCTTTGCCGCCTGGCTGCGGGTGATATCGCCCGCCTCATAACTGTCGCGCACCAGTTCAAACTGCGGAGGGCATGGCTTGCGAGGCCGGCCAAACCGCACCCCTCGCGCCCGCGCCGCCGCAATTCCCTCCGCCTGACGCTGATGGATGTTCTCGCGCTCCACCTGCGCCACGTAGCTCAACAGTTGCAGCACAATGTCGGCAATCAGGGTATTGGTCACATCCGGCGCGCCGCTGGCCCTGGCGCGCGTGTCAAGCAATGGCATGTCCAACACCACAATGGCAACCCCGAGCTCCTTGGTAATGCGTCGCCATTCCTCAAGAATCTCGGAGTAATTACGGCCAAGTCGGTCGATAGAAAGCACCACCAGCACGTCCCCGTCTCCCAGGATGTGCAGCAGCTCGCGATACCGCGGGCGATCGAAGTCCTTGCCGCTCGCATGGTCGGCATAAATATTCGCCGAGCCCACGCCATAGGCGCCCAGCGCATCCAGCTGCCGATTCAGATTCTGATCGCGCGAACTCACCCGCGCATAACCGTACACCGTCGCCATCTCATCCCCGCTTTCTTGTAAACCTGCCAAAAAGGGACAGGTTTATTTTGGTAGGTTTTACCTCTCCAATAGCAGGTAAGCGGGCGGCCGAGCAGACGGCAAGATAGCCACGATTCAAATGCGGAGGGCGGTCCTGAAAGGCCGCCCTCCGCCCCCACACCATGAGTCGGAATTTGGCTAATGGATAAGCTTAAAGTCCAAGTGCCCACGCGTGGTATTGACGCGCGAGACCTCGATGACCACGCGCTGCCCCAGCTCATAACGAGTCCCCGTGTCGGCGCCCGTCAGCGTAAGCGCGTCCTCGTCGAACTCGAACCACTCGTTGCCCAGGCTCTTGATCGAGACCAGGCCCTCAACCTGCGTCAGATCCAAGCGAACAAAAAGACCCATGCTGCTGACCCACGAGATGGTTCCGGTATAGCGCTCGCCCAGACGATCCTCGTAGTACTGGGCGATCTTGATCTTTTGCGTCGCATGGCTGGCGGCGTCGGCCGCACGCTCGGCATCACTGCAGGCACGACAGATCTGCGGCAGAATGCGCGGCAGCGACTCGCGCCCCTTACCGATCAGACGCGGCATGCGGACCAGGACGTCCTTGCCGCCCAGCTGCTCGTAAGCCAGCTGCAGCTTGAGCACGCGGTGCACCACCAGATCGGGATAGCGACGGATGGGGCTCGTAAAGTGGCAGTAGCACGGCGCGGCGAGCGCAAAGTGGCCCTCGTTGCGAGGCTTATACAGCGCGCGCTGCATGCTGCGCAGGAGCAGTGTGTTGACGAGCGGTGCGCTGGCCGTACCGGCGGCAGCATCAACTGCAGCCTGCAGCTCATCGGGACTTCCCAGGGCGATGCCGGCTGCACGGCGGTCGTCGATAATACCCAGCTGAGCCAGTGCCACGGCGGCGCCGTGAAGACTGTCGGGACTGGGATCTTCATGCACGCGGTAGCAGGCCTCGATATCGCGGTCGGCCAGCCACTCGGCCACGCACTCGTTGGCGAGCAGCATAGCCTCCTCGATCAGCGACGTGGCACACGAGCGCTCGCGCGCCACAATCTGCACGGGCACACCGTCCTCGTCCAACAGGGCGCGAATCTCGGCCGTATCGAAGTCGACCGAACCGCGCGCGCGACGAATGTGGCGGCGAAGCTCGGCGAGTTCGTTGGCGGCGACGAGAAAATCACCCAGCTCGACGTTATAGCCGCGGGCGGTTTCCTCGCACGCAAGCCCGCGATCGAGCGCTTCCTCACGCGAAGTCTCTACAGCCGCAACATCCTCGGCGGCACCCTCAAGCACCCCATACTTCACCGCGCCGGCACGCACCAGCAGCGCCTCGGCGCCATCGTAGTCCATGCGCACGCGCGAGCGAATCACGCTGGGATAGGGATCGTAGTGGCGAACGTGGCCCTGCGCATCGAGCTCGATATCGACGGTAAACGCCAGACGGTCCTCGTCGGGACGAAGCGAGCACAGGTCGTTCGACAAGCGCTCGGGCAGCATAGGCAGCACGCGATCGGCCAGATACACCGATGTTGTGCGATGGCGCGCCTCAAGATCGATATGCCCGTCCCAGGCCACGTAGTGTGAAACATCAGCGATATGCACACCCAGCTTGTAGCCACCCTCGGGCGTGCGCTCCAGCGAGATGGCATCGTCAAAGTCGCGCGCGTCGACCGGGTCGATCGTGATGACAAAACGGTCGCGCAGATCGCGCCGGAGCGGATCTTTGAGTGCCGCGGTCACATCGAGCGAAAGCCCCTCGGCCTCGACCAGCGCCGCCTCGAGATAGCTATCGGTATAGCCATAACGCGCCATTACGTATTGAACGCCCAAGTCGGGCGCGTCATCGCCGCCAATGCGGCGTTCGATCGTCACGGTGCCCGATTCCAGGCGCGTCGGGTAGGTCAAAATGCGCGCGACAACGGCATCACCCGGGTGGACGCCCAGGCGATCCGCCGAGGTATCCTCGGGCAGAATGAAGAAGTCGGCCTTCAGACGCGAATCGAGCGGCTCGATCACACCGAGCGGACCGGCGGTCTGGTACGTACCCACCACGCTTATGGCTGCGCGCTCAACCACGCCTTCGATCACGGCACGACGCTCACCGTGCGGGCTGTTCTTAATGCTCACGGCGACGGTATCGCCATCCATGATCTCGCGCTTACCGCGACCCATGACTTTGTAGTCGCCGTTCTCGGTTATGACATAGGCGCTGTGCTCATGGAGCTGCACGCGTCCGGTCAGACTCGGGCGGCGCTCGCTGCGCACCGGTCCACGCTTGTTGCGGGCACCGCGCTTATGCTTGTTATTGCGCCCCATGGCGCCTCCTAACTATCGATTGCATACTCCAAAGAGTCTACCCAAATGATCCCTATGCGACAGAGGAATCAAAAAACGGGCCGCCCCATAAGAGACGACCCGTTGAAAGAAATGAATTCCAGGCATGCCTACACGCGCAGGTAGCGGCGCATGGCAATGGCAGAACCAAAGAGACCGATAATCACGCCGACCAAAATCAGCGCAGCATAGGTCACCAGGTAGTACTGCATCGGCAGGGTAAACGACATCCAGCCGATGCTCTCCTGCAGACGCGGAATCATCAGGTTGCGCAGCAGCTCCAGCACGCCGATGGAAAGCAGCGAGCCCAAAATGGCCTGCAGCACGCCCTCGGTGATAAACGGGCCGCGAATGAAGCCGTTGCTGGCGCCGACCAGACGCATAATCGCGATCTCGCGACGACGCGCCGTGATGGACAGGCGAATCGTGTTGTTGATAAAAATGAACGCGATAAAGGTCAGCAGACCGACGAGCACCACGGCAGCAATGCGGATGTAGTTGGTCACCTGGAACAGGCGGCTCACTTCCTCCTGGCCGTACAGTACGCTCGCGTTGACATCGCCATCATCCGCGATCTTCTGGAAATCGGCGTCGTCCTTGAGCTTCTCAGCCGTGCTCTCGACCTTGGACGGATCGTCCATCTCGATCGCAAACGAAGCCGGCAACGGATTCTGGCCATCGAGCGCGCTCATGGTGGCGTCGGCGTTGCCCGACATCTTGCTCGTATACTCGGCCAGCGCGTCATCCTTGTCCTTGTAGGTCACGGACTTGACGTTGCTCCATGTCTTAAGCTCAGCCTCAAAAGCCTGAACATCGGCCTGATCGGCATCATCGCTAATGAACGCGTTGATGACAACCTGATCCTCGACGGTGCCGATCACGGAGTTCAGCATCGCGGAGCCCATAATGAACAAGCCGATGATAAACAGCGAAAGGAAAATCGTGATGACGGCGCCGAGCGAGGTAGTCCAGTTACGGAAGAAGTGGCTGATTGCCTCTTTGAAGGAGTAGCCCACGTTAGTTGGTGCCATAGTTGCCGTAACCTCCCCTCTCCTGGTCGCGGATAACGTGGCCGCCCTCGAGGGCGATCACGCGACGGTGCATGCTATCGACCATCTCGCGGTCGTGCGTGGCGACGATCACGGTGGTGCCGGTGCGGTTAATACGCTCGAGCAGCTTCATGATGCCCAGCGAGATCGCCGGGTCGAGGTTACCCGTGGGCTCGTCGCAGATCAGCAGCGGCGGACGGTTGACCATAGCGCGGGCGACGGCAACGCGCTGCTGCTCGCCACCGGAAAGCTGGTCGGGCAGCGAGTCCATCTGATCGGCCAGACCGACCAGACGCAGCACCTCGGGCACCTGGCTGCGAATGACGCCCTTGGGCTTGCCGATGCACTGCAGAGCAAACGCCACGTTTTCGTAGGCGGTTTTTTGCGGCAGGAGCTTAAAGTCCTGGAACACGGCGCCAATCTGGCGGCGCAGGAACGGAACCTTGCGGTTCTTGATCTTCATGAGGTCCTGACCGGCAACCAGGATGCGACCGCTCGTCGGCTTGACGTCGCGGTTGAGCGTCGACAGCAGCGTGGTCTTACCCGAGCCGGAGTGACCAACCAGGAAGACGAACTCGCCCGGATAGATCTCGATGTTGATGTCGTCGAGTGCAGGCTTGTTGGGCTGTGCCGGATAGATCTTGGTGACATGCTCCATAAGGATGACGGGCTCGACACCGGCCTGCTTGGCCATCTTCTTGCGGCTGGCCTGCGGATCGATGGGCGCAAACACCGACGTAAAATCGGGGTTGTTGAGCGCGTTATCGAGGCTTGCGACCTCGGCTGCCTGATCGCTCTCGACCACCGGGGCGGCAGGCTGCGTGGGATCGGGAATAGCGGCAAAGAGGCCAGACTGCGCAGGCTGAGGAGCCGGTGTCGCAGGAGCCATGGGGTCGGGAATGCCGGCCATGCTAGGCTGCGGCGCGGCGGCGCCAGCCTGAGGCTGCTCCACGCGAGCGGTCACAGCCTGAACGGGCTCAAAACCCGCCGTGCCGGAAAGCGCAACATCGCTGGTGGGATTGTAGGCAAAGGGATCGGATGCCGGCTGTGCCTGATCTGCCGGCTGAGCGGGGGCCTGAGCAACAGGCTGGCCCTCTGAATCCGGAGTGGCGAAACGACTGCCCTGAACGCCTGTCTGCGTCTTGGGGGCATCATCGCCCGCACCGGAGGTACGGAAGTGGTTACCCACTGGTGCTCCTTATCGTCGTGCGTTTAAACTACATGAGCGCTTTGTATTTTAGCAGCATTAGCTTTGCTGCACATAAGAAGCATGGCGGGCTTTGGATTCCCGTCGGCCGGGCACAGGGTTACCCTCCAAATCGTCCTCGGACATGTCGGAGTCCCCGCTGCGCGCTTCGCGCGGCGGGGACTCCTCCGTCCTGCGGAAAGATTTGGAGGGTAACCCTGTGCCCGGCCTGCGGCTACTATGGGGTCGGCGCGTTTTTCTTGAGGTGCAGCAGTGCCATGCTTGGGGGCTGAATGGCACTTTGTTGCACTGGGCCCTTTTCCCTGATGGGGCCTTGCCTGAGAGCGCCTTTAGAAGTTGCGGTGAAATAGGGGCGCCCTGCTAGAGGACGCCCCTACTCGGGTTTGGTTCAAGTTGTCGAGACAATGTCTTGGCTCGTCTTGTCTTAGGCCAAGAACTCCTTGGTGGTTGCCACGATGTTGGCGGCGTCCAGGCCGTACTTGTGCAGAAGCTCGGCACCCGGACCGGACTCGCCGAAGGTGTCGTTGACGCCAATCTTCTTGAGCGGCGTCGGGCACTGCTCGCACAGGACGTCGGCAACGGCGCTGCCCAGGCCACCGATCACAGAGTGCTCCTCGACGGTCACGACGTGGCCGGTCTTGGTGGCGCTCTTGACGATCAGGTCGGCATCGATGGGCTTGATGGTGTGCATGTTGATGACCTCGGCGTCGATGCCCTCGGCGGCGAGCTGCCCGGCGGCCTCGAGGGCCTCGCCGACCATCAGGCCGCAGGCGATGATGGTCACGTCGGCGCCCTCGCGCATGACGATGCCGCGGCCCACCTCGAACTTGTAGGTCTCCGGGTCGTTGATGACCGGCGAGGCCAAGCGGGCGAAGCGCATGTACACGGGGCCGTCGCACTCGTAGGCGGCGCGCGTCACGGCGCGGGCCTCGACGTCGTCGGCCGGGACAATCACGGTCATGCCGGGGATGACGCGCATGAGGGCGATATCCTCGCAGCACTGGTGCGTGGCGCCGTCCTCGCCCACCGAGATGCCGGCGTGCGTGGCGCCGATCTTGACGTTGAGGTGCGGGTAGCCGATGGAGTTGCGGACCTGCTCGAAGGCGCGGCCGGCGGCGAACATGGCGAAGGTGCTCGCGAAGGCGACGCGGCCGGTGGTCGCGATGCCGGCGGCGACGCCCATCAGGTTGCTCTCGGCGATGCCCACATCGAAGAAGCGGTCGGGGCAGGCCGCCTTGAACTTGCCGGTCTGCGTGGCGGCGGCCAGGTCGGCGTCGAGGACCACGAAGTCGTCGTGCTCGTTGGCGAGCTCGACGAGGGCCTCGCCGTAGCTTACGCGCGTGGCGATTTTCTTGACGTCTGCCATCCTAGAGCTCCTCTCCGGCGGCCGTGAGCTCTGCCATGGCCTGCTCGAACTGTTCATCGTTGGGGGCCTTGCCGTGCCAACCAACCTGGTTCTCCATAAAGGAGACGCCCTTGCCCTTCGTGGTCTCGGCGATAATGGCAGTCGGCTGCCCCTTGGTGGCGCGAGCCTCGGCGAAGGCGGCGCGAATCTGGTCGAAATCGTTGCCGTCGGCGAGCTCCACCACGTGGAACTTGAAGGCGCGGAACTTGTCGGCGAGCGGCATGGGGTCGTTGACCTCCTCGACGGGGCCGTCGATCTGCAGGCCGTTGTGGTCGACGATCACGCAGAGGTTGTCGAGCTGCTTGTTGCCGGCAAACATGGCTGCCTCCCAGACCTGGCCCTCCTCGCTCTCGCCATCGCCCAGCAGGGCGTAGGTGCGGTAGTCGTCGCCCCAGTGCTTGGCGGCGAGCGCCATCCCGACGGCGGCGGAGATGCCCTGGCCGAGCGAGCCGGTGGACATGTCGACGCCCGGGGTGTCGTTCATGTTGGGATGGCCCTGCAGGTGGCTGCCGATGTGGCGCAGCGTCTCGAGGTCCTCCTTGGGGAAGAACCCGCGCTCGGCGAGCACGGCGTACAGACCGGGCGCGCAGTGGCCCTTGGAAAGCACGAAGCGATCGCGGTCGGCCTTGCGGGGATCGGCCGGGTCGACGTTCATTTCCTCAAAGTACAGATAGGTCATGATGTCGGCGGCGCCGAGCGAACCGCCCGGATGGCCGGACTTGGCAGCGTGCACGCCGGTGACGATGCCCTTCCTTACCTCGTTGGCAACCTTTTTGAGCTCTTCGTCGCTCATTGTGCCTTCCTTTCATCCTCTTTAGACAAGATGCGCACGGCACAGAAGGTCGTCCCAACCCAGCCGCGATGCACGTACGTCCTTCATTATGCTGGAAACTGGAAGCTTTACCAGAGTTTTTATCATTATTTGAACAATTTAGCAGGCAGAACCGCTGATGAAACGGTTTATCAATGTGAACGTCTTTTGGATGGAACGCGGTCGACCCTACGCGTTAATGTCCTTAAAGCCCTCACCGAAGGTTTCCGTAACGTCGGCAACCGTCACGATGGCATGAGGATCGCGCTCGCGCACAATGGTCTTGAGCGTATTGAGCTCGCGACGGCTCACGATGACCATGATCACCGGCTTCTCGGCGCCCGAATACATGCCAGTCGCCTTAAACTTGGTACAACCACGACCCAGGCCATACATGATATCGGCAGCGATATCAGGGAACTTGTCCGAGATGATGAGTACCATACGACGCTTGTTGCCGCCATCGACCACCGCATCGATCACATAGCCGCTAATCACCATCGAAAGTCCTGCGTACAGGGCATTTTCGAGCGAGAAGACCGGAGCCGATGCCGCGCATACGGCAACATCGATTGCCATAACGGTCGAGCCCACCGGCAGCGAGGTGTTACGCGAGATGATCTGGCCAATCGTGTCCGAGCCGCCGGTGTTGGCGCCGGCACGCAGCACCATGCCGTAACCGATGCCCGTAATAATGCCGCCCCACATAGCGGGAAGCATCAGGTCCGCATGCGCCAGAGGTGCTACAAACGGGGCGAACAGGTCGGTAAAGAAGCCCAGCAGCACAAAGCCCGTCGCCGTCTGCACCACGTAGAACATGCCGCCCTCGCGCATGACGACCAGTAACAGCAAGGCGTTCATCACAATGGTCTGGATACCGACGGGAAGCGACACGCCTCGCGCCGCACCGAGGGCCTGGATGATAGTCGCAAGGCCTGTGACGCCACCGGCGGCAAGGCCGTTGGGAATCAAAAACAGGTCGGTCGCGATGGCGGCCAAGGCGCACCCAAACATGATCTGGGGCAGATCGTGAAAGAAGTTCATCGAAAGAATGCGCTTGATGTCCAGACGATATGCCATGCTGCCTCCCTCAAAAAAGCGCACCCCCAACGGATGCGCCTTGAACTTCTTCTCATATTCGATTCTACCGATTCGCCGGGCAAAAACCACCCCGCGACTGGTTTGTTCTGGATACAAAACCGCCCTGTTCGGATGGTTAAATCCATTCCCACATAAACCAAGCGGTTTAGGCAGATGGGTCCTCCGCGTCAGCATTGCCGGTGGCCCAGCGATGGTAGCCAATAACAAACGGGTCCAGGTCGCCATCGTCAAGAACGGCCTCGACATTGCTGGTCTCCACGCCCGAGCGCAGATCCTTGACCATCTGGTACGGGTAGAGCACGTAGCTGCGAATCTGGTTGCCAAAACCGATCGTGGTCTTGGGTCCGCGAATCTCATCGAGCGCCTCGGCACGCTTCTCGAGCTCAATCTCGTACAGGCGAGCCTTGAGGATCTGCATGCACGCGGCCTTGTTCTGGATCTGGCTACGCTCGTTTTGGCAGGTCACCACAATGCCGCTGGGGAAATGCGTCACGCGCACGGCAGAGTCGGTGGTGTTGACACCCTGGCCGCCCGGGCCGCTCGCGTGATACACGTCCACGCGGATATCGTCGGGACTGATCTCGATGTCGATATCGTCAGGCAGCACGGGGATGACCTCGACGCCGGCAAACGTGGTCTGGCGGCGCTTCTTGTCGTCGGTGGGGCTAATGCGCACCAGACGGTGGACGCCGGCCTCGGCGCGCAGCATGCCAAACGCATCCTTGCCCTCGACGGTAAAGGTCGCACGGTCGATGCCGATGACCTCGGCCGCGGGGCAGTCGTTAATGGTGACCTTCCAGCCGCGACGCTGGCAGTACTTCATGTACATCTTAAAGAGCATGAAGGTCCAGTCCTGCGCCTCCAGGCCACCCTGTCCGGGCTTGATGGTCACAATCGCGTCGCCGTGATCGAACTCACCGGTAAACCAGCTCGAAAGCTCAAGCTCGTCGATAGCGCGGGCCAGGCGTCCTGCCGTAGCGGCAGCCTCCTCGCGCAATGCGGCGGCATCGGGGTCGTCGCCCATCTCCTCGGCAAGCTCCAGTGCCGCGCGAGCGTCAGATAGCTCGCCGCGCGCGGTATCCACGGCAGCGATATCTTCCTTGGTGCGAGCGATCTCCTCCATGGTGGCGCGAGCGGCGTCGGCGTCATCCCAAAAGCCGGGGGCCACGCTTTTGGCCTCGAGCTCGGTCACGCGCGTGCGCTTCTCGTCCAAATGAAGATACGACTCGACCTCGCCGAGCCGGTCCGCAAACGCGTCCAGCTCGGCGGGCGTTACCTCTAAAGCCTCGGCCATTAACGATTCCTGCCGTGGCAGTACTTGAACTTCTTGCCGCTGCCGCAGGGGCAAAGGTCGTTGCGGCCAACGTTGACGTACGGATCGTCGCTCTCGTCCTTGCGGTAGGTGGTCACCTTGCCGCCGTTGTTGACAGCAGCCGGGCCTCCCTGGACGGCCGTACGAGCCTGCACCTGTGCCTGCTTGCGCAGCACCGAGTTGCCGTTGTCGCCATCGACCTCGGCAGGACCCGAGAACTGGGCGCCCTCAAGCGCGGGCTCTTCCTTGTGCTCCACGGCACGCGGGGCAGCCTTGATCTCGATGCGCAGGACGGTGCGCAGGTAGTCCTCGTACATGGTGTCGACGAGCATCTGGAACGCGCCGTAGGCCTCGGTCTTGTACTCGACCAGCGGATCGCGCTGGCCAAAGCCGCGCAGGCCGATACCGGTCTTGAGGTAGTCCATCTCCTGCAGGTAGTTCATCCAGCGGGTATCGATGACGCGCAGCATGACCTGGGTGTTGAGCTCGCGCATCAGGTCCTCGCCCAGACGCTCGGCCTTCATGTTGTAGCACTTCTCAACATAGGCCAGAACGTCGGCCGCCAGAGCCTCAAAGTCCTCGTCGGGGAACTTGGGCGTGTCGATATGACCGGTGAGTTCCACGACCCACTTGCGCAGGCCCTCCAGATCGCGCTCGCCCTCGTGGCTGTCCTTGGTGCAGAACTCCTGCACGCAGCGGTACACGGTGTCGTGCATGACCTCGGTGATGTGATCGGTCAGGTCCTTGCCGTCCAGAATCTTGTTGCGCTCGGCATAGATGACCTGGCGCTGCTTGTTCATGACGTCGTCGTACTCAAGGACGCTCTTACGCATGGAGAAGTTGATGCTCTCGACCTTGTGCTGGGCGCTCTCGACGGCCTTGGAGATGATCTTGTGCTGGATGGGCATGTCGTCGCCCATGTCGGCGGTGACCATCATCTTGGAGACGCGATCCATCTTGTCGCCACCGAACAGGCGCATCAGATCGTCCTCGAGCGAGAGGTAGAACTGGGTCTCGCCCGGGTCACCCTGACGGCCGGAGCGGCCGCGCAGTTGGTTGTCGATACGGCGGGACTCGTGGCGCTCGGTGCCGATGACGGTCAGGCCGCCGGCGGCGAGCACGCGCTCGCGCTCAGCCTTGCAGGTCTCCTTGGCCTCGGCGTTAAACTGCTCGAGCTGCTCGGGGGTCACGTCCTCCATGGTCAGGCCCTCGTACTCCAGGCGCTCACGCACCAGCTCGTCGGGGTTGCCGCCCAGCAGGATGTCGGTACCACGACCGGCCATGTTGGT
>CATYZK010000028.1 GCA_958415665.1 uncultured Collinsella sp. | reverse complement strand
AACCGAATGATGGTACGAGCATCCATTCGGCTTCCAGGGCAGCCACGGACAGAACGGGGCAAACGAAAAAAGAGTGGCGGGCGCTTACTCCCCTGCCACGCTCGCACGCAGCTTGGCGGCGATGGGCTCGGACGCCAGCAAGAATACGAGCATGACCACGGAGCACACCAGGCACACGATCCAAGTGCTCGCAAAGGAGCCCGAGGCATCGAACAGCACGCCCGAGACAATGGCACCCACAGTGCCGCCGACCATCTCGAGCGAGGTGATAGTGCCCGTGACCTTGCCGAGGTCGGCCATGCCAAACTGCTTGGACGCGGCGATGGTAGGCGTGATGGTGCCCATACACGTTCCGATACCAAAACTCACGGCGGCGATAATGGGGCCAAGATCCGTCGTTGGGAAGCACAGTGCCACGCAGGCGATAATGCACGCAACAGAGCCAAGGATGTTGCCAAAACGCAGGCCAAAGCGATCGTAGATCGCACCGAGCGAAATCTTGGCGATAACGACCGTGACCATGTAGGCCGAAAGCACGGTACCCGCCCACATGGGGTCGTGGCCGCCCGTGACGATCTTGGCGCCGTTGACGGTAACACTCGTCATGTTCGTAACCTGGTTGGGCAGGATGGCGCCATTAACCAGACCCATAAAGAGGAAAGCGACGACGAGCAGCCAAAATGCCGGGCTCTTCTTGATACGCGACCAACCCACGCTGACCTCGGGGGCCGTCTTCTCGTTTTTATCACCCGCGGTGGACGCAGATGGATCGCCCGGGTTCTCGCCGAGCGGCTTGAGGCCGATCTCGGAAGGCTTGGTGCGGAAGGAGTAGGCCGTGATGGGCAGTGCCGCCACAATGCAGACGGCAGCGAGCACCAGGAAGGCGGAACGCCAGCCCACGCTCACGATCAGCGAGCTCACGATCGGCGAGAGAATGGCGCCGCCAAAGCCCGAGCCCGAAAGCGCGATGGAAATGGCAAGACCACGCTTGGCAGTAAACCAGTTGGCGGTCACCAGACTAATGAGCAGACGGGTCGAGGCGACGGCAAAGCAGCCCGAGACGGCAAAGAGCACGTAGACCTGCCAAAGCTCGCCCACAAAGCTCATGCCCACGAGCACCGCCGAGGTGGCGATGACGGTAAGCGAACCCAAGACGCGGCCACTGACCTTATCGGCAACATGGCCGATGACGAGCGAACCCACAACGCTCACCACGGTGGAGATAGCATTGGAGATGTTGTACTGGGCAAGCGTGATCCCGAGGTCGCTAACGATGAGCGGCTGGAACAGGCTCATGCAGTTTACGAAGATCGTGTAGCACGTGGCCATGATCACAAAGCCGGAGGCCACCACGAGCCAGCCGGGGAAGAACTTACGTTGCTGGGACATACTGCTCCTTTATAAACAAACGAATAGCCTGCGCCGGGCGCCGGTAGTGCCCAAGATTGCCTTGAAAAACAAGGGCATAGGCCTTATGGCCATGCCCGCAGGCTTGAAAGGCAAGGTTGGGTGCTACCGGTGGTCGGCGATGTAGCCCAGGGCGACGGCGGCATAGGCCGCGGCGCCGAGGGGAAGCTCGGCATCGTTAAAGCGCGCCTTGGGATGATGCTGGGCAAAATGCTCGTCCGTATCGGTCACGGCCGCGCCCACCGTAAAGTACGCGCTCGGGACCTCGCTCGAAATGAGCGCAAAGTCCTCGCTTGCCATGGCGTGGAACAGCGGCAGGAAGGCGGCCTTGGGCAGCACCGCACCCACATAGCCAAGCGAGGCCTGGGTCATATCGTCGTCGAGCACGAGCGGCGGAACGTCCGAGAGCGTCTCGATGGTCGCCGGTGTGCGATACGTTGCAGCCACACCGTTGACGACCTCGGCGATACGCTCTTTGAGGTGAGCCATGAGCTCGACATCGAAGCCGCGCAGCGTTCCCTCGAGCACACAGGTGTCGGGAATGACGTTTGCGGCCTGACCGCCGGCGAACTTGCCCACGGTAAGCGCGACCTCCTTGGCAGCCGGCACCTCGCGGGAGATGAGCTCCTGAAGTGCCAGGTGCACATGCACGCCAGCCGTGATGGGATCGATGCAGATCTCGGGGCTCGAGCCATGGCCGCCCTTGCCCTGGAGCGTGATGCGAAAACCGTACACGCCCGAAAGCGCGGGGCTGCCATAGAGCACCAGGCCAAGCGGCGACTGGCTGTTGACATGCATGGCGAACGCGGCCTGGGGGCGCGGATTCTGGAGCAGGCCGTCGGCAATGGCGGCGCGGGCGCCCTCAAAGGTCTCCTCACCCGGTTGGAACAGCAACTTGACCGTGGCGTTTGCCTCCACAAGCTCTGCCACACGCGCCTTGAGCAGTCGGGCCGCGCCAAGCAGCGCCGTCGCGTGCATATCGTGGCCGCAGGCGTGCATGCAGCCATTGGTGGAGGCAAAAGGCTCGCCCGACTCCTCGGCAACAGGCAAGGCATCCATATCGCCGCGGAGCATGATGACCGTGCCCGCCTGCTCATCCGTGCACGTGCCATTGCCCTGGGCGGCAGCTGCCGCGCCGGCGCCGATTAGGCCCACGACACAGGAACCGTCAACGAGCACGGTATAGGGAATATCCATCTCGTCCAGGCGTGCCTGGATATAGGCAGACGTCTGCGGAAGGTTGTTTCCGAGCTCGGGCATCTGATGGAGGTCATGGCGCCATGTGGCAAGCTCATCGGCAAATGCCTGAGCCTCTTTGACCAGGCCATCGCCGATAGCGGTCTGCGCCACCGCAGTGGTCTGAGGCGCTGGTTGCGGTTGAAAATCGGACAGAGCTGGTGCCATAGATGCCCTCCAGTAACGTTTTTGCAGCAAGCACTTTGATAGCATAAAGTGCAAGGTACTACTTTAAGGGCGATGCATAAAAAATGCCGCCCCAGAAGGGCGGCGCAACAAGTTGTTTACAATTGCGGGCGCGGCTTTCGGCGCAAGAAATCGAAGTGCGTCTCGCTCAAGATAATCGATAGAAAGATGAGCGCAAAGCCTGCGAGCAGGCGCGAGGTGAGCGCCTCCCCCATCAGCAGTACCGAGAACAGCACGCCCGAGGGCGACTCCATCGAAAGAAGCAACGAGCCCGTCGAGGCCGGGACATGTGCCAGACCGACATTTTGGATGAGAAGCGCCACACACGTACAGCCCACCGAGAGGAAGGCCATCACGGCGGCAAAGCTCGGCGTCCATACAGACGCGGGCGCTTGAGTCTCAAAGAGCAGTGACGAAACCAGGCTCAAGACGCCATTGCCCACAAACATCCAAAACGTGATGACGTTGATATCCATCTTACGGCCGTACTTGGCCGTCACGGCCATCTGAATCGCGAAGAAGATCGCACCGCCCAGCGTAATGGCATCGCCGATATTGAACTCGACGCTGTCGAGCGCCACGAGGCCAATGCCCGCCAAGCACAGCAGCGCCGCGCCCAAGTTATAGCGAGTGAGCTTTTCGCCGCTCAAGAAGTAGCTCGCAAACGGAACGAGGATGCAATACGTACCGGTCAAAAAAGCACTCTTGCCCGCCGTGGTCTGCGCCAAGCCTATCGTCTGCAAACCGTAAGCACCCCACATCAACGCGCCCATGCCAAGCCCGACGATCAAGTTGCGAGCATTGAAATGCGCGATGATGCGCTTGTGGAAGATGGCGAACATGACCAGCGAAGCCGGAAGGAAGCGAACGTAGAGCAGCTCAAACACCGGAATGGTATCGAGCGCATCCTTCATGGTCGTAAAGGAATAGCCCCAGATGACCGCCACCGAAAGCAGCAAGACCTTCCAGAACAGCGGCGATCGCGCTCCGGCTCCACGGGAGGCACCGGCACCCAAATCCTCGCGGGCTACAGGGCTATCGGGCATCTTTTCGATTTCATCAACGGCATATTGGGGCATAGGGCATCCTCGCGCTCGGTCCGGGCGTGGTGTCCGCACGCGCATGGCCGCGTGCCGCCTCATGGTCAAATAAAAACAGGGCGCACCGGACCCCCGGCACGCCCCGCTACTGTAGCAACAACCAGCACTGCATCGCAATCCAGCCCGCTAAAGTACCAACTTGAATAACCTCGATGTCTCGGCAACGTCAGCGAAAACGACACTAAGCGAGCAAGGTGACGTGAAATGAAAGGGCGCTGACCTTCTGGTCGCGCCCTTGAAATTGAACGTCAGATTGCCGCTTAGGGGCGTTTGCAGCGTCGAGCAGTTACGCGGTTTGGTAAAACCGCGTAACTAAATTAACTTGGTTGATTCTAGCTTTTCGATGATCCAGTCGTTGGCTTTGATGACCGGACGGCGGAAGACGACGCCCAGTGCCAGCGACGGAATCAGATAGCTCGCCAGAATGCCTAGCTCAATCCAGTACTCCATATGGTAGGCGCCAGCCATGGCGGCATGCATGGCGTTGATGCCGTGGGTGAACGGCAGGAACGGATAGATCGCCTGGAACACAGGGCCGGTCATCTCGATGGGGAACGTACCGCCCGAACCGCCGACCTGCATAACCAACAGCACGACGGCGAGTGCCTTACCGATATCACCAAACGACACGGTGAGCGTGTAGACGATATTGGAGAACACGAGACTCGCGACCCAGCCGGCAAGTACAAACTGCAGCGGGTTGTCGCATTGGATGCCAAAGAACAGGATGTCGCCCGCGCACACGAGTGTCGCCTGCAGCAGGGCCAGACCTCCAAAGAACAGGTAGCGGCCCAGGTAGATCTCGTGCAGGCGCACGGGGATCAGCTCGTTGATGAGCTCATCGTCAACCGAGACCTTCATCATGGCCGCCAGCACGATCGAGCCGACCCACAGCGACAGGATCGTATAGAACGGCGCCATGGCCGAACCGTAATTGCGGATCGGATAGACCGGCTTGCGGTCGAGCGCGACGGGGCCGGAAAGCGACACGGCCAAACCCTCGGGATCGTTGCCGATCATCGTCTTGATCGTGGCAAGGTCGTCCGACATCAGGGCGCCATCGAGCTCGTCCTTAAAGGCGCTGATCTTATCGGACGCTTCACCTAGCTGATCGGAAGCCTTGTTGACCAGCTTGGCGGCCTTGGAGAGGCCCTTAGCCAACGAGCCGGATGCATCGGTGAGGCCGCTCACGGCACTATCCAGATTGCTCGAAATACCGTTCAGCGAATCCAAAACGCCCGAGATGGTCTTCTTGAGCTCCTTTGCCTTGACCGAGAACGTGGAGTCGTAATCGATCTTGGCACCCGAGACACCCGCCTTGGCGTCGGCGATCGCCTGGTCGGTTTCGGCGCGGACATCGTTAACCTTTGCCATGCTGTCCGAGAGCGACGTCGCGATGCTCGTCAGCTCCTTGGCATTGTTGCGATACTCCGTCGCGATTTTGCCCAGCTCTGCAGCCGCGTCCTCAAGCCCCGCCTTGAGTTTGTCGTTACTCACCTGATCGGCAAGATTGCGGAGCTTATCCGCCGCGGCGTCAATCTCGTCGGCACGCACATTGAGCGACGCTGCGCCGTCGTTGAGCTGGGACACCGTCAGGTCAACATGCTGGTTCGCAGCATCAAAGGCCTTTGCGAGCTCGGTGGATACGTTGTCGAACGAACCGGCGCCCCCATCAATCGCGGCATCGATCGCGTCGCTGGCGGCTTTGAGCGCTTGTTCGGAATCAACGATGCCGCTTTCGGCATGCTCCATCAGCTGCTTCACCGATGCCTCGGTCGTACCGGTCTGCTTGAGCAAACCACCCGCCGACGTCAGCGAATCCGACGTTGAATTCAAAATGCCCGCGAGCGACCCTGCACTGGCCTGAATGTCCTGTAGATCCTCGACTGAATCGCCGAGTGTCGAAGACAGGTTGGCGATAAAGTTGCTGATCTCGTCGGTGCTCATGTAGTCGAGCAAGCTAGACACCGTTTTAAGTCCGATGGACGTGATGGTCTCGGTAAAGGTCTCGTTGACCTGACTCTGAACGGCACTCGAACCCTTTTCGGTCACGATCTGGGCGATGGCGTTGGCCTTCTGGTTCTCATAGAACTCAATGTCTGCGTGCTTCACGTCGGTCGAGAAAAGCGTCATCATATCGGCGCTAAAGCTCTTGGGGATAACGACTGCCGCATAGTAGGCCCCCGACTTGACGCCCTCGATGGCCTTGTCGCGATCGTTGAGCACAACCCAGTCAAAGTTCTCGTTGCCACGCAGGCTCGCGGTCACGTTTTCACCCACGTTGATCTCGACGGGGATCAGGTCGCTCTCGTAGCCTTCATCGGTATTGACCACGGCAATCTTGAGGTTGCCGGTGTTGCCATACGGGTCCCAGCTGCCGGTGATGTTAAACCACGCGTACAGGCACGGCACAATGATCAGACCCATCACAACGATCATGCCAATCACAGAGTGAGACACGTTTTGAACGTCGCGCTTAAACAGGTGCAGGATGTTCTTCATTTATGCCTCACCTCCTTTGGAGTGCTTGCCAAGCGGAGCGCTGTCCTCGTTCATCACAAACGTGTCGTCCCCGTTCTCGGGAACATGGTGCGCATCGAAATGAGCGGGCTGGTCGGCAGCCTGGGGCTTGGACGTTGAGCCCTGCTCGCTGGCGTTGAGGCCAAACATGCGACGAGCGGCCGGGATGGCAGCCGTGTGCTCGCGCATCTCGCGGCGCAGGTCCTCGTCCGAGAGTGCCGAGATGCGCATCTGAACATTCAGGCTCGCGCGAATGTACTCGATATTGATGAGCCAACCACAGATGGCGATAACCGAAATGATCCAGATGACAAGCAGAATGATCTTGCCGTTATTGTCGATATCGAGAACCGTCGACAGCACAAAGAGCAAGATTTGCACGCCCACCACGGCGGCAAAGCCGCCCTTGATGTAGTACGGATAGCGATGCTCGAGGGTCACGGCGCGCTGGAGGACTTCGCGACGGTACGAATCGGAATCGAGCATGACGCGCATGGCCGTGCGCAGTGAATAGCGCTGACGAGGCAGGTCGTTGGATTCGCAGATCATCATGCCCGTCGTGGAGAGCTCCTTATCGAAGAGCAGGTTGAGGTTGAGCAGCAGCGGACGCAGCTGCAGGCCGATAAAGAGCGCGATGATCAGGAACACACCCAGGATGCACAGATTAAAGAGGTAATTAAACGAGTACATGCCGCCGACGGTCTCGCGCAGCAGGTTAATGCCATAGGTAAAGGGCAGCAGCGGATGGAGCCATTGGAAGAAGCCGGGCATCATCTCGATGGGGTACATGCCCGACGAGCCGGGAATCTGCACGATGACGAGAATGACGCCAATCGCCTTGCCGATATGCTTAAACGTGGTGGACAGCGCATAGATGATGTTGACGTACGTAAACGAGATGGCGATGCCGCCCAGCACAAAAAGCAATGGGTTGACGCACTGCACGCCAATGACCAGGTCGCCCACCGTCACGATGATGGCCTGGAACGCACCCAGGATTACCAGCAGCAGCCAACGGCCAAAGTAGCCCTGGCGTGCGGTAAAGGTGCCGATGCCTTCGCGATCGACTTCGAGCTTGTAGATAGCGATGAGCACGTAGCCGCCCACCCAAAGCGCCAGATTGGTGTAGAACGGAGCGATACCCGAGCCAAAGCTCTTGACCGGATAGATTGCCTTGGACGTCAGCTCAACCGGAGACGCCATGAAATCTGCCACGTCATTGACGTCGACATTCATCAGATCGGCAAGCTCACCCATGGACTCGGACGTTTGAAGTGCCGCGATATCGTTGGCAGCGGTTGCAAGCTTGTCCTGAACCTTGGCAAGTGAGGCATCGGTCTGGGACAGCGTGGTCTTTGCCTGTTTGAGGGTAGCATCAAGCTGCGACAGCGTGCCGCGTGCATTTGCAATCGTGGGGGTAAGCCCCGACACGATGCCGGTCAGGTCGCCCGAAACGGCGGCAAAGGAATCAAGCGCGTTGGATGCCTTCGGCAGCGCGTTTTGACCGAGGTCCGTCTGGGCCTGGTTGATGTTAGTCGCGCCGGTTTGAATCGCGCTATTGATAGCATCGCTGGCACCCGAAACGGCCGAGGCGTCATTCGCAATAGCGCTTGACTGCGCAGAGAGATTGTCATTAACGGCCTGAAGGCTCTCGTTTTGTCCTCGTAGCGTGTCGATCGTCGACGCGATCAGCGCGTTGATCTCATCCGAACCCGTCGGCGCGCTGTCAGCAAGTTCCTGCAGCTTATCGATAAGAGCCTTGTTGTGATCAATCGTCGTCTGAAGCGACTCGAGCGAGTTGTCGATACGAGTGGTCGTTGACGTCAGGGCGCCCGTCATCTTTCCGACGGCGGCGTTTGCAGACGCCGATGTCTTGGTCAGCGCGAGGCTGCCCTCAGAGAGCGCCTTCGAAAGCGAGGTGATGGACTTGCCCGCCGTGGTGCGAGCCTCGCCCAACAAGTCATTACCCTGGGAAATCGCCTGTGTAAGCGAAGGGGTCTGCCCCTGCAAGCCGGCAAGTGCCACGTCAGCAGAAGCGATGGCACCGCTCGTCTTATCGATGGCGGTATTCATGTCGCCGATGGAGTCGCGCACTTCGCTCAGGGTTTCGGACGCCTCGGACACCGAGCTCGTCAGCGAATTCTGCGTCTGGGTAGCCTTGTCCTTAAGATCGATACCCGCATCTTTCGCAATGCCGGCTACGGTCTCACCCACCGTGGAGACAAACTCCGCGTTAATCTGCTCCTCAATAGTATTGGCACCGGTATCGGTGACCTTAGGCGCAATGGCGCTCTTTTTCTCGTTGACGTAGTACGTGAGCTTGGGCTGATGGTAATTGCCGTCGAGCATCGATACGAGATTGTCGGAGAAATTCTTGGGGATCACGATGGCAGCGTAATACTCGCCGCTCTCGACGCCCTCCTTGGCATCGGCGGCCGAGTCGACGAAGGTCCAGCCCAGCTGATCGTTCTCTTTGAGCTGGTCGACCACTTTATCGCCTGCGTTGAGCTCGCCCACCAGGTCATTCTGGGTGCCCTGATCGTTGTTGGCGATGGCGATTTTAATGCCCTGGGTATTTCCGTACGGATCCCAGTTGGCAACGATGTTGTACCAGGCATATAGCGAGGGAATGACGCACACGCCCAGGGTAACCACCAGGGCGACGGGGTTCACGAGCAATCGCTTGATGTCGCGTTTAAAGATCGCAAAGGACACCTTTGCATCGGATAGTTTGCTGCCGAGACTCACGCTTGGACCATCCATCCTGTCGTTTAGCCGAATCATGCTATTAACAACCATTGTACGGAGGCACTTTGGCGCCTCGCAGCACAATGGTGCTGAGTTTTGCGGGTAGCAATATACTACGAAGATGAGTTAACGTACAGATGTACAGTATCTCAAATTCCCGCAGCTCACAAAACCACAACCCGCACAAATTAGCAACCCAACGGTCACGCCGATGTTTTGGCAACGAGAGTGGATTTTCGGATGCCTATATAACGAGAGTGGAAAATCTCCCACTTCAAGCCCGTATTCGAGCCAAAAGCGGGAGATTATCCACTCTCGTTCTAATCTAGTTACGGTGCCGTATCCCCAAACTACATCAAGTTGCAAACAGCTGCTGCGAAGGCTACGGGGTCCTCGGGGAGAATGCCTTCGACCAGCAGGGCCTGGTCGTAGAGCAGACCGGAGTACTGTTTGATCTTATCGGCATCGCCGGCCTTCTGGGCGGCGACGAGCTTGGCAAAGACGGGGTGCTTGGCGTTGAGCTCGAGCACGCGCTGGCTCTTGGGCATACCGTCGGGCGCGCCCTCGGGACCCTTCTGGAGCACCTTCTCCATCTCGAGCGACAGCGGACCCTCAGTCGTGATGCATGCGGGGGCGTCGGTCAGGCGTGCGGAAACGGCAACCTTCTCGACCTTGTCGCCGAGTGCCTCCTTCATGGCGCTAAAGAGGTCCTCGTTCTCCCTGGTGGCGTCCTCTGCCTCCTTCTTCTCGTCGTCGGTCGCCAGATCAAGATCGCCGGTCGCGACGTTCTTGAGCTCCAGATGACGATCCTCGACCTCGGGCTCGGCACCATCGGCCACGGCCTTCTCGGCTGCCTCGCGAGCAGCATCGTCCTCGTAGACCTTGGGCATATCGGCGGCCACGTACTCGCGCATGGCCTGGAACGTGAACTCGTCCACATCCTGCGTCAGCAGCAGCACGTCGTAACCGCGATCGAGCACGCCCTTCACCACGGGCATCTTGGCCAGGCGCTCACGCGAGTCGCCGGCAGCATAGTAAATGGCCTTCTGGTCCTCGGGCATGCCCTTGGCATACTCGGCCAGAGTGATCATCTTCTGCTCCTTGGCAGACCAGAACAGCAGCAGGTCGGCGAGCTCATCGGCCTTCATGCCATAGCTCGAGTAGATGCCGTACTTAAGGCCGCGGCCAAAGTTCTCAAAGAACTTCTCATAAGCCTCGCGGTCGTTGTCGCGCATGTCCTCGAGATCGGCGGTAATCTTCTTCTCAACGCGCTTGGCGATAGCCTTGAGCTGACGGTTCTGCTGCAGCGTCTCACGCGAAATATTGAGCGTCACGTCAGCAGAGTCCACGACGCCGCGCACAAAGTTGTAGTAGTCGGGCAGCAGATCGTCGCACTTCTCCATGATCAGCACGTTGGAGCTGTAGAGCGACAGACCCTTCTCGTAGTCCTTGCTGTACAGATCGAACGGTGCGCGACCCGGAACAAACAGCAGAGCGTCGTACTCGAGCGTGCCCTCGGCATGGAAGCTAATGGTGCGGGCGGGATCGTCAAAGTCGTGGAACGTGGACTTATAGAACTCGTCGTAATCCTTCTGCTCAACGTCGGAGCTGCGCTTTTTCCAGATCGGCGTCATGGAGTTGATGGTCTCGAGCTCCTGGTAGTCCTCGTACTCGGGCGTGTAATCATCCGGTGCGTCCTCGGGCTTGGGCTTCTGACGGCTCTTGGAAACCATCATCTGAATCGGGTAGCGCACATAGTTGCTGTACTGCTGAATCAGGCTCTTAAGGCCCCACTCGGTCAGGAAGCGGTCATAGGTCTCGGCCTCACCGTCGGCGTCGAGCTTCTCGTTCTCACGCAGCGTCAGAATGACATCGGTACCGTGCTCAGCACGCTCGCCGTCCTCGATGGTATAGCCCTCAAGGCCATCGGACTCCCACACGTGCGCCGTGTCCTCGCCATAGGCGCGGCTGACGACCTTCACGTGGCTGGCTACCATAAAGGCAGAGTAGAAACCCACGCCAAACTGGCCGATGATGTCGACATCGGAGCCCTGCTGCTCGGCGTTCTCGGTCTTAAACTCCTCGGAGCCGGAATGGGCGATGGTGCCCAGATTGCGCTCGAGCTCCTCGGCGGTCATGCCAATGCCGTTATCCGAGATCGTGATGGTACGTGCATCCTTATCGAAGGAGACGCGAATGGCCAGGTCGCCCTGGTCGAGCTTGACGCTCGAATCCTGCAGGCTCTTAAAGTTGAGCTTGTCGACAGCATCGCTCGCGTTGGAGATAAGCTCGCGCAGGAAGATTTCCTTGTTGGTATAGATGGAGTTGATCATGAGGTCGAGCAGTTTTTTGCTCTCGGTCTTAAATTGACGCATGTGCAGTCCTTTCGCGCTACCCCCGTCCGCAAAAACGGCCCGGTTGCCCGAGTCGCATCGCAGACCTGCTATGTTCAGACTTAGATTTTATAACCCATTAGCGCGCATATATACATGCGGAATCGAAAAACTGTATGTCCGAGCGCTCTGATGCACCAATTGCCAAGGAGTGTCCCCGACTGCCGGCAGGAAAGGAACGTCCCTATCTGCCATCTACGCGCTTGGCCATCCAAACATGGGGCTGGCCCTCGTCTTCGTAGTCCACCGGGGCAATCTGCGTGTAACCCGCCTTGGCATAGAGTGGTAGCACGTATTCCTGCGCGTGCAGCTTAATGAGCTTGGAGCCGGCATCACGCGCGCACGTATCACTGGCCTCGACAATCTTGCTCGCCAAACCGCGACGGCGCATGCTCGGCAGCACGGCCACGCGCCCCATAATGTAGGTCTCCCCCGCCGCGACGCCTTCGTCCAAGTCGCACGCCGGCAAAACTGGGGCTTCGGCATCTGCCGCGTACTCCAGTTCCTCGGGAAACACGCGCGAGCAGCCGGCAAGCTCGCCGTCTACATAGAGTGTCACATGAATGCAGTTCGGATCCTCGTCGATAGCGTCGAACTCATTCTCGTAGCCCTGCTCGTCCATAAAAACGACGCGGCGCACCAACGCCGCGTCGTCAAAGCATCCCGTCTTAAGTTGGATATCCATAGCTGCCCTTTCATTCAACGCGAACGTTAGGGACAGATTTTAGCGAAAATGAGCTCCGCGCACGCTGAACTTCGCGCGAGCCTTTGCCAGGCAGTCGTAATGACCCACGTTATGGGCATCGCTCGCGATAAAGCTGTACAGGTTCTGATCGAACAGGCGCTGTGCCGGCTTTTTCTCACGACCAAAGCGACCGCCGGCAATAAAGTCCGCCGAAGCCTGCAGCTTGCAGCCCATATCGACCAGGCGCTCCGCCACGCTTACATCCTTTTGAACCGCACGATAGCGCTCAGGATGAGCGATGATCACCTGGTAGCCACGGCACTGCAAATCGTAAATCGTGTTCTCGTACTCTCTAAACGCATACGCATCGGCATGCGTCGAAAGCTCGAGCAGAAACTCGTTGGTCCCATCGAAATGCAAGTGCTCCGCGGCATCGATACCAAGCTCAACGAGCTTTCGATGGTTGACCTCGAAGCCCATCTGGAGCGGAAAACCGTCAGCGTTATCGCGCAGCAGCTCAAAGGCATCCCACATCTTGTCATAATCAAAATAGGGATCACGGCAGTGAGGAGTGCAAACGATTCTAGTTACACCGGCCCGCTTGGCAGCCTCGAGCATCGCCAAGCTCTCTTCGAGATCGGCGGCGCCGTCGTCTACACCCGGCAAGATATGGCAATGAATGTCACGCATAGGTCAGCCTTAATCAACTAAACGTTTGCTCGGTTGGTGAAGATGCCCTTTTTGGAAGTGCCCTGATCGTCGGAGCCCTTCTTAACCTTCTTACCGTCCTTGGTGTAGTAAGAATAGTAGTACTCGCTGGTCTCGGTCTCGCAGTAGTTCATAACGGTACCGATGAGCTTGACCTTCTCGGACTTCTTAAGCTGACCGATGGCGTTGAGCGCCTCTTCGCGCTTGGTAAAGTCCTCGCGCACCACGAACAGCGTGCCGTCGGTCAGGCTGGCAATCTCGGCAGCATCGATGAAGGTGCCGACCGGAGGAGCATCGAAGATGACGTACTGGAACTTGGCGGACAGTGCCTTTACCAGCTTGGCAAAGCGGTGAGAGACGATGATGTCGGCAGGATTGGGAATGTGCGGCTCGGCATCGAGGAAGTAGAAGTTCTTCTGACCCGTCTCGACAATTGCCTGGTCAATGGAAATCTGCTCGGAAAGGACCGCATAGAGTCCGCCGCGCGAACGAACGCCAAGCATATCGGAAAGGGACCTGCGGCGCATATCGGCCTCGACCAGGAGCACGGACTTGCCGCTCGTGGCGATTGCCTGAGCAAGGTTAATGGAAACCGTAGACTTGCCCTCGTTGGGAATCGAGGAGGTAACGGTGATGGTGCGAATGGGGTCGTCCACGCTCGCAAAGCGGATGTTGGCCAGAAGGGTCTTGGCGGCATTCTGTACAACGAGCTTATCGGTGTTCTTTGCCTTAGCCATGCCTATTTACCACCTTTCATAGCCGGAATTCGGCCAACAACGGGAATACCCAGGAGCTCTTCTGCCTCTTCGGCACCGCGGATGCGGGTATTGAGCATGTCTGCCAAAACGACATAGGCAACTGCGATAAAGATACCGGCGAGGAACGCGACGGCAATATACAGCGTGCGCTTGGGGCCGCTGGGGGCTTCGGGGGTCTTAGCCTCGTCGATAACGTTGATGCTCTGGGCAGCACCGACGTTCTGAGCGACCGTACTCACCGAGCTGGCAATGGCCTTTGCGACCTCAGCCGTCTCCTTGGCATCGGTGCCGGTAACCGAAAGTGTAATGACACGCGTGGTGGTCTCGGAGGAAACAGACACCTTGTAGTCATCCAGATCGGTGAGGCCCAGTTCTTTGGCGGCGCCGCTCTTAACGCTATCGCTATCCAGCAGCGTGGCGATATCGTTGGAAAGCATCTGGCTCGCCGAGAGATCGTTGTAGCTCATCTGACCGCTATCGTCGGTCTTGGCGAGAATGTACATGCTCGTCGTCGCGGTATAGGTGTTGTCCATCGCAACGAAGGACACGATGCCCATGGCGATCGCGCAGACCACCGGAAGGGTGATGACCAGCTTGAGGTGCTTCTTCAGCAGCTGGAACAGTTCGAGAAGGGTCATGCAGCTTGCCTTTCATTTCCCCAGTTCGGATTGACAAAACTGTCCGTATGTTATCGCATCTTTTTACCGAGACCAAACTCTATACATAAGAAACAGGCTCTCCTGTAAAAATGTCGGAAGCAATCGTAAAATTGCATAACAACGCCGCACCCGAAAGTCAAATGCGGCGTCTACATCAATATCTATGTTGTATCGCTATGCGAATGGCTCGTCCTGCTGTATGGGAAACGTCACCGTAATGGTGGTTCCCACGCCCAACTCGCTCGACAGATCGAGCGTGGCGTGATGATACAGGGCCGCATGCTTGACAATGGCAAGCCCCAGGCCGGTTCCGCCGCGTGCCTTGGACCTACTCTTGTCCACGCGATAGAACCGCTCAAATACCTTGCCCTGTTCTTCAGGCGCGATACCGATTCCCGTGTCGGCGACAGCGAGGAACGGATGGCCTTCATCGTTGGTGCCGCACTGCAACGTAACCGTACCGCCGGGTCGATTGTAGCGGATGGCGTTGCTTGCCAGATTATAGATGAGCTCGTCGATCAAGCGCGACACGCCTTCGATGACCACAGGCTTGGTCTCATGACTTATCGTCACATTCGCTTGACGGGCGACCTGTTCAAGACGCTGCTCAACCGCGTAGATCGCACGCGAGAGCTCAATAGGCTCCGTGGACCCAATGGGCACTGCCTCGCCTTCAGTTGCACGTTCGGCCTCGTCCAAGTTAGACAGCGTAAGGATGTCGTTGACAAGCGCTGCCAAGCGGCCCGCCTCACGATAGATGCGGCCGCCAAAGTTGCGCAGGTCGTCCTCGCCCTCGACCATACCATTTGCGATGAGCTCGGCATAGCCCGAAATCGCCGTAAGCGGCGTCTTGAGCTCATGGGTGATATTCGCCGTGAACTCGCGGCGCATACGGTCGTTGTCCGCTAGCACCGCCATTTGGCGCTTGAGTTCCTGGCGCTGCGACTCGATACGCTCAAGCATGGGGACCATCTCGGCATAGGCGTGCTCATAGCTACGGCGTGGGTGATCCAAATCCACCTCTTGCAACGGCGCGATGATGGCACGGGACTCACGGCGCGCCATAAAAAACGAGAGTACCGCACCCGCTGCTGCGATAAGCAGCATCGGCGCCAGCATCGACAGCAAAATCGCCGCAACACCAGGCTGGGCCTGCGCCAAGCGAACGACCTGGCCGTTATCAAGGGTAACGGCGCGATACAGCATAATCTCGTCGAGTGTAGAGCTTGCGCGCTCCGCGGAACCCGAACCACTCTCAAAGGCCTCGATGACCTCGGGGCGATCGCCATGGTTGGGCAGTGTGGAAGGCGACGCCTCGTTGTCGTAGGCAACAGATCCGTCCTTATTGATCAGCGTGATACGAAGATCCTCGCGATCGAGGCTTCGCAAGAACGGAATGGGCTCCTGCTGCTCGTCGAGGGCGGCAGCAATGAGCTCGGTTTCCTGCGCCAGATTGGCACTCGTGGCATCCGCCAAGGTGTTTTGCACAAAGAACGCACCCAGCACCGTAAACGCCACGATAACCGCCATGGCGCAGACAAAGATCGTCACAAAAACGCGGTGCGACAGCGTATGTTTTCCCTGGGGGGTGAAGACCACGGGTTACTCCTCCGATGCGGTGGCCGCGGTGTCGTCGCCTTCGGCACCATCACCGGCAGAAGGCTCGGCCAAGCGGTAACCCACGCCGCGCACGGTCTCGATGGCGCTGGCATGCTCGCCCAGTTTTTGGCGAAGCGTCTGCACATGTACGTCGACGGTACGCGAACCGCCGTCGAAGTCCCAGCCCCACACACTCTGCAGCAGCGACTCGCGGGTAAAGACCACACCGGGCTTGCGCATAAGGTACTCGAGCAGGTCGAACTCGCGTAGCGTGAGCTTGAGCGGCTCACCGGCAACAGTCACCTCACGGTGGCTGGGCGAAAGCACGATATCGCCCACGTTGAGCACATCACTCGCCTGTTTGACCATGCCGCCGCGACGCAGCAGCGCGCGGCAACGGCTGGCAAGCTCCATGAGCGAGAACGGCTTGGTCAGGTAGTCGTCGGCGCCGCCATCGAGCGCCATGACCTTGTCGAGCTCGGTGTCCTTGGCGGTAAGCATCATGATGGGCACCGTCGCCGTCAGACGGTCGGCGCGCAGGCGACGCATAATCGCCAAGCCGTCGGTGTCGGGCAGCATGATGTCGAGCAACACAGCATCGGGCACCCGTCGCGCCACGGCAGCTTTAAACTCGCCATCACACGAAAAGCCCTCGGCCTCGATTCCCTGCTTGCGCAGCGCGTAGACCGTCAAATCCCTGATGTTGTCGTCATCCTCGACGTAGTAGATCATGTTGAACCCCTTTGCGGCCGGTATGACCGCATCTTAACCCTAAAGGCACCTGTAAAAGACAGCGTCAGCCAAAACGCCCCGTCAAATAATCCGCGGTGCGCGGATCGGACGGATTCTTGAAGAGTTGCGCGGTGGGCGCGTGCTCCACCAGCTCGCCCAGCAAAAAGAACGCGACCGAGTCGGAAATGCGCGCAGCCTGCTGCATGTTGTGCGTCACGACCACCAGCGTGCAGGTCTCCTTGAGCTCGCAGGCCAGCTGCTCAACCACCAGCGTCGACACGGGATCGAGGGCGCTCGTGGGCTCGTCCATCAGCAAAATGTCGGGCTGCACGGCAAGCGCGCGGGCGATGCACAGGCGCTGCTGCTGTCCGCCCGAAAGCCCCAGGCCCGAATCCTTAAGCTTGTCCTTGACCTCGTCCCACAGCGCGGCGCGGCGCAGGGAATCCTCGACCAGTTCATCGAGCACGGCGCGGTCGCGCACGCCCATGCCGCGGGGGCCATAGGCAACGTTGTCGTAAATGCTCATAGGAAACGGGTTGGGGCGCTGGAACACCATGCCCACGCGCTGGCGCAGACGGCAGATGTCGTAATCGCCCAGAATGTTTTGGCCGTCGAGTGCAATCTTGCCCTCGATGCGGCAATCCTTGATACCGTCGTTCATGCGGTTAAAGCAGCGCAGCAACGTGGACTTGCCGCAGCCCGAAGGGCCGATAAACGAGGTGATTTGCTTGTCGCGAATCTTAATGGACACGTCCTTGAGCGCGTGATGGTCGCCATAGAACAGGTCGAGGCCCTCAACGTCGATACGTGTCGGCGAGGCAGCCAGGTCCTCTGCCGTGGGGCGAGTCGCATCCCCAACTTCGCGCTCGTGCGCGGCCTCGGCCTGCGCCTCCATTAGCTCTTCAAGCTCCGTGGGCTCCATAGCCGCAGCAGCCGTCATACCGCATACCTCCACATCGATATCAATTCAGCAGTATCGATAGTAGAAATCGCAGCTCATATATGCGTGAGCGCATTGTCAAGTGTTTGTAAGGGCACCTTAGCTATGCAGCGGGCAGCTCGATGGTGAACATCGTATGCTCGGGCGTCGATTCGCATGCGATACTGCCGCCGTGCGCTGTAACAATCTCCTTGGCGATGGCAAGGCCCAGGCCGGCACCACCGCGATTGGTCGCACGCGCCGCATCCAGGCGATAGAACTTCTCAAAGATCACCTTGAGCTTAGCCGCAGGGATAGGATCGCCCTGATTGATAAAGCGCACGCGCACGCCGCCATCGTCTTGGCGCCTGGCCTCAATCGTGATAGTCGAGCCCTCATAGCTATAGGCGACGGCGTTTTTCATGATGTTGTTGAACACGCGGGCCATCTTGTCGCCATCCACGAGCACCGTCAGGTCCTCGCGAATATCAACTTGGGCTTCCTTATGCTGCTCGTTGAGGATGGGATAGAACTCGTCAGCCACCTGAGCCAGCAGCAACCCCAGATCAACATAGCCTCGCGTGAGCACGATATCGTGGAAGTCAAAGCGCGTGATATCGAAGAACTCTTCGATGAGTGCATCGAGCCGGTGCGCCTTGTCGAGCGCCACGCCCGTAAAGTGTGCACGTTGCTCAACCGGCAGCTCAGGAGCCTCTTGCAGCAGCGAAAGATAGCCCACCACACTGGCAAGCGGGGTGCGTAGGTCATGTGCCAAGTACGTGACCAGATCGTCCTTGCGATGAGACTCGTCACGCAAGGCCTGCTGCACCTTGCGCTCGCGATCGCGCACACGGTTGAGTGCGCCCTCGACCTCCAGGAAGTCGCCGTCGATGTTGTCCCAGGTGTCGGGGTGATCGATCAGGCGATCTTGAATACGAGCGGCCAGTACACAATCGGCATGCTGCTCGCCCTGCTCGTAGCCCTGGTAGTACAGGGCGCGGCCGCAAAAGAACAGCACGCACACGGCAAGCGCCAGCACAAAGCCAAGCATATTGAATACAAAGCCGGCATCGAACAGCACCGGCCCTTCGATGCCGCCGAGTGCCATGGCGCCAATCGCTAACGTCATGGCCCACGCGGCACCGCCAATCACCACGCAACGACGTACGATTTCAAAGCGATCGATCAGCAAAAAACCGACGAGCAGCACCACCAGAATACCGACGATGTTGTCAATCCCGATCAGCAGCAGGCTCAGTAAAAAGAGCAGCACCGTCGCGAGCGCGCGATTGTCGACAACTGACCTTACATGCTCAAAAAGTCGATCGGGTACCTCAAACGCCTGCCCGTTGCTATTTGTCATATCCGTTTTCCTCACAAACAAAGGCTTTATTCGATGATGTAGCCGACGCCCCAGACGTTCTTGATAAAGCGCGGCTTTTGAGCGTCGTCACCGATCTTTTCGCGCAGGTGACGAATGTGCACCATCACCGTATTGTTGGAGCCGGTCATAAAATCCTCGTTCCACACCGCGCGGAACAGATCCTCCACGGCCACCACACTGCCGCGATGCTCGACCAGATACAGCAAGATGGAATACTCGATGGGCGTGAGGCGAACCGGCGCACCGTCCACCGTTACGGAACGGGCATCGCGGTTGATCTCGAGGCCGTCGAACTGGATGGTCGGCGACTCGGCCGCCTGCGCACGGCTACCGTAGCTGGTGTAGCGACGAAGCTGAGCGTGCACGCGCGCGATGAGCTCCAGCGGGCGGAACGGCTTAACCACGTAATCGTCCGCGCCAATCGAAAGGCCCTCGATCTTGTCTTGCTGGGCATCGCGCGCCGTCAGCATGATCACGGGATAGGTATGGCTGGAACGGATCGTACGCAGCAACTCAAGCCCATCGATATCGGGCAGCATGACATCCAGCAGCGCCAGATCGAACTCCTGCTCCAAGATTGCCTTGGCAGCATCGGCCCCGCTATAGGCGACCTGTACGTCAAAGCCTTCTTTTGTAAGGTAGATACCAACCAAGTCAGCGATGGCCTTTTCGTCATCAACTACCAAAATGCGCTCGTTCATGCGTGCTCCTCTCGCGCTCCATTATGCCCGAGGGGGCGCATGCCACACACAACAAGCGTGGGTGATTAAGTCGGCCTTAAGCGCCCTTGTGCCCGTTCGGGCGCGGATGTGGGCCACGCACGCACGCGATGATCGCCGACACCGGCAAACGATATACTCTAGTTCCAGAAGAGACCATCCCGTCGAAAGCGAAATCTGTGAAGTCCCTTACCTCTTTTGCAAAGCGCTCAGCCCAGCTTGCCGCCGGCTTTGTCTGCGCTATCGCCCTTGCCGCTGGCGTGCCCACCGTCGCCGGCGCCCAAGTGCTCACGACCGACAATGTCTGCGGCAAAACCGCCGATGCGCGCGGCATCACGGCCGAAAATCTGCCCGATATCGATGCGACCAATGCGCTCGTCATGGGCAAAGACGGCACCGTCTACTACGGGCGCGGCGCCGATGAGCAGGTCAAAATCGCCTCGATCACCAAGGTCATGACCGCAATCCTAACCGTCGAGAATTGCAAGATGGACGAGAAGGTCACAGTGAGCAACGCCGCAGCCACCGTGGGTAATTCGACCGCTGGCTTGCTCGAAGGCGACGAGCTTACCGTGGAGCAGGCACTGCGCGGCCTGATGATTCCCTCGGGCAACGACGCCGCCGTCGTGCTCGCCGAATATGTGGGCAAGAAGATCGAGCCTAAGACCAAAGACGCCGAGGCAACCTTTGTGAAGGCCATGAACGAGCGCGCTAAGAAGCTCGGCTGCACCGGTACGCTTTTTGAAAACCCGCATGGTCTGGACTTTGATGAGTGGGCTGGCGATATGCACTCAACCGCACACGACGTAGCGCTGATGATGCAGGAGGCCATGAAAAACGATACGATCCGCGAGGTCGTAGCGAGCGAGGATTCTTGGATCGAGGTCACGGGCGCCGACGGCACCGACCATTCGCATTCCATGGACACGCATAACTATTTGCTGGGCCAAGATGGCAACATTGGCGGCAAGACCGGCACCACCGACGACGCGGGCTACTGCTTCACGAGCGCCTACAACCGCGACGGCGACGAGATCTACACCGTCGTTTTGAACTCCACCACCACCGACCAGCGCTTTACCGATACCGCCACCCTTGCCAACTGGTACTACGGCCACAAGGTGACGGTCGCAATCGCCAACACACAGGAAAAGACCGCCAACGGCAACCCGCTTATGGCGCGCATTGGCCAAACCGACTGGACGGATAAGACGATCGACGCCACACTCGCCGATCCCACGGCGCAAGCGACCGTGTTTTCCCTTGCCGGCGAGGTGACCGAAAAGGTTAGCTACGACGATCTTTCGGGCACGGTGCATGTGGGCGACAAGGTGGGTAGCGTCACGCTCAAGCAGGACGGCACCAAGATCGCCGTCATGGACCTGGTTGCCGACGAGGAAGGCGCAGGGCCGAATCCCATTGAATGGCTGCTCGTGAAGCTCGATCGCTTGGGCCGTCGCATCGACAACCGCCCGCTCACAGCAGAAAGCGAGACCGTCGCCAAGGCTCCTGAGGTGTAGGGCGCAAGAATAATAAGCCCACTGAAAGGAGGCGTCCGAAAGGATGCCTCCTTTTTTGAGGGTTCGAATCCCCAGCTAACGCTCTTGAAACTAAAAAAGGGCCCCACCAAATGGAACCCTTCTTTAAATTTAAACTGGCGGAGAGCTGGGGATTCGAACCCCAGATGCCCTTTTGGGGCATACTCGCTTAGCAGGCGAGCACCTTCGGCCTCTCGGTCAGCTCTCCGTAACAGCCGTTCTATAGTAACCAAACAGTCGAGGATGGGCAAGAGGGAATTTCGAGGCGATTCCATTTTGTCAGCAAACGCCTCAGCCAAGCATCTCAATCTGTAACAGTTATCGACCAAATCGGCCCGTAAATGTTACAGATCGAGACAAACCAGGCCCTCGAAACATAACGTCTCAATCTGTAACATCTACAGGCCGTAATCTCCTCCAGATGTTACAAATCGAGACAAAGATACGAGGGCTGCCCCAGCGGCGGCACCGATGCTCCCAGTCTTTATTAGCCCTTTCGAACGGTTTCCAACAGATAATCGCGCATGTACGGAATTGCGAACGAAACACAGCCGTAGCCTGCAGGTTCAATCAGTCCCGCATCGATCAGGCGCTTGCGATACGACCCGACTTTGTTCGCCGGCAAGCCCATCTTTTTGGCGATATCGCCGTTCGCAATCTCATCGCCCTCACATTGCGCCATCGCCGCGAGATACTGAAACTGCCGCTCCGACACCCTGCGCAACGCAGGGGCAATCACCATAGCATTAAAACTATCAAGAGCCGCCTGGATACCCTTGCGAGCTGCCTCTTCGTCCACGCTCTCTGCCCCGCTGCGCGCAGCAACCTGCCAAGCGTAATATCCGACCAGCTGGACCATAAAGGGATAGCCCGCCGAAGCCTTTGTTAAAAGCTCAGCAACGCCTTCGTCGAGTTCCTTGCCCGCACGCCTCATCGTATCCTCAAACGATCCGCCGACTTCAAAATCTGAAAGCCGCGTAAGTTCAATATGCTTCGCCCTCTGAAGGAACGTCAACGTATCATCCACCACCACGCCATCCACCGACGTTGGCAAACCAGCGAATGCAAAGGCGACATTCGCCCCCTGGCGAATCAAGAGCTGCATTTCATTGCCCAGCTCTCGCATTTCCTCAGTTGAAGCGTCCTGAATCTCATCGAGCGTAATGAGCAAGCCGCCGCGCTTCGCGGCTTCGTACATCGCCTCGCCCAGATGGGACGCCGACTTCGACACCTCCACGGAGCCAAGGCTGACTCCTAGAATCGACGGAGAAATCGACATTGATTCAAGACGAACATTTCGCTGCAGAGCCTCGAGAATTCTATTGCAAAAACCGGTATTTGAGGCGACGTCAACGACTTCGAATCCTTTTTTGCGCGCAAGATCACCCAATGCGTTAAGGAGCACCGTTTTACCCGTGCCACGAACACCAGAGATACGCATGAGCCGATCGGGGGCGCCGGGACCGTTCTCCAGAGCCTCGGCAAAGTCATCCAAAACAGCGTCGCGTCCGATAAGCTCAGGCGGATTCATTCCCGCCGTTGGCTTAAAAGGATTAATAGCTTTAGACATTCGGCCCTCCTCTGCTAGTTTTAACAACTTTAACAAAGTTTAGCAACTTTAGCAGAGTTTAACAGTTTTAGCAGGCTCGGCGGCTTTATGCCTTACCGACCCTGTCGGGTCCTCTCGCCCGTGCCGATACAAATAGCACGGCGCAGCCCCTCTATGCCGCCCCTACCCCAGCGAGCGGTTGAGGGAACCGAGCTCATCGTTGCCCATGGTGCGCCACATTTGGAAGATACAACCGCGCGCCAGGAAAAAGAAACCGTTGTCGACCAGTTGTACAGCGGCATCTGCCAGCTGATTCGTCACGGCGGACACTGGCGGCAGCTCGAGTCCAGCCTTGTGGATGGTCTCGACCGCTTCCTCGAACGTCGGAGGCTCGCTGACGCCCATCTCGTTCATAAGGCCCTGCATTTCTTCCAGCGCGCTGCTGCCCGACTCCTCGCCGCGCGGCACCAGACGGTAACAAGCCAGCGCCAGGTCGAGCTGATCGCAATTCCAATAGGCAAACGCCAAGCGATAGAACAGGTAGCCGATTGCAGAACGATCGCTGGCAATACGTAGGCCGTGGCGCGCCACCTCGATAATCTCGTCAAAGCGCTCCAGACGCGCAAGCACGTTGATGAGCGCAAAGTGCGATTGCATGGACGAGCGCGCCAGATCGTAAAGATGGCGCACCTCGGGCAGTGCTCGTTCAAAGTCCTCTTGCTCGGCGTAAAAGCTGCAAATCTCGTGCTGGGCAAAGTACAGTGCATCGGGCGCGCGCAGAATGCGCACGGAGCGATCCTCCTCCATCACCGGCAGCACCATGCGTACCAACTGGTTGTCGCAGAACTGCGTTTGGACCGGCCCCGTTGCCAAGAGCTCGGCAACGGCACACTTGGCCTCCAGCTCCTCGGCCAAACGAGAAAAGCCCTCGAATGCACCTGCACGGTCAGTTTTAGACTGCTCGCGCAATTCAACGACGCGCGCCACATACGGGTCGTCGTCCTCTTCCATGACTTCCAACTCGTCAGCTGTATCGGCAAGCAGCAGGTCGCGCAACGCCGGCGGCAGCGGACGATGGTCGTCACGCGGGCGCGCGTGGACCTCCGCTGGCTCAATCATATCCGGCGTGGTCGCCTCATATGCCTCGAGCATGCGCTTGCAAGGCATACCGTCCATATCCATGCTCTCAAGATCCTTGGCGACGGGAACACAATCGGCAAGATACTCGGCACGGGCAAAGGAATATGTTGCGACGATGTGCACATCCTGCTCATCGTCGGGAGCCTCAATCTGCACGTAGCAGCGCGTGATGCAGGCACCCGCGGCAAAGCAAGCCGCCGCAAGCGTGAGCGCTACGCGCGCGTCGTGCTCCGCGGCCCAGATCTCGCGCACACCCTCGTCCAGCTCGCGCCAGGCGTCATCCTGAGCATCGTATTCACGTTGCGGCATGGCATCAACGACAGAGCGCCCAAACTGGACGAGCATAATCCCCTCGGCAACGTTCACTCGATAGGTATAGTCAAGCCGTGTGACCACGTTAAGCGCCTCGACAATTCGCGCAAAGCGGGTACGCACATCCCACTCACCGCCCGGCTGGCACGCGACCGTGCCAGGTTTTGCCCACGGGTTGTCGTTCGACAGTGTTTCGAGCAGACGCGGAACATCGTTGGTCGTCTTGGCGATATGCCACGCATCAAAGAGCGCGCAGCCCTCAAGGCTCGGCGACGAGGCTGCGGGGACCAATCCGGCCCCGATGCGCTCAAGGATGCCGGAGAGGCGGTTCAGGCGACACTCAATGGCAAGCAAGGTGTCGATCTCATCTTGATCTAACAGGCTGCGATCGAAATTTAGATAGAAAAGCTTCGAGCGATCGATGCGGGCCAAGTTCATTTCAGTCTTTGCCGCTATGGTGCGCAGGCGAGGCAGATTGACTTCACCCATCAGGATCGCGGCATAACGCTCGATGCCGCTCGGATTGTCCTTATGGTCAATGCGGTAGAGCAGCGTCTCGATGGCATCGGGAAGTGGCGTCGAATCAAAGCCCAGAAACACTTCGACCGGCTCGGGCAGCTTGACGAGCTTAATCTTGTCGACGACATTGTGCGTACTCTCGTCGAGCCTATCGGTGTTTGACGTGCCCGCGATAGCATTTTCGGAATCGGCGAATATGACGTAGCGCAAGAACATAGATGCCATGAACTCACCGTAAGGGAGGCTGCGGGCCGAATTCCATGTCTCGCGATCGGACTGCTCGCGCATGGGGCCTTTTGGAGAGCCGATGACCCGCGCCCGGGGACGCATCGTCCCATCGGTGCCCCTTACCGCAATCTCGCCAATGCTGAAGTCGGACTCATCAAGAACCAGTTGCATATCGGGATCATCGGGCAACGGCGCCTCGCTAACGGGACGGTCCACCTTGTACACTTCGCCCGAAACGCTCACGTAGCCTAAAAGTGACACATGGCTCTTACCGACGAATTCAACGGCGTAGCATGATTCACGCGGATCGTCGCCAAAGAGTTTCCAGACAACGCCATACGAGCGTCCCGCGGGCTGCTCGGGCATCGCCGGAAAGCGCTTCTTGGGATCGAGAAACTTGAGCTTGTAGGTCGGACGCTCTGCCACGAAATATCACCCTGATCGGTCGTCTGTAGGAGAAGTGGCCGCGGATGGAGCGCGGCATCTACTCGGAATCTTACACGAGTCGATAAGAATAGTTTCCCGCGACGAAGACGTCCGACCTTGCAAAAGCATCGACGTAAAAGAAAAGCCCCCGTTGCCGGAGGCTTTGATCTCAAATGGTGCGGCGTATAGGATTCGAACCTATGACGTTCTGATTCGTAGTCAGACCCTCTATCCAGCTGAGGTAACGCCGCGACTTGTTAATTATTATGTACAAAGACTGAATAATGGTCAAGCATTTTTTCGAAAAAAGTTATCAAATCGGATTTTTACTCATTTGAGGCAATTTGGGGCGGCTTGGATCGGTCGGCATTCAAAGCCTGTCACTTAACTGCATCGCCATATAAAAAAGCCTCCGTTGCCGGAGGCTTTTAAAATCAATTGGTGCGGCGTATAGGATTCGAACCTATGACGTTCTGATTCGTAGTCAGA
>CATYZK010000027.1 GCA_958415665.1 uncultured Collinsella sp. | reverse complement strand
GATTCCCCGATCCGTTCGCCGTACTACGTGACCAAGGCCGACTTTGTCGCCTGCCATAACCCCAGCTACATCGTCAAGGGCTTCAAGATGGTCCGCGACGTCAAGCCGGGCGGCACCTTCCTGGTCAACTGCCAGTGGAGCGACGAGGAGTTCGCCGAGCACATGCCCGCCGTGGCCAAGCGCTACATCGCGAACAACAACGTCAACGTCTACCTGATCGACGCTATCGACCTGGCCGCCAAGGTCGGCATGGGCAAGCGCACCAACACGGTGCTCCAGTCAGCCTTCTTCGCGCTGGCCAAGGTCCTGCCCGCCGAGGATGCCCTGCAGTACATGAAGGACGCTGCTACCAAGTCCTACATGAAGAAGGGCCAGGCCATCGTCGACGCCAACCACAAGGCCATCGATGCCGGCGCTACCGCCTTCCGTAAGTTCGAGGTTCCGGCCGACTGGGCAACCGCCGAGGATGCCGCCCCCGTCGAGCTCTCCGAGGAGACCAAGTCTGCCATCGCCCAGCAGGTCAAGAACCTGCTCGAGCCCATCGATCGCATGGACGGCGACAGCCTGCCCGTTTCCGCCTTCGTCGATTGCGCCGACGGCCAGTTTGAGCTGGGCGCCTCCGCATACGAGAAGCGCGGCGTCGCCGTGGTCGTTCCCCACTGGGACGAGACCAAGTGCATCCAGTGCAACCAGTGCGCCTACGTGTGCCCGCATGCCACCATCCGTCCGTTCGCGATGACCGAGGACGAGGCTGCCGCCGCGCCCGAGGCTACCCGCACGCTCGACGCCATGGGCCCCAAGGCCAAGGGTATGAAGTTCACCATGGCTGTGTCCCCGCTCGACTGCATGGGTTGCACCAACTGCGTCAAGGTCTGCCCCAAGGGCGCCCTCGAGATGGTTCCCACCGAGCAGGAGATGGACCAGCAGCCCGTTTGGGACTACATGGTCGAGAACGTCTCCGAGAAGAAGGAGCTCATCGCGGCCAACGTCAAGGGCAGCCAGTTTAAGCAACCCTACCTGGAGTTCTCGGGCTCCTGCGCCGGCTGTGCCGAGACCGCCTATGCACGTCTGGTGACCCAGGTCGCCGGCGACCGCATGTTCATTTCCAACGCCACCGGCTGCTCCTCCATTTGGGGCAACCCCGCTGCCACCGCTCCTTACTGCAAGGACAAGGACGGTCACGGCCCGGCGTGGAACAACTCCCTGTTCGAGGACAATGCCGAGCACGGTCTGGGCATGGCCGTTGGCTATGAGGCCGTTCAGCACAAGCTGATCGCCGCTACTCAGGACATCATCGCTGCCGATGGTCCGTCCGACGAGCTCAAGGCCGCCGGCCAGGCTTGGATCGACTCCGTCAATGACGCCGAGGCCTCCAAGACCGCTGCCGCTGCCTACGTTGCCGAGCTCGAGAAGTGCGGCTGCGACGCTTCCAAGGCAATCCTCGCCGACAAGGCTTACCTCACCAAGAAGTCCTTCTGGATCTTCGGCGGCGACGGCTGGGCCTACGACATCGGCTTCGGTGGCCTGGACCACGTCCTGGCTTCCGGCCACAATGTCAACGTCTTCGTCTTCGACACCGAGGTCTACTCCAACACCGGCGGTCAGGCCTCCAAGGCCTCGAACCTGGGCCAGGTCGCTCAGTTCGCCGCTGCCGGTAAGGTGACCAAGAAGAAGTCTCTGGCCGAGATCGCTATGAGCTACGGCTACGTCTACGTGGCACAGGTTGCCATGGGCGCCAACCCGGCTCAGACCCTCAAGGCCATTCACGAGGCCGAGGCCTACGACGGCCCGTCCCTCATCATCGGCTACAGCCCCTGCGAGATGCACTCCATCAAGAAGGGCGGCATGCAGAACTGCCAGGCCGAGATGAAGAAGGCTGTCGAGTGCGGTTACTGGAACCTCTTCCGCTTCAACCCCGAGGCTGCTGCCGGCAAGAAGTTCTCGCTCGATTCCAAGGAGCCCGCGGGCGGTTATCAGGAGTTCCTGATGAATGAGGCCCGTTACGCTTCGCTGACGCGTTCCTTCCCCGAGCGCGCCGAGGAGCTCTTCAAGGAGAATGAGCAGGCCGCTATGGACCGCTATCAGCACCTGCTGAAGCTCAAGACGGTGTACAACGAGGCCTAGGTCTCTCACCGCAGGATCTGAGGGCTAACCTTCGCGGACGTCCTCGGACATGAAAGAACCCCCGCTGCGCACTACGTGCGGCGGGGGTTCTTTCGTCCTGCGGAGTGTCCGCGAAGGTTAGCCCTCAGATCCTGCTACGACTACGTCCTTGGATTGTGGGGCTGATGAAGGATGTGGCTGTGGGGGTGCCTTGTCCCGGGCGCTGTTTCGCGGCGTAGCCGCGAAAGGCGCGTCACTTTGGGTATGGAGGGGGACTTGGTTGTTGCTGCCCTCTATGCTCTTACTGTTTCGGTGGCTTTGAGACCTCAGTGAAACTCGCTATTTGCCAATTTTTGTACTATTTAGGTCATTACTATCTGCCAATTTTTGTACTATTACTAGTAATTCTATCTGCCAATTTTTGTCATTTAGGGGTTTTAATGCTACGCCGCAAGGTTACTGATAGGCTTTTGAGCTGGAAGAATAACTCCAATAAGGCGTTGCTTGTTACTGGCGCACGTCAGATTGGCAAGAGTTATGCGATTCGCGCGTTTGGAAAAGGCAACTACGCTTCGTATTTTGAGGTCAATTTGCTACTCGATGCCGAGGCAAGGGATGTGCTAATTGACGCTAAGAACGCCGTTGACTTTATCAACCGTGTAGCCCTTCTTGCGGACGCGCCGCTTGTTGAGGGGGATACGCTTGTCTTTGTCGATGAGATTCAGGAGTATCCGCAGATTGTCACACTTATGAAGGCGTTGGTCGAAGACGGGCGCTTTAGCTATGTATTCTCGGGGTCTATGCTTGGGACCGAGTTTAAGGGGATATCTTCTTTTCCGGTGGGGTATGTCGAGCACGTTGTTATGCGACCGATGGATTTTGAAGAGTTTTGTTGGGCAAATGGCGTCAGCGAGAATGTGCTTGCAGACATTCGCAACTGCCTTGTCGAGAGACGTCCCGTCGAAAACTACATTCATGAGGCAATGCTCAAAAACTATAGAGCTTATATCGTTTGCGGTGGCATGCCGGAGGTCGTTCAGAACTATATCGATTCGGGTTATTCGCTCGTGAGAACGCGTGAGCTTCAAATTCAGCTGGTCGATCAGTACAAAAGCGATATCTCTAAATATGCATCGACTCGAGCGTTTAACGTTCGCTCGATTTTCGAACAAATTCCCGTTCAGCTTGAAGCGGAGTCCCATCGCTTTGTTGTTTCGTCTCTGGGCGAGGGAGCGCGCCTTAAAAAATATGAGCAGGATTTCCTATGGCTGGTGAGCGCGGGCGTTGGATTGATGGTCGCCCAGGTAACGGAGCCTCGGAGCCCCCTCAAGAGGACGGAGAAGGCGACAGCCTTCAAGCTGTACGAGTCCGATACGGGTATGCTCGCATCGCGGTATCCCGGCAGCACGGCACGAGCTGTCTATCTTGATATGAAAACTCCCAACCTCGGCGGTCTCTACGAGAACGTGGTCGCTCAGGAGCTTGTCGCCCTTGGGGCTGATGCATGGTACTACCAGACGCGTGAGGTCGGTGAAGTTGACTTTGTGATCGAAGGCGCCCGCGGGCATGTTGTCCCGATCGAGGTCAAATCGGGCAAGAAAGTTCGAGCGCATGCGGCTCTCGATCGCCTAATGAGTGTAGACGAGTACAAAATTCCCGAGGCTGTTGTGCTAAGCCACGAGAATCTCGGCAAAGAGGGCAAGATCCTGTACGTCCCTATCTATATGACATTCTGTCTCGATGAGTTTATAGAAAAGGATGACCCCGACAACGATTTCTCGTTTGCACCCATATCTCTCTAGGCTATCTGAGTCCGCAATCCAGCCCTTGCTGTTTCGCGGCTATGCCGCGAAAGGCGCGTCACTTTGCGAAAGGGCTGGGGTCGCTGCTGCATGCGTCTCCAGCCCTCTGATTGCTACTTTGGGTCCCGCGATGGGGTGTTGTTGGTGTTGCTAGTTCGGCTTACCTTGTCTCGCCGGTTTCGGTGCGTAGGCGGTAACCGTGGACCAGGTCACTGATGGCCGGCCAAGGAATCTGGCGATCGACCCAAAATTGCAGCTGAACCAGATAGCGCTCGGTGGCGCGGGTGAGGGCGGCAAACTGCTCGTGGGTCTCGACCTGGGCGTAGAGGTCGCGGCTGTGGGCGAGGATGGCGGTCGTATCGTCCATCTTGCCAGTGACGTCGAAGGCGCCCGAGAACCAGTCACACAGGCGCGCGGCACTGTTGCTGAGGGTTGCCAAGTCGGCGGTGTCGCCGTTGACGTTCTCGGTCGCCTGGGCGCGCAGGAGCGAGAGGGCGTCGGTGGCGTTCATGCAGTAGCCGACGGTAAAGTTCCATACTGCGAACTCGCGGCCGGTGTCGAGCTTGCGGCGACGCATATAGTCGATATCGCGTGGTTCCTCGAGCATCATTTGGTCGGCAAGGGCCTCAAGCGAGGCGGTGTACTCCGCAAGATCGAGTGCAAGCAGGGTGTCGATATTCGTCATCTTTAGGCCTCCGCTTCGATCTCGACGATTTCGTTTTTGATGTACATGCCCTGGTTGTCCCAGACATTGCGGCAAGCGGCGGCGAAGCGCTCGCGATCGGCCTCGCAGATACGGGCAAACATGTTGCAGGTGCCAAAGGGCTCGCAAATATCAAAGAAGATGCAGATCGAAGACCAGCCGCCGTACCAGCTCACCGCACCCGCCGGCTCGTTAAAGACGGGATTCTCGATGTGCTCGTAGTTGGCGATGGGGCCCGATACGGGGTAAGTCACCTCGGTATCGCAGATCTTGGCCGAGAAGATTCGCGACTCGACCGGACAGGACGATTCGAACAGCCTGCATGTCTCGGGCGCTTCATCCCAGAGCATGTCGGCGAGAAACGTCTCGTCATTCAGCGTAATCTTGAGCATTTTTGTCATGGTAAGGACCTCCTCAATCCGTCGCTCAAGGGGCTCGCTGGCGGATAAGGGAGAAGACAGCCACAGGGTCGCCGAACCCAAACTTCACGACAGATGCCTGTCGCCCCAGCCCGTGCTGTACTTGGCTAAAGTATCACGCCTTGGTAGCGAAAGCAATATCCCTATTTAGTTTTGGACGCTTGTTCAAACCCGCTTGATCAAAACGCAGTTTGCTCTCAGTCGCTTGCCGCAGGGTGAGGCGCGATTGGTTATTCCTTTTGCTGGATGAAAAGCCCCATGTTTTTGCAGGGGTGCATACTCGTTATATAAGTGCATAGAATCTCGTATAGTGCGAGTAAGATTTTGCGCTGTCCGTTTTGTGTTTAGTAAAGATATAGTTTGCATAATCCCGCCTAATCCCCGCTCTATTTAAATAAAGTCGCACGTAAATGGCGTAAACGTGTCTGAGCTGGGGTTCTGTACGCTGAGCGGATAAAAACGACCGTTCACCGTTCAACTATTTTCAAAATGAATAAAATGAGCGATAAAGAGAATATAAACCTTAATAAACTCGCGTATCGCACGGACGCGGGTTATTAATGGGTTGTAGGCCTTTTACAGAAAGGATTCCAGCAATGTCTAAGCCTCTTGGCAAGCCCGATCGTATTGTCGTCGCCCTTGGCGGCAACGCCCTCGGCAACAACCCCGTCGAGCAGATCGAGGCCGTGAGCAACACCGCCCACGCCCTCCTCGGCCTGATCGAGCAGGGCAACGAGATCATCATCACCCACGGCAACGGCCCGCAGGTCGGCATGATCCAGAACGCCTTCGCCGCCGCCCACGACGCCATCGGCACCCCCGAGATGCCGCTGCCCGAGTGCGGCGCCATGTCCCAGGGCTACATCGGCTATCACCTGCAGCAGGGCATCGGCCGCGAGATGCACAAGCGCTACAAGCGTTGGCACGCCGCCACCGTCGTCACCCAGATCGAGTGCGACCCCGACGACCCCGCGTTCAAGAACCCGACCAAGCCGATCGGCCCCTTCTACACCGAGGAGCAGGCCAAGGAGTTCATGGCCGAGGACCCCTCCAAGGTCTTCGTCGAGGATTCCGGCCGCGGCTGGCGTCGCGTCGTCGCCTCCCCCGATCCCAAGAAGATCGTCGAGGCCGACTCCATCCTCAACCTGCTCGACAACGAGTTCATCGTCATCGCCTGCGGCGGCGGCGGCATCCCCGTCGTCCGCGACTACGAGAACAAGGGCTGCTACAAGGGCGTTCCCGCCGTCATCGACAAGGACCTGGGCGGCGAGCTGCTGGCCGAGGACTGCGACGCCGACGTTCTGTTCCTGCTGACCGCCGTCGAGCATGTCGCCATCAACTTTGGCAAGCCCAACCAGGAGGAGCTCGAGGACCTCACCGCCGACGAGGCCGAGCGCCTGGCCGACGAGGGCCAGTTCGGCAAGGGTTCCATGGAGCCCAAGGTCCGCGCCGCCATCAAGTTCGCCCGCTCCCGCAAGGGCCGCACCTGCATCATCGGCGCCCTGGACAAGGCCGCCGAGACCATGGCCGGCCTCTCCGGTACCCGCATCCACGAGTAGTCTCTACTCTGTTGCCTCTCTCGTGGGCGCCGGGCAAAGCGCCCACAAACTAGCCTCTCTTCATGAGCCCCGCGGTCCGCTCCGACCGCGGGGCTTTTGCTATCGGTAGTCATTGGGGACAGACTTAAATGAGTGGCACCAATCAACTGCGGAAAGTGCATCCCACAATGAGTGTCCAAAGCGGGGCACAGTTTCCTTTGAGGCCCTCAACCGGAAAGTACATCCCGGAATTTGGCCGAAAAGTGGCCCCCAGTTTCCCAAACAGGCCGTGCGCGGAAAGTGCATCCCGCTATCGAACTTCAAAGCGGGATGCATTTTCCGTGTCGGCAGTTCCTGGCAGCCAGAGACCACTCATTTAAGTCTGTCCCCAATGACTGCCCAATGGCTGGGAAGGCGCATCCCACACCGACGCATTGCTTTCGGGCCCTCTCTCCGTGCTCCCTATAAGTTCAGCTGGACTCCCCGCAACCTGTTCCGCGTTGGCGGAACGAGCGCGACGTGGAGTGTCATTCTTTACCGCGTTAGACTAGACGCAGGGAAAGGAGGAGGACATGGATGCTCGCATCAAGCAGCTTGTAAATATGATCGAGGACGCTCAACCTGTCGCTGTCGCGGTGCTTGCCAAGCGTCTCGAGGTAAGCGAGCGCGCCGTGAGAAACTATATCCATCGCGCAAACGACAAGCTTGCGGGGGTTGCACGCATCGTTGGCAGCAAAGGGCAATATCGTATCGATGTTGCACATGCAGATGAGCTTGCTCGCTTGCTAGACGGTGCGGCTCTGGCCCATCCGGGCATTCCTGATACGCGCGACGGCCGTGTGTCCTTCCTTCTTAACGACCTTCTCATGCGGTCCCAGTGGGTGACGATTGAGGAGTATGCGGATTTACTCTACGTTTCGGCGCGAACTCTGTCCAATGACATGCGTCTGGTAGAGCAGAAACTCGCCCAATTTGACTTGACGCTCGAAAAGCGCCCTCGCTACGGAATCCGCGTTGCGGGTGGGGAGTCGCAACGGCGTCTGTGTCTGGCCTCGCTGGTGAGGCCCGTGTTGCCCGACACCGACGATGCAGAGCTCGCCGAGCGCCTGCGGGTCATCGCCGCATGTGTGGACGATGCCCTGACTGCCTCGCCCGTCACGGTGAGCTCGCTGGCATCCCGCAATCTCATCATGCATCTTTACATCGCTCTTGGCCGCATCGAGCAGGGCTGCTATGTCCCGGCTGCAGAATCGGACGTTTTAAAGCTGGAGGGAACGCGCGAATACGCTGCGGCTTTCCAGATTGCCGCAAACATCAAGGATGCCCTGGGCGTGAGCATGCCCCGAGAAGAGGTTGCCTTTATCGCAATCCATTTGCTCGGCAGGGGCACGGGCGTGCCCGAGAAGGGCTCGGCCGTTATCTCGGACGAGATGTGGGAGATCGCTTCCGAGATGGTATGTGCGGCCAACGATGAGTTTAGGTTTGACTTTAGCAGCGATCTTGAACTTCGCATGAACCTTGCTCGGCATATTGGCCCTCTGGGCTATCGCCTTGAATATCACATGCATATGGATAACCCCATGCTGCCCGATATCAAGACGAGATTTCCGTTGGCCTATTCGATGGCGGCCGGCACCTCGCAGGTACTCGAGCGTCATTTTGGCAGCCAGCCCTCTGATGAGGAGCTCGGCTACATCGCCATGGCATTTGCTCTGGCCCTCGAGCAGCAAGCCGACCAGCCGCGTCGCAAACGCATCCTGATCGTGTGCGCCTCGGGAGCGGGAAGCGCCCGTATGCTCGAGCACCAGTACCGCAAGCAGTTTGGCATGTATATCGAGTCGATCGAGACATGCGATGTCGCCCGCGTGGGAACGCTCGATTTTTCGCACATCGACTACGTGTTCACAACGGTGCCGCTCAACGTCAAGTTGCCCGTGCCCGTCCGCGAGGCCGATTTCTTCTTGGAGACGAGCGATGTCAACGCTATCCGCAAGGTGTTGAGCGATGACGCCGCGCAATCGAACTCCCTGAGCTCTTTCTTTAGCCGTGCCCTGTTCTTCAACCGCGTTGAGGCGTCGTCGAAGCAGGCCGTTCTCCGATATCTCTCCGAGCGCGCCGTCGAGAGCGGCCGTGTCCATCCCCAGTTTGCCCAAGAGGTCGCCGAGCGCGAGAGCGCGAGTGCTACCTCGTTTGGCAACGGGGTGGCTATGCCCCATGGGATGCATCCTTTGAGCGCCGAGGCCTTTGTTACCGTGGGCCTGCTCGAACATCCCATTCTTTGGGACGAATACGGCCATGAGGTCGATATCGTCTTTATGGTGTCGTTTGCCCGGTCGGGCGGCGATGAGGCGCGGATCTTGAGCTCGCTGCTCGCTGAGATCTTTATGGACCGCCAGGGGGTCGAGCGCTTACGCGAGCGCCGGTCTTGGCATGAGCTGATGGCGCTTGTGCAAGCGCATACGGCTTAAGGCTTCTTTTGTCGACAACCCTGCCTGCCTGCAATAAACCTCGAGGATTGCGGGCGGGAGATAGGCGTTTCGAATATTCAAGTACAAACCAAACATCACGGGAGAGGAGACCGTTATGGACGATCAGGGAACCGAGATGGTTTCGTTTCAGCTGGTCGCTGCAGCGGGAGAGGCGCGCAGCCTTGCCTTCGAAGCCCTTGAAAAGGCAAAGGCGGAGGATTTTGACGCTGCCGCCAAACTCATGAAGCAGTCAAAGGATGCGGGAATCAAGGCTCACCACATCCAAACGCAGCTGCTTTCGACCGAGGCGGCGGGCGAGCATCTGTCGGTGGATGTGTTGCTGGTCCATGCTCAGGACCACCTCATGTGCTCCATGCTTGCCCAGGAGCTCGTGCAGGAGCTGATCTGCCTGTATGAGCGCACTGCAGCCAAGAACGCCTAACGGCGTGCGGCGACTATCCAACCAATCAATGCGAAGGGAATCCCTTATGAAGATCCTTCTTGTTTGCGCAGCTGGCCTGTCTACAAGCATTCTGATGAAGAAACTCGAGAAATACGCGGAGCAAAACGGCATCGAGCTCGATATCGATGCGGTGGGTATCGGCGAGTATCAGGAGACCTGCGCCGATTATGACGTGCTGCTCTTGGGGCCGCAGGTGTCCTACCAGCTCAACACCGTCAAGCAGGGGAGCGGTAAGCCGACCGCGGTCATCCCCGCACAGGACTACGGCATGGGCAACGCCGCCAACGTGCTGGCACTCGCCCAGTCGCTGTTGGGTTAGGAGGCGACCATGGAAAAGTTCATGACCCTGCTTCAGGAAAAACTGACCCCTATCGCCAATTTCTGCGGTACCGAGCGCCACTTTGCCTCCATGCAAAAGGGCTTTATGAGCGCGATCAGCTTCATCTTGGTATCTGCCGTCTTTATGATCCTCGCCAACCCGCCGGTCACGGCCGACCTGGTGGCGCAGGGCGGGTTCTGGTCCGTCTTTGGCCCTTGGCTCGATTTTGCCACGGCCAATAAGCTCACGCTGCTCATCCCCTTCAACATGACGATGGGCATACTGTCGGTGATCGTGACGTTCGCAATCGCCTATAACCTGGCGGGCACCTACAAGATGCCCAAGCTTAACGCCGGCATGACCTCGCTGGTGATGTTCCTGATCGCCGCGGCGCCGTCGTCCTACTACCAGCTTGCTGACGAGTCCGTGCTCCAGGCGGTCCCCTGCACCTATCTGGGTGCGCAGGGCCTGTTTACCGCCATCATCGTTGCCTTGGTCTCCGTCGAGGTCACGCGCTTCTGCCAGACCAAGGGCATCACCATCAAGATGCCCGATGGCGTGCCGCCGTTTTTGTCCGATACCTTTGGCGCCATCGTACCTATGCTCGCCAACATCCTCATCTTCTTTGGCGGCAACCTGCTGATCCAGATGATCGATCCCGCGCTGTCCATCCCCTCGGTTATCGAGAAGCTGCTCGCTGCCCCGCTTTCCGTCGCAGTTGACTCTGTACCCGGCGCACTGCTTATCTGCTTCATGACGCTGCTGTTTTGGTGCTTTGGCGTCCACGGCAACATGATCGTGATGCCCATCACCGCCCCGGTCACGCTTGCCGCCTTTGCCGCCAACGCCTCGCTCTATGCTGCCGGGCAGCCGCTTGAGTTCCACCCGGCGCTCATGTCGATGGCCATCAACCTCATCGGCGGCACGGGTAATACGTTCTCTTTTGTGGCGCTCTGCGCGTTTAAGGCAAAGTCGCAGCAGCTCAAGGCATTTGGCAAGGCATCGATCGTGCCGAGCTTCTTCCGTATCTCCGAGCCCGCGATCTTCGGCGCACCCATCATCTTCAACCCGATTCTCATGATTCCGTTTGTGCTGGGCGGCATGATCTCGGCCCTGCTGTATTGGGGTGCGGTCTCACTGGGTCTTGTCTCTAACTTCTACATCTTGGTGAGCGGCACGTTCCCCATCTTCGTTCAGGGCTTTCTCCAGTGCCTCGACCCGCGCATCTGGGTGTTTACGATCGTTTTGATCGTGGTCATGGCTGTGGTCTGGTACCCGTTCTTTAAGGTGTACGACAACCAGCTCCTGGCACAGGAGCAGGAGAACGCCGCGGCAGCTTCTGCCGAGGATGCTGAGTAACATGGGTTACTTTGACAGAGCGTCTGCTGCCGGTATGCCCGAGGGCTTTTTGTGGGGCGGTGCCCTCGCCGCCAACCAGGCCGAAGGGGGCTGGAACGAGGGCGGCCGAGGTATGTCGCACTCCGACCTGATTCCACAGGGTCCCGACCGCTGGGATGTGATGTTTGGCAGACAAAAGCCCGTGGACGATCCGGACGGATTGTATCCGTGCCGTTGGGGCAACGACTTCTTCCATCATTGGCGCGAGGACGTCGAGCTCTTTGCCGAGATGGGCTTTAAGTGCCTGCGTCTTTCAATTTGTTGGAGCCGTATTTTTCCCACAGGGATGGAGGCCGAGCCCAACGGTGAGGGCTTGGAGTTTTACCGTCAGGTATTCGAGGCGCTGCGCGAGCATGGAATCGAGCCGCTCGTAACGCTGACGCACTACGACTATCCGTTGGCTCTGGTCGAGCGCTATGGTGGCTGGCAAAGCCGAGAGATGATCGAGCGGTATGCGCACTACGTCGAGACCGTCGGACGTGCGTACCAGGGCCTCGTGCGTTATTGGCTCACCTTCAACGAGATCAACAGCGTGGCGCTGTCCTATCTCAACGCGGGCGTCACGCTCGAGGATGAGCGTGACCGTGCAGCCGTGACCGCGGCGTTCTCGCACCATATGTTTGTGGCGAGCGCTCGCGCTGTCGAGATCCTGCACAAGATCGATCCCGCAAACAAGGTGGGTTGCATGATCGCTGCCGGTGCGACCTATCCGTACCGTTGTGCGCCCGAGGACGTATGGCTTGCGTATGAGGAGGACCGCGGCCGCTACTTCTACACTGACGTGATGGCTGCGGGCGCCTATCCTACTTGGAAGCTGCGTGCGCTCGAGAAAGAGGGTGTTCACGTGCCCTTTGAGCCGGGCGATACGGAGTATCTGGCCGAGCATACGGTCGACTTCATCTCGTTCTCGTACTATTGCTCGCGCTTGGTGTGCGCCGATGACCAGGTGATCGCCGAGAAGGCGGAGGGCAACGTGTTCCCGACGCTGCGCAATCCGTACCTCAAGGATAAAGAGACTGCCTGGAAATGGCAGATCGATGCGCTGGGTTTGCGCGTGACGCTTGCCGGCTACCACGATCGTTACCATCTTCCGCTCTTTATCGCTGAGAACGGTGTGGGCGGACTCGATGCGCTGGAAGAAGGCAAAGTCCACGATGCGTATCATATTGATTACCTGCGCAGGCATATTCTTGCGCTACGCGATGCAATTGTCGAGGACGGTGTTGACCTGATGGGATACACGCCGTGGGGCTGTATCGATTTGGTGTCGGCCTCGACGGGGCAGATGAAGAAGCGCTATGGCTTTGTTTATGTCGATGCCGATGATACGGGCAAAGGCACGTTCGATCGCTACCGAAAGGACAGCTTCTACTGGTACCAAAAGGTCATTGCATCAAATGGCGAGGACTTGAGTTAACTCTTGCAGGTCTGTTGCCCCCGCGGCCGTTTCGGCCGCGGGGGCTTTTGCTATTGAGGCGGCTGTTCATGAGGAGCATTGCAGACTTCGGAAACCCGGCACTTGGGGACGTTCCTTTCCTGCCGGCAGCTTGGGACAGTCCTTAAAGGCCGCATCGATCAACTGCGGAAAGCACATCCCAGAATGAGCGTCCAACATGGGGCGCGGTTTCCCTTGAGGCCCTCAATCGGAAAATGCATCCCGGATTATTGTCGAAAAGCGGCCCTTAGTTTCCCAAACGGGCCGCTATCGGAAAGCGCATCCCGCTATTGGGTCCCAAAGCAGGATGCGCTTTCCGTGCTGGCAGTTCCAAGCAGTTCGGGATAGCCCTTTTCGTTCGCTCTCGGCCGGCGTCCGTAAGACTGTCCTCAACAACCACTCATTTAAGCCTGTCCCCAATGAGTGCCCAATGACTAGTAGTAGGCCCACATGGCTTCGATTTCGTTGAGGACCTCCACCACGCCCCAGCGGCGGGCGCTGCGGCTGGCCGAGTTGGGGTCGTAGACGCCAATCTGGTTGGCATCGTCGATGCCGTGGAGCACGATATAGTGGCCTACGTTGGTAAACGTGCCGGGGCGCACTGCGGCGATGACGGGCGCACCCGAGCGAAGTGCTTGGGTAATCGATTCGCGATCGTTATAGAGCTGTGTTCCGTTGAGCCCCAGCTGCCACGCACCGCTTGTCATAAACGACCACTCGGTGGCACCAGTGGGGGCGTAGTTGCCGGCTTCGGCCAGTGCGCATATATCGACCGGCGTCTTATCGGTATGGCCGGTCTTAAAGATATAGACCATGGTGAGGCAAGTTGGACCGCAAGCGTTTTCGCGAATAGTGCCACCGGCATAGGGCAGCTCCGACCATGCGGGGTCAATTTGGTAGATGTGGGGCATGGTGCCGGCACTCCACTGCGAGCGTGGGGTCGAGAACGCAAAGGAGTAACCGGGTGCGACGGGAGCTTTAAGCAGCTTGTCCTCGGCAGTGGACTCGAGACCGGCTGATCCGTGGGAGATACAGGATCCCAAAAACACAAAGACGAGGCAGGCGGCGATGGAGCAAAACGCAAGGCGTAGGCGGCGGGCCGGAAGCGCGTGACTTGTGGTGTGCGACGCGGGGCGAGGGGCGGAATTGCCGCGATCGCGTTGAGGTCGCGAAAAGGAGCGCTTAACGTAGTAGTCGGTCTTACGGCGATCGTAGCGGCGTGGCTGCGATGTGTCGGTCTGGCGTTGGCGTGTGCTCGTACTCATGCGGTCTGACTGCTGCACGGTACGGCTTTGTTGCCGCGAAGAAGCCCCGAGCTGCTCTTGGGGGCGCTGCGGATTGTCGTTGTCGGAGGTGCTTCTGGGCGTTGGCGTGGTGCGGCCGGCAAGGCGCACGCTTTGTGGCCGTTGGTCGCCGTCATTGTATCCGTATGCCATTCGAATCACCTTGCCTCATGTGTAACTTGTCTATCCTACATAAAAAGAGGCGCGACACATGGGTATGTGCGCCAAAAGCCTGACAAATGGTATGAACGTTGCCGCGCCGCGCGCCAAGCGTCACGGCAACAGGTATTCAAAAGCAGACAAGATGAAAGCGTCCAAGACGAATGACGTCTTCCGCCGTTCGTCCCAAAAACGGCGCCGCTCGTTTTGCAGTTCTGCCTTCGGTCGAGCCACAAGCGGCGCTGCTGTGCCAAGGCCGTATCTTAAAGCCACGAAATAAAAGCGCGCGGCAAAACAGACCGCGCAAGGGGTGACGCCAAAGAGGCGTCAATAAGGAAAGGAGGGGAACAATGGCGGACAAGAACGCAGAAGTTGCAGTCGAAGGTAACGGCGGCATGAAGAAAACGCTTTCGCTCTGGAACTTCTTCACCATCGGTTTCGGTGCCATCATCGGTACTGGTTGGGTCCTGCAGGTCGGCGACTGGATGGTCGTGGGCGGCGGTCCCGTTCCCGCTATGATCGCATTCCTCTTGGGTGCAATCTTCCTCGTGCCCGTCGGAGCTGTTTTCGGTGAGCTCACGGCTGCTATCCCCATCTCGGGCGGCATCGTCGAGTATGTCGACCGTAGCTTTGGCCGTACGCTGAGCTACATCACCGGTTGGCTCCTGGCCCTGGGCAACGGCATCCTGTGCCCGTGGGAGGCCATCGCCATTTCGACCCTCGTGTCCGAGATGTTCGGCAGCCTGCCCGGTCTTGAGTGGCTGCGCGCCGTCAAGCTCTACACCATCTTGGGCGCCGACGTTTACTTGTTCCCGACGCTGATCGCGCTCGGCTTTGCAGTCTACGTCATCTTCCTCAACTTCCGCGGTGCCAGCTCGGCCGCCAAGCTCCAGGCCTTCCTGACCAAGGCTCTGCTCTGCGGCATGCTGCTCGCCATGGGTGTCTCGCTGTTTACCGGTTCGCCGGAACACGCCATGCCCGTGTTCTCCCAGGTCACCGGTGCTGGCGGCGGCAAGCCCGCTACCGAGGGCACCAGCCTGTTCGCCGGCATCGTGTCGGTCCTGGTTTTGACCCCGTTCTTCTACGCCGGCTTCGATACCATTCCTCAGCAGGCTGAGGAAGCAGCCGAGGGCCTCAACTGGAACAAGTTCGGCAAGATCATCTCCCTGGCCCTGCTGGCCGCCGGCGGCTTCTACATGGTCTGCATCTACTCGTTCGGCACCATTCTCGACTGGCACGAGTTCGTTAAGAGCCCGGTTCCCGCGCTCGCCTGCCTCAAGGGCATCAACATGCTCCTGTACCTGGCCATGCTTGTCATCGCCACGCTTGGACCCATGGGCCCCATGAACTCCTTCTACGGCGCCACGAGCCGCATCATGCTCGCCATGGGTCGCAAGGGCCAGCTGCCCGAGAAGTTCGCCGAGGTTGATCCCAACTCCGGCGCTCCCAAGCTCGCTTGCGTCGTCCTGGGCGTCATCACCGTCGTCGGTCCGTTCCTGGGTAAGAACATGCTCATCCCTCTGACCAACGTGTCGGCTCTCGCCTTCATCTTCTCCTGCGGTATGGTCGCCCTCGCTTGTCTGCGCATGCGCTTCACCGAGCCCGACCTGCCTCGTCCCTACGAGGTGCCCGGTGGCAAGTTTGGCATCTGCGTCGCTATCGGCGCCTGCGCCGTCATCATCGGCCTGCTCGTGATCCCGTTCTCTCCCGCCTCCCTCAACATGGTGGAGTGGAGCATCGTGATCGGCTGGCTGGTCGTCGGCCTGGCCCTCATGGCCTTTACCAATTCCCGCAAAAAGTAACGCCGAGCCGGGGCGGATCAGGTGTGCGGGCCCCTCTCTTCCGCGCACCGAACCCGGCGCCACTTGGGTAGCTTTGTGAGGCCTTAACCCAACACGGTCTCGCCCACTATATGGATCCATAAGGAGGAACCATGTCCACTAAGTATGCAATCGTTGGCGGCAAGCTCATCGACGGTACCGGTGCCGAGCCGGTCGAGAACTCCCTCGTTCTCGTCGACGACAACGGCAAGATCGAGTACGCCGGTGCTATGCAGGACCTTCCCGAGGGCGTTGAGGTTATCGACGCCGCCGGCAAGACCGTCCTTCCCGGCCTGATCGACACCCACCTGCACTTCTCGGGCAACCTGACCGACGATGACACCGATTGGGTCATGCAGCCGCTCCTCGAGAAGCAGGCCGTCGCCGTCAAGCAGGCCTACGACTGCCTCACCCACGGCCTCACCACCGTTTGCGAGATCGGCCGCTTTGGTATCCAGATCCGTGACTGCATCGACAAGGGCGTCTTTAAGGGCCCGCGCGTTCTGGCTACCGGCCTCGGCTTCTGCCGCGTTGCCGGTCACGGTGACTCCCACCACTGCACCCAGGAGCTCAATAAGGAATCCCACCCCTGGGGCGACCAGGTCGATGGTCCTTGGGATCTGCGCAAGGCCGTCCGTCGTCGCCTGCGCGAGAACCCCGATGCCATCAAGATCTGGGCTACCGGTGGCGGCATCTGGCGCTGGGACTCCGGTCGCGACCAGCACTATTGCTCCGAGGAGATCCAGGCCGTGGTCGAAGAGGCCAAGATGGTCGGCATTCCCGTGTGGAGCCACTGCTACAACAACCACGCCGCTGCCTACGATTCCGTCCGCTTTGGCTGCGAGCAGCTGATTCACGGCTTCGACATCGATGAGCGCACCATGGACCTCATGGCCGAGCAGGGCACCTTCTTCACCCCGACGATCGCCTTCCTGCCCACCTGGTACGCCACCTATCCGCCCGTCTACGTCCCCGAGCTGCACGACAAGTACGAGGGCACCCTGGTCGAGAAGGAGCTGCAGCGCAACTACGACTGCCTGCGCGAGGCCAAGAAGCGCGGCGTCGTCATGACGATCGGCTCCGACTCCTTCTCCTTCGTCACCCCGTACGGCACCTGCTCCATCGAGGAGATGTACGAGTTCGTCGACAAGATCGGCTTCACCCCGGTCGAGACCATCACCTGCGCCACCCTCAACGGTGCCAAGATGTGCCACATCGAGGACGAGACCGGTTCCATCGAGGCCGGCAAGTGCGCCGACCTGCTGGTCGTCAACGGTGACGTCGCCGCCGACATCCACGTGCTCAACACCGACAACATGGACGTCATCATGAAGGACGGCTGGATTGTCGAAGCCGGCAGCTTCGGCGAGGCAAACAAGTACAGTGCCTAAGCTACCGTTCATCGATGGCTGGATGTAAAACACAGTATTTGATTGCATAATGCAATGGAGAGGGTCGCTTGCGGCCCTCTTTATTGCTATGGGGTGCGTCAGTAAGAAGGGGATGACGGTGGATCTCAATAGGCTGATTCTGGGCAAGAGCTACAACTCTACCAAGGTCTTTCGTACCGCTCAGCATGTGGTTCAAGCCATCTTGCTCGGTATTGTCGTTCCGCTGCTTATCCTGCTGCTCATCTGGGATCTAACCGATAATCCCAATCCCGTTCCGGCCGTTGTCGTCATTGCCGGCTTGGTCATGCTGTGCTTCTTCTTCTCGTACGTCTTTGTCGTTCCCGACGATCTCACATCGAGCGCAACCGACCGCACGCTCGCCATCGCTTCAAAAATATTCGCCTACACGTCGCGCGGCCTTACGCCCGAAGCTGCCCTGGGCGCCTCTAAGATCATCCTGTCCGAAACTATCGCCTCTGCCATCTGCTTTACCGACGGCAAGCAGGTGTTGGCAAGCTGGGGCGAGGATTCGGCAAAGTGTCCCGCCGGCACCCCGGTGGTGCTCAAGACCACGCTCAACGTGATCAACAGCGGCGAGCAAAGCGTGTTTTCGCGCGACGCCTCGACCGAGACGGGTGGCTATTTTCCCCGCCTGCGCGCCGGTATTGTCGCACCGCTTACCGTGCGCGGGCATTGCGTGGGCACGCTCGAGCTGTATTATCCCCGTCTGAGCAGCATCGATATGCGCCAGACGGCGCTTGCCTCGGGCTTTGCCGACCTCATTTCCACGCAGCTTGCGAGCTTTGAGCTCGAGCGCCAGGACGAGCTCACGGCCCGCGTGGAGCTGCGCGCCTTGCAATCGCAGGTCGATCCTCATTTTCTGTTTAACACCATCAGCACCATCGTGTCGCTCGTTCGAACCGAGCCCGACAAGGCGCGGTCGCTGCTGATCGACTTTTCCAATTACTATCGTCAGACGCTTTCTGATTCCGATACGCTCACCACGCTCGAGCACGAGGTGGAACAGGGCACTCGCTATATCAATCTAATGCAGGCTCGTTATGGCGACGGCCGTCTGCGCGTTTCGGTCGACATCGACTTTGAGGTGCGCGACAGCCTGGTGCCGCCGTTTATCTTGCAGCCGCTGCTCGAAAACTGCATCAAGCATGCGCAGCGCGAGACCGAGCCGCTTTCTATTCGTGTTAGGGCTTTTGAGACCGATGACGGCTTGGAGATCATCGTCGAAGATGACGGCATCGGTATGAGCGAAGAAGTCTGCGCGCATCTGTTTGAGCAACATCGCCGAGAGGAGCCCGAGAGCATTACCGCCGACGGCTCCATCAAGCGAGGTTGCGGCCTGGCGCTCTTCAACGTGCTTCAGCGCATCCATTTCTTTTACGGAGAAGATTCCGGCATGCGCGTGGAGTCCCAGGAGGACGTGGGGACGCAGGTTATCGTCGAGCTGAACGGCGAGCCGCATGAGCCGGCGCCGTTGACGGCGTAGCACGCGAGTGTATTGAGGAGAGAGGAAGCGCACATGTCCGAGGGCTGGAACATCCTGGTGGTTGATGACGAGCCTCCCATCAGGGCTGAGCTACGCTATCTATTGGAGAAGGACGCGCGCGTGGGGCATATTGCCGAGGCAGGCAATGTCACCGAGGCCGTGGAGTCGATTCTTTCGAGCAAGCCCGACGTGTTGTTTTTGGACATCACGATGCCCGGCCGCTCGGGAATTGAGCTTGCCGAGACGCTGCAGAACTTAAAGACGCCACCGGTGGTTGTGTTTGTGACGGCGTTTGCCGAGTTTGCCGCCGATGCGTATAACCTCGATGCGGTCGACTATATCGTCAAGCCGGTCGAGGACGCACGTCTGTCAAAGGCACTCGACAAGATCGAGGCAGCCTTGGGTGCCCGCCGTGTTATCCACGCTCCGCGCCAGCCTTTGCGTCTGACGGTGGACCGCGGGGGCAAAAAGGTGTTCATTCCCGCCGCAGACATCTGCTACTTTGAGGCGCGCGCCGATTTTTGCAACGCCATCTGTGCCGAGGGAACGTACCTGATCAATGAGTCGATCTCTTCGCTCGAGCGTCGCTTGGGCTCCGAGGGCTTTATTCGCGTTCATCGCAGCTATCTGGTCAATTTGGAAGACGTGCACAATGTTGAGATTGGCTCCACGGGGTTGATGGAGCTCAGGCTCGACCGCGTGAGCTCGACGGTGCCGGTGTCCCGTCGTCGTGCCGCCGAGGTCAAGTCGCACCTGGGACTTGCGTAAGAGGCTTGCGTGCCGTCGTTTACCATCGCAGGTTTGGCATGGGCGCGCGGTGGGCATAATGGGTGGCATCGAATGAAATCGAAAGGATCATTATGCCCGCGCTTATCACCCATCATCTGTTTGGCGAGGAAAGCATCGACCGTCTTCCGCAGGGCGTCATCGCGTCCGATGAAGAGCGCATTGCCTTTATCTTGGGCAACCAAGGCCCCGACCCGTTTTTCTTTCACATTCTGACACCGCGTGTTTCCGACTGTACGCTGCTGGCGCAGGTCATGCATCGCTCGCGCATGTCTCGCCAGTTCGCGTGCCTGCGCGACGGCGTGTCGCATCTGCTGCCGCGCGACGCCGGCTTGGGTCGCGCCTTTGCGCTGGGCCTGCTGTCTCATTACGTGCTCGACCGCAACGCCCATCCCTTTGTCTATGAGCAGCAGTTTGGCATCGTGGAGTCCGATCCCGAGCTTGAGGATTCGAGCAGTCAGGTCCATGCCGTGATCGAGAGCGACCTGGATGTACTGATGCTGCAGCTTAAACGCGATGGCGCTACGGTCGACGATTACCCGCCGGCGGGCGAGATCGTCACCACCGATCGCATCAGTCGCGTGGCCGGCGTGCTGATGAGCTATGTTGCCGGACGCGTGTACGGCATTGACATTCCGGCGGGGGAGTACGGTGCTGCCGTTGCCAATATGCAGCGACTTTACCGTGCGATTGAGCCGGCCGGCTCCGTAAAGACGCGCGCGATCTCGCTGGTTGAGGGTTTGGTGCACGACTACTCGCTGCTCGACGGCCTTGCCCATCGCGTGACGACGGAGCTGCCCGAGCGCACCGGTAACCTGGGCCATCTGACATGGAAGAATCCCTTTACCGATGAGGTCTCGAACGAGAGTTTCCCCGAGGTCTTTGATCGCGCGCTGGTCGATTACGAGTGCACGGTCGCGCGTTTTATCGAGACCGGTGACATGGAGGCCGTGACCAGTCACGTCAACTACAGCGGTCGCGTGCTCGGCACCGACGAGGAGTTCGACCGCGAGGAGTAGGGTCCGCTCCTGTCTCTTTGCCGAATCCTTACCGGCGCCTCCGTGCAATTGGGGTACGATGAACTAGCTGCATATCGGGCGAATACGAAGGGTCCCTGTCCATGAAATACACCAAGCTCGAGCGTAACTGGGTCATGTACGATGTGGGAAACTCGGCCCTCGTGCTGCTCAATACCTCGGTGGTGCCCATCTACTTTAACGCCATCAATACCGGTGCTTCCTCGGCAGACCTGGTGGTCGCTTGGGGCAACGCGCAGACGATTGCCTCGCTGGTCATCGCCATGCTCATGCCCATTCTGGGCGCACTTGCCGATTACGCCGGCAATAAGATCAAGTTCTTCATGGGCTTTTTCCTGACGGGCCTGGTTCTTTGCCTGGCACAGGCCATCCCCATGTCTGCCATGGCGTTTCTGACCGTCTACGTGCTGTGCACCATCGGCCTCAACTCTTCTATGACGTTCTACGACGCCATGCTGCCCGACATTACCACCGACGAGCGCATGGACGCCGTGTCCAGCTCGGGCTATGCCTGGGGCTACATCGGTTCCACTGTGCCGTTCATCATCTGCCTGGCGCTTATCATGGGTGGTCCCGTTCTTGGTGTCCCCACCATGCTGGCAACGCGTCTGTCGTTTGTCATCACTGGTGCCTGGTGGCTCATCTTTACCCTGCCGCTCATTCGCACCTATAAGCAAAAGTACGGTCGCGAGCGTGGTCCCGAGGACACCATCGGCCACATCGTGGGCGGCGTGTTCTCCGAGGTCGGACACACCATGCGCGAGATTGCTCACAACAAGACCGTGCTGGTCTACATGATCGCGTTCTTCTTCTACATCGACGGTGTGCACACGGTCATTTCCATGGCAACCAGCTATGGATCGGCTTTGGGCATCGACTCGACCCAACTGGTGCTGGCTCTGCTCGTTACGCAGTTTGTGGCCTTCCCGTCCGCCATCATCTACGGCAAGCTTGCCGGTCGCGTGGGCACACTCAATATGATCTTGGTTGCCGTCGCCGCCTATATGGGCATCGTGCTCTTTGCCGCGTTCTTCCTCAAGACCGCCTTTGAGTTTTGGGTGCTTGCCATTTTGGTCGGCCTGTTTCAAGGCGGCGTGCAGGCGCTGAGCCGTAGCTACTTTGGCCGCATTATCCCCAAGGAAAAGTCCAACGAGTACTACGGCTTCTTTGATATCTTTGGCCGCTATGCAAGTGTTATGGGCACCTTCTTGGTGTCGGTCGTCACCTCGCTGACCGGCAACCCCTCGCTGGGCGTCCTGTCTATCGGCGTGCTGCTGGTGGTGGGCTTTGTGCTGCTGGTCCGTCTGTCCCGCATGTCTCAGACGGCAGAGCAGGCCGCATAGGAACTTGCCGGTAATTGCGTCCGCCGCGATACTCTTTTGGGGTTATCCGCAATAAACATTCTGACTTTCGAACAATGATTAGCCCAAGTGGGTATGATGGAGTCAGCTAGGTCGCGGGGCGTCGCCTGTGTTTGGCGGCGTCCCGTTTTTGTGTTGCAGGGAGGGTAAGGCATGAACGCCACGGTCGTGATTCCAACGTATTGGGCGGGCGATGACGCTCGCGCAAACGCCCCTGGCACCTATGACCATTCGACACGACTCAACGCCGACAATCCCGAACTCGACCGCTGTCTGGCCTCGCTTGAGCAGGTGCGCGACATCCCGCGCATCATCCTTTTGGTGGTCTGTCCCGTTTCTGCCACAGCCGATGTGTCGCTGCGCGTGCACGAGATCGTCGACGCGCATCCCACGCTCAAGGTCACCGTTGTCACCAACACCCAGGCCTCGCGCATCGCAGACCGGGTTGCTCAGATCGCGCCCAAGGGTTCGGGCGAGTGCGTGAGCCTGCGAGGCTACGGTGCCATCCGCAACATGGGGCTGGCCTGTGCCGCTGTGCTGGGGCATGACGCGGTTATCTTTTTGGATGACGATGAGACCGTCATCGACGCCGACTTTATGAAGCGCGCGACCTATGCGTTGGGGCAGCAGACGCGTCAGGGCTTGCCGATCTTGGTCAAGAGCGGCTATTTCTACGATCGCGACGGCTCGCCGCTGGCTCCCACGGACAAGGCGGGCATCTGCCATCGTTGGTGGACCAAGCGCATCGAGTTCAACCGTTGGATGAAAAAGGCGCTCTCGGGCACCCGCATCTCGCGCTCCAACTACGTGTGCGGCGGCCTGATGGCCCTGCACGCCCGCGCCTTTACGCGTGTGGCCTTTGACCCGTTTATCACCCGCGGCGAGGACTTGGATTACCTCTTCAACATGCGCATGTTTGGCTACGACGTGTGGTTCGATAACGAGTGGACCGTGCGCCATCTGCCTCCGGAGTCCGAAAAGCGCTCACCGCGCTTTATGCAGGATGTATACCGTTGGTACTACGAACGGGCCAAGTTGACATTCGCCGCGCATCAAAAGGAGCTCATTTCCGTTACGGCGGCATCGCTCATGCCCTACCCGGGCCCGTGGATTTCGCGCGAGCTCGACGACCGCGTGCGCAAGACCGCTATGGTCCGCAGCATGTTTACCCGCGAGCATGAGGGCTACCTGCGCATCTGGCGCCATGGTATCGACGAGGCAAAGGCCTATGCACGCCAAAACGCTGCAAGCTACCTGCGTTTCCAGAGCTTTTGGCCCAAGATCATGGACGGGCTTTGGCGAGACGCACAACTGATCAGTATCCTGGAGGGGGCCGAATGATCGACCGCCGCGCCCAGCGCGATAGTTCAATATCAATCTTTCGCATCATTGCCGTTGCCTGCGCCATTTGCGTGCTGGTGTACTTTATTTTTGCCCTGGTGACCGGTATCGAGCCGATCGCCACGGTGATTGCCTGCGCGCTGCTGTGCATCTTTCTGTGCATCTTTATCTTTTTGACGCTCAATCCCGATTCGGTGCGCTCCCAGTACACCGAGGAGACGCTCTCGGTGGCCTCGGCCATGCTCGAGGACATTAAGGGCGGTTTGACACAGGAATCGGCGCGTTTGGTGTGCCAGCGCATTTTGCCCGAGACGCGCGCCATGACGGTGGCCATCACCGACGAGGACAACGTGCTTGCCTGCGCGGGCGAGTTTGAGGAAAAACTACTGCCAGATTCTCCCATCCACACGCTTGCCACACGCTACGTTATCGAACATGGCATCGTGCAGTCGTTCAACCGTATGGTGGATGTCGTAGGCTCGGACGGCTCGCACAACCAAGTCCCCGCCGGCATTATCGCCCCTATCAAGGTGGGCGATCGTACCGTCGGCACGCTCAAGTTCTACTACAAGACTCCGCGCGCCGTCGACCGTACCCAGTACGCGCTTGCCTCGGGCTTTGCCGAGATCTTGTCCACGCAGCTCGCCATCCACGAGCTCGAGGTGCAAAAGGAACTCACAGCGCGCGCCGAGGTGCGTGCGCTGCAGGCGCAGATTAACCCGCACTTCCTGTTCAACACGCTGAACACCATTGCATCGTTTACGCGCACCGACCCGCTGCGGGCCCGCGAACTGCTTCGTGAGTTCTCATCGTTCTATCGCGCCACGCTCGACAACTCGGGATCGCTTATTCCGGTCTCGCGCGAGGTCGCACAGACCAAGCGCTACCTTACCTTTGAGAAGGCCCGCTTTGGCGAGGACCGCGTGCTCGCGACGTTCGATGTGTCCGAGGACGTGGAAGATACGCTGGTGCCGGCGTTCGTGATCCAGCCGATTGTCGAGAACGCCGTGCGTCATGGTATGGGCGATGACGGCGCCCTGAGGATCGACGTGACCGTTCACCAAGACGGCGAGGATGCAATCTTGATTGCCGTGGCCGATAATGGCGTGGGCATGGATGAGGGTACCGCCGCCAGACTGTTTGACGAGCGCTCCGCCCGTCCTGACGCCAGCTCTCCCCAGGGTGGCGGCGCCGGTGTGGCCATGCACAATATTTCGGAACGCATCCATCGCTTTTACGGGCCACACTCCTATACACGTGTCGAATCGGCGCCGGGCAAGGGCACCAAAGTGCTTCTTCATCTTGATTTGTCAGAGAGCATCTTTGACATTCAAGAGTAAAATAAAAGGCTACGGGCTCAACGTCATGCGACGGATGCCCGGCGTAGTTAGTTGACGAAAGGTTTTATCCCTATGCTGCGTGCGATGATTGTGGATGATGAGGCGCCGGCTCGCTCGGAGCTTCGCTTCTTGCTCGAGCAAACGGGCAAGATCGGCACGATCACGGAGGCGTCGAGCGTTCGCTCCGCCATCGAGATGCTTATGGAAAGTCGCGTGGATGTCGTGTTTCTCGATATCTCGATGCCCGGTGCCTCGGGCCTGCAACTTGCCGAGGCGCTGCATAAGCTCAAAAATCCGCCGGCGATCGTGTTTGTGACTGCGTATAGCGACCATGCGGTCGAGGCATTCGACGTGGATGCCGTCGATTATCTGATGAAGCCTGTCGAGGAAGCTCGTTTGGACCGCGCGATCGAGAAGGTCATGCAGCGCGCCAAGCCGGTCACGGACAGCAAGGTGACCATCGAGCGCATTCCGGTGGAAAAGGGCGGCCGCAAGGTGCTCATTCCCGTGGATGACATTCGCTTTATCATGGCCAAGGACGATTACTCCTGCATCTATACCGTCGATGATCGCTTTTTGTCGACGACCTCGCTGGCGCAGTTTGAGGCCAAGCTTTGCGACTTTGGCTTCTTTCGCGTTCATCGCCGCTATATCGTCAACTTGGCGTGCGTCACAGATGTCGAGACGGTGCCCTCGGGCGCTATCCAACTGGGCATTACGGGCGTCGACGAACGCGTGCCGGTCTCGCGCCGCCGCGTTGTGCCGCTCAAGAAGGCCCTGAGCCTCTAGCACACTGGCCCCGCAGCCCTGTAGACCAATTGTCTGCGGAGCCGTGGGGCTTTTTGTATATACGTCGAATCGGTTTTGCAGAAGGGATCCCATGAACAGTGCAAGCGCCAAGCGCATCGACATCATCTCGGACACCCACGGCTATCTATCGCCCGCGCTCCTAGACGAGCTCAAGGGCGCAGATCTGATCATCCACGCCGGAGACCTCACGTCTGAGATGGACTACGAACATCTATGCACCATCGCCCCCGTGCGAGCGGTCCTAGGCAACAACGACTACTACCGCGATTACGGCCCGGATGTAGACCGTCTGGCCCTCTTTACCTACGAAGGCCTCAAATTCGCCGTAGCTCACTACCGTGAAGACCTGCCCGTGGGATCCGTAGACGTAGCCATCAACGGTCACACCCACGTAACCAAAGAAGCCCAAGTGGGCCGCTGCCTGGTCCTCAACCCGGGTAGTGCCAGCTACCCCAGAGGCAGCCGAGGCCCCACTATGGCCAGAATGCTCGTAAAAGACGGCCATGTCATAAGCACCAAATTTATTGACTTGGAGTAACCGCAACAAAAACGGGGGATGCAGATCGCATCTCCCGTTTTTCTTTGAGCCAAAGGCAGAGCTTCAGCGACAACCTTAGACAACCCCGCCGAGGAGAACGGGGACCTCGAGCCGCGGAAGCGGCGAGGAACAACAGCGACTCGAACAAAGTG
>CATYZK010000026.1 GCA_958415665.1 uncultured Collinsella sp. | reverse complement strand
TGTAGGTGATGCCCTTGCTGGTGGTTCCGCCCTTGGCCTCGCGCAGCGTGTAGGTGTGCGTTCCGGGCTTGGTGTACTTCACGGCACCCATCGAGATGTTGCCCTTGGCGTCGTTGGTGCCGGTGGCGACGACCTTGGCGTCCTTGCCCTCGCCCTCAACGAGCTCGAAGGAGAACTCGCCGTCCTTGAGCGTGCGACCGGTCAGGACCTTGGTCGCGGTGATCTGGTCGGTGACGCTGAACTCGTCGGGGTTCGGCTTGTAGCTGTTGTTGAACTTCGCCTCGTCGGCGTCCTTCAGCTTGTGCGCAGCGCTGAGCGTGCCGTCACCGTTGTCGGTGATGGTCGTCTCGATGGTGTAGGTCTTGCCGTCGTAGGTGATGCCGTTGTTGGCGTCGCCCGGGACCTCGCGCAGCGTGTAGGTATGCTTGCCGGCCTCGGTATACTCGATGGCGCCCATCGTGATCTTGCCGTCGGCATCGTTCTTACCGGTGGCAACGACCTTGGCGTCCTCGCCCTCGACGAGCTCGAAGCCAAACTCGCCTTCCTTGAGATCGCGACCGGTCAGGACCTTGGTCGCCGCAATCTTGTCGGTGACACTCGACTTGCCAGGATTCGGCTTGTAGGTGTTCTCGAAGATCGCCTTCTCGGCGTTCTGCAGCTTATGCTCGACGCTGAGGGTGCCGTCGCCGTTGTCCGTAACCGTAGTCACGATGGTGTATTGGGCGGTGCTGTAGGTAATGCCGTTCTCGGTGGCGCCGGCCTTGGTCTCGCGCAGCGTGTAGGTGTGTTCGCCGGCCTCGGTGTACGTGACGGGGTCCATCACGATCTTGCCGTCGGCATTGTTGGTGCCGGTAGCGGCAACAACGTTACCTTCGACGAGCTCAAAGCGGAACTCGCCGGCCGCGAGGCCAGACTCACGCCCGGTCAGGACCTTGGTCGCGGTAATCTTGTCGGTGACGCTGGAGTCCTTGGAACCAGGCTTGTAGGAGTTGGTGAACTTCGCCTCGTCGGCGCCCTTCAGCTCATGCTTCGCCTCGAGCGTACCGTCGCCCTTGTCGGTGATGGTGGTCACGATGGTGTACTCGGCGGTACTGTAGGTGATGCCGCCAGTATTACCCTTGACCTCGCGCAACGTGTAGGTGTGCTTCCCGGGCTTGGTGTACTCGATGGGGTCCATCGTGATCTTGCCGCTGGCGTCGTTGGTGCCGGTAGCAACAACCTGGGCGTCCTTGCCCTCGCCCTTGACGAGCTCAAAGCCAAACTCGCCGTCCTTGAGGCCGAGCTCGCGCCCGGTCAGAACCTTGGTCGCGGTGATCTGGTCGGTGACACTCGTCTTGACAGGCTTCACGTTATAGGTGTTGGTGAACGTAAACGCCGCATTGCCGTCCTGGTTAGGGGATACGCTCAGCTTACCCTTGCCGTCATCGGTCACGGTGAAGGAAACCTCGCGCGACAGCTTGGCGTCGTTGGTCACGCCAGCAACCTCGCCGGACTCGGTCACGGTGTAGGTAAAGGTGTGCTCGCGCTTCTTGGGCTTCTCGCCCAGAGCCTTGTTAAGGTCGTCGAGCGTAAAGGTGATCTTACCAAAGTCGACCTTGCCGTCGGAGTCGTTGTGCACGCTCGCGCTCGCAGGCATAGGCGCGTCCTCTTCGCCGGTCACGGTAAAGGTAAACTTGCCGGTGATGTCGGCCGGGGTCAGACCATCGGCGACCTGCAGATTCTTGATGCCCACAAGCGATGCCTCGGCAGCATTCGTGGTGTAGGCGTTCTTGAACTCGATGCTCTTGGCGTCCTTGGCGTCCTTGGCGTCCTTCAGCTCGTGCGTTGCCACCAGCTGACCCTTGCCGTTATCGCTGATGGTCGTCACGATGGTGTAGGTCTTGCCGTCGTAGGTGATGCCGTTGTTGGCGTCGCCCGGGACCTCGCGCAGCGTGTAGGTGTGCTGACCGATCTCAGTGTACTTGATGGCCTTGAACTTCACCTTGCCACTGGCGTCGTTTGTAACGGTCTCGATAAGCTTAGAATCCTCGCCCTTGAGCTCGCGCAGCTCGAAGCTGAACTCGCCGGCCGCCAAGTCGCGCCCGGTCAGGGACTTGGTCACGTCAATCTTGTCGGTAACGCTGGACTCAACAGGCTTCGCAGTGTAAACGTTCTTGAACTCGGTCTCGCCTGCTTCACTCCAGGCCACCTGCACGTCAGCGCTCAGCTCGCCCTTCTTGTTGGGCGTCACCGTCACGGTGATCTTCGCGACGTTCTTGCTGTAGGCAACGCCGTCAACCGTGGTCCCAGCGTTCTTCTCGCTGACCTTGTAGACATACGTGCCAGGTGCCTTGTATTCGATCGTGCCGAAGTTAATGGCCGCCTTGACCTCATTCGGATCGTTATTGGTCACGGACACAGTCACGGGCTCAGTCGCGGACTCGGGCATCGGGGCGTTGTTCTCGGACGTCAGCTCAAACTCAAACGCGTCCTCTTTCGTCCAGGCGCGGCCCTCGAGCACCTTGGTCAGGCCGAAGTCGGCCTTGGTGTCCACCGTCGTCGGCGTCATGTCGTACTTATAGCTGATCTTGCCGTTGTTGCCCAGGTAGGAATTAACATGCGTCGCGGTCGCCTTGGCGGACGTGTTATTCCACTTGGGGTTGAGAACGTCGGTCGCGGTACTGGTGTTGTTGCCGCCCACGCTCTCCTTGGTGGTGTGGAGCTCGTCAATAAATGCCAGGCGCGCGGTTCCGATACTAAACGACAGGCTGCCGCTCTTCTTGTCAGCAACAATAGCGCCGTCGAACTTCGCAGCATCGCCGCCCTTGAATGCAATGACATCGGTCGCAGACTTGGCCTCGCCGTTCTCACCCTGCTCCTCAAACTCATCCTTATAGTAATAGGTGGTGTTATCATCCAGCGAGCCCGTTGCCGGCTTCGTGCAGCCCTCATCCGTGTAAATAGGAGTCTGCTTCTGGAAGTAGTAGTAGCGGTTGGTGTCGGCCGGCTCAAAGGTCGCAACCGTATCACCCAGCGCGCCGCCGCTCCACTTGTTCGCGTAGAAGCTCACGGTCTTGGCGTCGTCATCGGCATTGCGCTCGATGTAGTCCTTGAGCCCCGTTACCTTCTCGGGCGTAAACAGGTTGTCGAGTGCGACCTTCTTCACGCTCGAGGCATACTTCACCTGGATGGGCTTAACGGTGTCGACCGAAAGCTTGCCGTCTACGGTCTTAAAGTGGCTCAGCGGAATCAACGATGCGGGGATGCTGACCGTTACAATATCGCCCTTTCGGGGATTTTTATCGTCGGCGCGCTGCACGGTGATGAGCAGGTCTTTTGCCTTGTCATCGAACTCGTACGTGTCGGTATTGGTTTCTTTGTTGAACATCTTGTTCGGCTTGGTAAACGATGTGCCGTTGATGACGACCTCGGTGAAGCTGTCGACCTGCATAAAGTCGCCCAGCTCATCGGTAAACGTGATGTAACCGGACTTGGTCTCGTAGCCCTTCTGAATTTCGGTCGGATAAGGCTTCTCCGACGTAATGGCTTGCGAGATGTCGTCGAAGACCTTCTTGAGCTCATCGGCATTGGTCGCCGACTTGTAGTAGTCGGAATTATCCGCACGCGTACCGTGAGTGTTCCATGCCGTGGCATTGGGGTAGTTGCTCGACACGGCCTGCATGAACTTGTTCGCTTTATTCGCTTCGTCTGTTCCTAAATCTTGAATGCCTGCACTGGGATTCGCTCCGCTAAAGATACCGATGGTATAAACGGTGGCCTTGCCGTCCTTCATGCTCTTGGCAGCCGTCACGGCAGCGTTAGCGACTGTAGGATTGAATTCACTTTGACTCGTTGGCGTACCATCAGTAAAGAAGACAATAATCTTCTTGGCGTCTTTGCGACCAGAAGTCCTGTCCTTAGCCAGCTCCAGACCATAATCGGCACGTGTGGCACCGGCGGGTTTAATACCGGCAATTGTATCCTTAAGAGCTTTCACGTTGCTGCCGGAACAATCAATCAGGTCCTTCATTACCTGCGAGTAGTTGTACTTGAATTGGCCTTGGTAGTACGTATCGTTGCCGATATTGTTGGACTTATCGCCCGCGAACTTAACGACGGCAACCTTATGCTGCCTATCCACGCCCTCGACACCCTCGTTTTGCTTGGCAATGGTATCGATAAAGCTATTCGCAGCGTTCTTCAGTGCAACGATGCGCTTGGTGCGATCTCCGCCACCCATAGGATCATCCATCGAGCCAGAAGCATCCAGCACCATCACGATGTCGAGTGGCGTGGTGACTGTCACGGTTGAATTAGACGTCGAGGACATCGCCGAAAGCGTAGTCAAAAAGTCTGACGCTTCGTCTTTTCCAGTTGCCTCAACCGTCTTGTCGGTCCAGATTCGGCCGACGTTTTGAGTCGTCACCTTATTGCCGCTGTGGCCGGCCGCCCATTTTTCCCAGCGTCCGCTGGTGTCGGGGTCGACGACCGTCGGTCCGCTCACTGTCGGCCCGTCCATTCCTGTGCTGGACCTGGCGTTGGCCTCGGGCAGCATGGCGAATGCTGCAGCCGGCAACACCAGCACTACGGCCAGTATCACCGCCAAGAGACCCCTCGTGTACTTACCCATCATGTCTCCCTTCTCGCAGGATCAGACCTTGCATCAGCCTAAAGTTACGAAATGAGACACAGTTAGGGCAGGTGACACACGTTCCAGATTCGGTTTTGCGCATGAGACAAATGTCTCACCAAAGTTGAGACACGGCGTTTTCGCAGGAAAACGGGTGCGACTCGGAGCCATCAGGCAAAAAATGATCCGTTTTCCTCCGTCCCCGGGGGATCAGGGGCTGTTACCGATATGGTGCCGTTTCAAAACTATGCCGGTTTACTACGATAAAAACGAAATCCCCGACCACACCCGCTTTTTTCACAAAGTCGCAAGCCGTCTACCTGCGGTTTTGTTTTTGCCGAATGCGGTGTGGTTGGAGGTTGGCGATTTATCGTAGTAAACCGGCATAGTTTTGTTCGCGGCGGCCTGACCGCGCGCTCAAGCGCGGGGCCGGCGGGGCATTTTTGCCCCGCCGGCCCCTATTTCAGCGCTATTCCGGCTTGGTTTCTACCGTGGGCGTCTTGTCCGCCGCGACTGGGGTGCGGGCGGTGTCCACAGTCAGGCAGTGCTTGGGGCAGCTTTCGATGCATTCGCCACACACCACGCAGGCATACGGGTCAATCGACCACATTCCTCCCTTGCGATGGACCGCGAGCGCGCCCGCCGGGCAGCGGCGCGCGCACATGCCGCAGCAAATGCACACGTCCATGTCGTTGACGATGTGCCCGCGCAAGCGCTCGGGCGCCGCCAGCTTCTCCTGCGGATAGCACACCGTGACCGGCTGCTTGACCATAGAGCCCAAGGCCGTCTTGGCAAATGTCAGTAAACTCATGCCGCGCCTACCTTTCCGTGCAGCTAATGCAGGGGTCGATGGTCAGGATAATCATGGGCACGTTGGCGATGAGCACGCCCTGCAGCGCATGCGTCAGACCCGCCAGGTTCTGCGACGTCGGCGTGCGCACGCGGAAGCGATCCAAGTTCTTGGTGCCGTTGCCGCGCACATAGTAGTACGCCTCGCCGCGCGGTTGCTCAATCACAACTTCGCCGCGCGCGCCGTCGGCCGGCGTGAGCTTGGTGCGCCCGCCGATGCCGTCGTGCGGAATCTTGCCCACGAGTTCCTTGATAATGTCCATGGCCTGTGTGACCTCGGCGCAACGCACCTGGCAGCGGGCATAGCAGTCACCGTCGGTGGCGACAATCGGCTCAAACGCAGCCAGATCCGCATAGGCGCCGTCGCCGAACATGCGCACGTCGTAGTCCACACCCGAGGCGCGACCGAACGGGCCGACCATCGACAAATCCAGCGCGTCCTTCTTGCTGATCACGCCCACGCCATGCAAGCGCTCGCCGCAACTGTCGTCGTCCAAAAACGTATGCACCAGGGCCTCGTAGTCGGGGCGCATGGCATCGAGCGTCTGGACGATGCCCGCCAGCTCGGAGTCCTCGATATCGTGCTTAAGGCCGCCAATCTCGTTGATCGACAGAATCACGCGCCCGCCGCACGTGCTCTCAAAAATCTTGAGAATCTGCTCGCGCAGGGTCCACGACCGATAGAACAGCGCCTCGAAGCCAAAGGCGTCGGCAAGCAAGCCCAACCACAGCAGATGCGAGTGGATGCGCGAAAGCTCGTGCAAAATGGTGCGGATATACTGTACGCGGCCGGGCACCTCGATGTCGAGCATGCGCTCACAGGCACTGGCATAGCCGCAGCTGTGACCCACGGCGCAGATGCCGCAGATGCGCTCGGCGATGTAGCCAAACTGATGCATGTCGCGCTTTTCGGTGAGCTTCTCGAGTCCGCGGTGCACAAAGCCGATCTGCGGAATTGCCTCGATGACGCGGTCGTCCTCGATCACCAGGTCCAGATGAAGCGGCTCGGGCAGCACCGGGTGCTGCGGGCCAAACGGAATAACGGAGCGATGTGCCATGGACCTTACGCCTCCTTTTTCTGCTTGTCGCGGGCGGCCTTGGCGGCAAGCGCCGCGCGGACCTTGGCCGCTTTCTCGGGATCCATGGCGGCGAGCTTTGCCTCCATCTCGGCGGCTTTAAGTGCGGCATTGGCCGCGGCTTCATCGTGCTGAGCATCGGAGCCGGCAGCCGCAGCGGGCTGTGCAGCGGCGCCCGCGGCATCGCCGGCGCCCGCAACGCCCTCCCCTGCAGCAGCCGCAGCAGCGGCGGCCTTTTCGGCCGCGGCCTTGCGCGCCTTGGCCTCGGCGGCGGCACGGACCCTCATAGCCTTCTCGCGCGCGGCTTTCACCTCGGGCGTGATAACGCTCATGGGCTCGGCAGTCGAAACCTGGTAGAAAAAGCCCTTAAAGTCGATCTGCATGTCGGTGATGGCAAGACCAAACAGGTCGTGCGCTTCGTTTTCAAACGGGAATACTGCCGGATAGTACGAGCTGATGGACGGAATCTCCTGGTACCGGTCGATGTCCTCAGCCACCAGGTTCTCAATCGCATAGCTGCCGTCCTGCGCAATCTGCTCCTGAGCAGCACGAACGTTGATAAACGTATAGACCAGGCGATACGTGCCGTCGTCGACGTTGCGCTCGGCGTGCATTTGCACAAAGCGCGCGCCGACGCCCTTGAGCGCCTGAACATGCGGCAGGAGCTCGTCGATCCCGACGGTGGTATAGATAGCCTTTTGCATTACTCGGCCTCCTTTGCAGCGGCGGGCGTCTCAGCAGGCGCGTCGCCGGCCCCGGCCCCGGCGGCCACAAACCCGTCCTCGCCCAGCTCAACGCCACCATCCCAGGTAGCGGCACCGCCCACGGTAAGCGGATCGCCGCCGGCACGCATCACGGCCTCCTTCTGGTCCAGAATGCCGCACGCCTCCACGATGGCATCGATCACGGTCTCGGGGCGAATGGCGCACCCGGGCGCGTACACGTCCACGGGAATCGCGCGGTCCACGCCGCCGATCACGTTATAGGCATCGCGGAACACGCCACCCGAGCATGCGCAAATACCGCACGCCACCACGCACTTGGGCTCGAGCATCTGGTTGTAGATCTGGCGCACGACAGGCAGGTTCTGCGCGTTGACCGAACCCGTCACCAAAAAGATATCCGCATGCTTGGGATTGCCGGTGTTGACCACGCCAAAACGCTCCGCATCGAACAGCGGCGTGAGCGAGGCCAGCACCTCGATATCGCATCCGTTGCAGCTCGAGCCGTCGTAATGAATAACCCACGGCGAGCGCGACATTTTATGATCCATGGATGCCGCCTCCTAAATAAACACGTCGACGAGGATGGGCATAAGGTTGAGCAGGCCAAACACCAGCGCCACACCCCATCCGAGCTTAAAGCAGCTGCGCCAGGTGCTACGGGCGAAGGTGTTGTCGATCAGCACCTCGACAAAATATGTCACGACCATCACGACCAGGGCAACGGCCCAGCTCACCGGGTTGTCCCAGACAAAGAACATGCCAACCCACATCAAAAACAGCACGGTCTCGCACCAGTGCATAAGGGTCATCTTGGCCAGCGTGCCGCCGCTCATCTCGGTGGCGACGCCCTGGACAATCTCCTGATGCGCGTGATGCGAGTACGAAAGGTCGAACGGCGACTTGCGTAGCTTGATGGTAAGCACCGCGAGCAGCGCGAGAAAAATGGGCGCGCTGTACACGATGATGGGGGCCGACTGCCCCGTCACGGCGATGGAATCGAAGCTGTCGGTGGCAAGGTACAGACCCACGCTCATCAGCAGAACGGCGGGCTCGTAGCTCATGACCTGCAGCAGCTCGCGGTCGGCGCCGACCTGGGCAAACGGGCTTTGCGTCGAGGCGGACGCCAACACCACAAAGATCGCAGCGAGCGTAACCATGAAAGCGCACAGCAGCGTGTTGGAGCCCGACACAAAGATGCCGCCGCCCACCACGGTAAAGATGAGCGCGCACGCCATGTAGGTATCATCCATGGTGTTTACGCTGGCAGGGGCCTTGCGCAGCAGCTTGGCAACGTCGTAGAAAGGCTGGAGCAGGCGCGGACCCACGCGGCCCTGCATGCGGGCCGAAAGCTTGCGGTCAAGGCCGTCGATCAGTCCACCCACAAGCGGCGCAATCAAGGCAAACGCCACGGTACCAATAAATATGCCCACGACACCCGAACCTTCAAAATACTTGCCGCGCAGCACCGAGGGCGCGCCCATGGCAAGCCGCTCGGGCCCAATCCACGCGCAACACAGCAGCGCAAACAAGATAATGCTGCAGCACACGACGCTACCCGCGGGGCCAATACGCTTCTCGCCAAGGGCGTCCTCCGAGTACCAATTGCGCTTTTCGGCCTTTACCTCGCGTCCCATCGAGCCGCGGAAATGGCGATATTTGTCGGTTCCCACACCCGAAAGATATACGTTTACGTGCGGCTTGTTGCTCACGCGGAATGAAGTCAGCAGCACCACGGCGATAAAAGCCACGATAACCACCATCAGATACATGGAGTCCTTGCCAATAACGTACGGCACGCGGCCAAACACCATGGCCAAGTAAGGCGACACCAGGCCGCTCGAGATAATCGGGAACGCCACGCAGCAAAGAATCAGCAGCGCGGCGATGGTGTTGAGCGCCATCCATTCGGTCTTATGGACATTGACCTCAACGTTTTGAGCCGTGGGGTCGACGCCCGAAAGCTTGGCAAGCCATTTACCCCAGAAGAAGAACGTCGCGGCCGAGCCAAAGGCAAGCACCATGATCATGAGCACGTTGCCGGTCTGCGCGAACGCCACCAGGGCGCCCCACTTGGACACGAGCATGCCAAACGGGGCAACGAACATGCCCATGATGCCCAGCATCATCAGACGCGTCAGGTGCGGCATGCGGCTGAACATACCGTCCATGTCCTCGATATTGCGGCTGCCGATATGATGTTCGGCGGTGCCCACGCACAGGAACAGCAGCGACTTGGCCACCGTATGGAACAGGATTAGGAAGATGGCCGCCCACACGGCCTCGGGCGCACCGACACCCAAGCAGGCACTGATGAGGCCCAGGTTGGAAATGGTGGAGTACGCGAGCACGCGTTTGGCGTTGCTCTGCGAGATGGCCATGAGGGCAGCGAGCAAAAACGTGATGGCACCCACACTCGTGACCATAAAGCCGGTCACGGGATAGATGGCATAGAGCGGGCTCAGCTTGACCATCAGGAACACGCCGGCCTTGACCATGGTGGACGAGTGCAGCAGGGCGCTCGTGGGAGTGGGGGCAACCATGGCGCCGAGCAGCCAGGTGTGGAACGGCATCTGCGCGGCCTTGGTAAGTGCGGCGAGCGACAGCAGGACGACCGGCATCACCAGCAGCGCGGATTGCGCGGTTCCGGCGCCGGAAAGCTCGATCATGCCCGAGATGGTCAGCGGCATGCCGTTAACGTGCAGGTACATGAGTCCGGCCAAAAACGCGATGCCGCCCAGCATGTTGAGGATGATCTGGGTGAAAGCGTTTTTAATGGCCTCGGGCGTGCGCGTGTAGCCAATCATGAGGAACGAGCACACGGTGGTGATTTCCCAGCCACAGAACAGCCACTCAAGGTTGTCGCTCGTCACGATGACGAACATGGCCGAGAGGAACAGGAACATAAGCGCCAGGAACTGCGGGCGTCGGTCGGGCGCCGCCTGCCCGCGCAGCGCTGCCTCGTGCTCGTCGTGGGCCTGGAAGTCCTTCATGTAGCCCAGGGCGTACACGCAGATTAGGCTGCCGACGATGCCGACGGCGAGGACCATGATCACACTCATGTAGTCCAGGTAGAGTGGGGTGCTTGTGACGACCTCGGCCGCGGGCAGCGTCATGGCCGCGAAGGCAACCGAACCCGCCAGCTGCACCACGCCGAGCACCGTGGTGAGCGTGCTCTTATATTTGCGCGCGTTGTACAGGATGACGGCGCACAGGATCACGTCGATGGCAGAGCTGATGATCGAGAGCACATGCGAGGCGCCCGGCGCGATCTCGAAGCTCTGCGGACCCGCGCCAAAAAACATGACGGCGACTACAACCGTCACCGCCATGATGATGCCGGAACCTATGAGCCCCACCGAATCGCGGGCGCGGTCGCCGCGTGCGAGCAACATGCCTAGCGCCGGTACCAGCGGAAACAGGGTAAGGAAATACAGTAGCGTCATACCATCACTCCCCCATGCAAAAACGCTGCAATTGTTTAACGTTATAGCTCAGTTGAGGAGTAGCGGCGGCGGGTTTTCGGTCAACTGGGGAGTTTTAGACGTACGGGGTAAGGAGTCTGTCCGCTTTGGAGCAGAGAGGCGACGCTCCCCCTATCGCGACGGCGGGCGCACGGGCCACTGCTCGCGGTTTATTAACCACTTTGGAGGATGTTCCAGTAGGCTCACGACGGTCCAAAAAGTTGGCGCGGCAAGAAAAATGCGCCCCTGTGGGCGCACCATCCCGTTCGCTATTCCGCCTTTTTAACGCGCGGCTTGCGACCGCGCGGCTTATCGACCAGCGCGGACTCACCGCTCTCGCGATACTGGCGGCACCAAGCCTTGACCGAAGACTCGCTGGGAATCTTGTGCTTGATCATGGCCTCGCGAACCGTTAAGCCGTTTTCCAAGCGGTCTTTGACCACGGCGAGCTTAACTTCGTACGAATAGGTGTGATGATGCGAACCGGCGTTGAGAACGGCGTCGGCACCGCCTACGGCATACGCGCGGGCCCACTGACGAGCCGTGGCCTGGGGAATGCCAAGCTCCGCGGCGAGGGCGCGATGACCGACCCCCTCTTGGAGGATCTCGACGGCGCGCTGCCTAACCTCGGGCGCATGCGTGCGAGTCCTAGTTGCTTCCGACATACCTGCCACTTCTTAGCCTTAACCGTTAATCTGCTTTCTTACGTGCAAGTTAGATAGTAGCATTTTACTGTTTGCTCAAAGCAGTTAATTAAAATAGACGCGGTGTTATCTGGGCATTTGGCACCAATTTACGACATTTCTTTATCGATTATTTACGCTGGTAGCTGACTCGCAGCTAATCGTCATTCGCTTGTCAACAAAATTGACATCTCTTTATGTCCTTTGGCATAGAGGATATAGTTATTAACCCCTCCCCCAATAATTTTGAGTGATCGGCAAGGCAGCAGACGTCCTTACTCCTCATGATTACCGCGCATTGCCATCCACCGGAGCAAAACAAAAAGGGCGGGGCCTGCTGCGCTTGCAGGCCCCGCACCGGTTGACACCCGACGGGACACAGCCGGGCGAGGCGGATCCGTGCTACCGCCCCGCCTAGCCGCGATGTTCAACTACAGCTCGTTGGCCGCGTGATACGCCGTGCGAATGGCGCTCGCGATGTCGGCGGTGCGCTCGCCCGAGCAGTCGCCCACGCAAGTCACGGGCACCGTCACGCCGTCCAGGTCAAACGCGTTGGCCTTGGAGCCCACGGCCATCACCACGTAATCGCAGGCAATCTTCACCGGCTCCTCGGCGCCGTCCTCGGTAGTGCGCACGGCCTCCACGCCCTCGTCGGTAATGGCGGTCAGGCGGGTCTTCACGTGCTGCTCCACGTTGTGCTCGGCAAAGTCGCTCATGATCAGCGGCAGAATGGTCTCGGACTCGCCTGCGGCAATCTTGTCGAGCATTTCCACGATCGCCACCTCGCAGCCGTGCTGCAGCAGGTACTCGGCAGTCTCGGTGCCCACCAAGCCACCGCCAATGACGGCGACGCGGCCCGTAAGCTCCACCTTGCCGGCCAGCACGTCCCAGCTCGAGACGACCTTCTCCGAGTCGGCGCCCGGGACGGGGATGACCACGTCGTGCGCGCCCACGGCCACAATCGCGGCGTCGGCGGCGTTGAGGTCCGCGGGGCTAGCGGCGTGGTTGAGCTCAACCTTCACGCCCAGGCCGGGCAGAATCTTCTCGTAGTACTCGACCGAGCGCATGATCTCGTCCTTGCGCGGAGGCGCTGCCGCAAGCACAATCTGGCCGCCCAGGTGATCGCTCGCCTCGTAGACGGTCACGTCGTAGCCGCGCTTGGCCGCCACGCGCGCGGCCTCCAGGCCGGCGATACCGCCGCCCACCACGGCAATCTTCTTGTCGCCCTCGCCCGGCTTAATGGCGATGGTCGCCTCGTCGCCGTTCTCGGCATTAAGTACGCACGAGATGTACTTGCGGTTTTGAATCGCGTCGACGCAGCCCTTGTTGCAGTTGAGGCACTCGCGGATGGGCTCGCCGGTCGCGGCCTTCAGCGCAATGTCGGGGTCGCACATGAGCGAACGACCATAGGCGACGATGTCTGCCGAGCCGTCCTCCAGGATCTTCTCGCCGGCCTCGACCGAAACCACGCGGCCGACGGTTGCCACCGGCACGGAAACCAGGGCCTTGACGCGCTCGGCCACGGGCAGCGTCCAGTTGTAGGGCATGGCGCCCATGGGCGGAATGGTGTCGCCCATGTTGCCGGTGTGGTTTGCCTGCGCAACCTGGATCATGTCGATGCCGGCGCCCTCGAGCAGCTTGGCAAACTCACAGGCCTCGTCGGGCTGCAGGCCGCCCTTGCCGCGCGGCGTGCCGTCGGGGTTCTCCATGATCACGGGGAGCTTGTACTCCACCATCAGCTGCGGCGCGGCCTCCTTAATGGCGGCGACGACCTCCAGCGCGTAGCGGACGCGGTTTTCAAACGAGCCACCGTACTCGTCGGTGCGCTTGTTGAGGATCGCGGAGCACAGCGAACCCACCAGACGGTCGCCGTGGACCTCGATGGCGTCGATACCGGCCTGCTGCGCGCGGGCGGCCGAGGCGGCGATGGCCTCCTTGATCTGGGTGAGCTGCTCAACGCTGGCCTCGTTCACAAAGTGCTGCATGTCGTGGTGCAGCTTGGCGTAGGCCTGCTTGCGGATCTCGTTGGACTCGGCCATCTTGGCGGCGAAGGTTTCCTCGTCGCCGGCGGCCTTGGCCTCCTGCGCGGCCTTGGCGGCGGCCATGGAACCCATGACCATGCGGCCGACGCCGGGCACGTCGTACTCGGGGTGGAACAGCTGCAGCGCGACCTTGGCGCCGTGCTTGTGAACGGCGTCGGCCAGCGTCTTAAACGTGGGGACCTGGGCGTCGGTCGCCAGCTTGGGCGTGGGGCTCGCGGTCATGACGGGAGCGACGTCGCCGATGACGATGTAGCTCACGCCGCCACGGGCCAGGCGCTCGTAAAAAGCCAGGCTGCGCTCGCCGATGGAGCCGTCGCGCTCCTCGTAGCCGGTGGTCAGCGGCGGGAACATAATGCGGTTCTTGAGCTCAAGGGGGCCAACCGTAATGGGCTGGAGCAGCTTGGATGCAGGTGCGGTCATGGACATTCCTCTCTTGTAGGCGCGGCGGCGATGGTGCCGCGTAGTTGTCTAGAGGATATGGCATGAGGGCACAGCGGCACAACGGAAATCGGCGGATAGCAGGTAGCGGCAGGTGGATGGGGACGGGGCCAGCTCCCGGTTTGTCTCGATCTGTAACAACTACTCGGCAAAATAAGGTCTAACTGTTACAGATCGAGACAAACTAATTCGGTCCGACCAAACATCTCAATCTGTAACACCTAGACCGACTTTTGACCTCCACCTGTTACAGATCGAGACAAACCAAACCCGCCTGTAAGAAAATCTCGATCTGTAACAGTAACTCGGCCAAATCCACCCCTCGTGTTACAGATTTAGACAAACGGAGGTCGTCCCGCCGAAATATCTCAATCTGTAACAGTTAGCCGCCCAAATCGAGTCCAGGTGTTACAGATTGAGATTTTGTTTGGGAAGTTGAGAATTGGACCGAAAACACGGTTCCCAAATGACAAAAAAGCTCGCCGGCTAGGCCGACGAGCTGCAAGTTCTTGGTCGCGGGGGCAGGATTTGAACCTACGACCTCCGGGTTATGAGCCCGGCGAGCTACCAGACTGCTCCACCCCGCAATGTCTGGACGCGCCTTTGCGCAAGAGAGTTATTACGCTCCCGCCTGCGCGATTGCAAGCCGGCTGCCCAAGGTTGTGAAGGTTGCTCCACATTCAGTCTTACCACGCGAACACTTTATCAAGTTTTCCAACCTCCACAGGCTCCCCATACGAGCAGAGATGTATTGGCACCTCGCTGCGCTCCGCATCGGCCATGAGCAACCAATCCTCGCCTTCTCCCGCGCTCGGGGCACGCACAGTAGCGCACCCGTCGGCTACGATCTCCGGCACGGGACCACATATATCACCGGTGCGCGGGCTGTACCACCAGCACCATGCTGTCACCCAGCCCTCGGGCATCTGCAGGCACGCGGTGCCGCCGCTGGGCAAGTAAGCGAAAAGGCGCGCGCCATCTTCCGCACAACTCACTTGCACATGCGCAGCCAAATCATCCGTCTCAGGCGAAACCACGGCATGCGGACACGGAAGGGAGCCAACAACACCAGACTCATCGAGGAAGGCTCGCAGATAGCGCATCTGATTTGCTCCCTCGGCGTCGAGCGCTTCAAACCAATCCACGTGAAACATATCGTTTCGTTCCTTCTCGGCAATGGAGCTCCACACCGAGCAGTGTCCGTAGGTAACTCCAAACGCCCCGGCGAGCACCGACCAGTACGCTCGGCGTCGCACCATCCATGTCCCATGACGTGGACCGGTCGGCGGCCAACTCGTGGGCATGTCCTCATACGCCGGCTCGCCATCCCAAACGGGACGCGCGGAACCAGGCTGTTCATGCTCCGCCCCGACAAGCTTCCAGCTGCACGCGCCTGGGCCATGACCCGACTGCAGCATGGTTAGCGCAAGCCATCGCTCGTCATCGCCCCAATAGGTAGAAGACGAGCAGTGATTTTGGTCTTCACAACTTGGATGATAGGCAAGGGGCAACCGGCGCCACGCCTCGCGGGGCGCATCAGCGGGCAGCGGGCTGCCGAGGACGCCCTCGGCAAGACCCTCTGCCATACGCCGCCACACCGAACGGTAATCAACACCGCGGTGAACCGGCTGCCGGTCGCCGCCCAAACACCACACGATGTTCTTTCGTGAGGCATACCGCGCGCCAATCCACTTGCCAAAGTCGTAGGCGTTCTCTCCGGTCACCGTTATACCAAACGTGCCACCCATCCAGTTGTCGCCTGTCACCAACTGCCCCCACACAGGAAGCAGAAGCACGTGAAAGCCGTAGTGTTCAGCGCGATCGAGCACCCAATCAAGATAGGAAAAATAGCGCTCATTGGGATGTTCGAGGTCACCGTTGATAAGTGCCGGCTCGCCCGCGGGTGAGCGCATGAGTACATCGCGCTCGGGGTCAAGGGCAACCATCTGCAGCACAGTAAAGCCCTGCTCTTTACGGCGACGCAGATAGTATTCCACGTCATCGGCTTTTATACGCTGCGGCAGCGTCCAAGCGGTGTCGGCTATCCATGTAAAGGGCGCGCCGTCCTCCGTCACAAGATACCTGCCGTTATCACTTACGCGTAGCGCCTGCATACGTCATCTCCCCTTGCCTTCGCAACACCGATATAGGCGCCGCGTGCCCATCTCCTTGCGCGAACGCATCTACATCCGCCCATTGAGCGTGCGAACCACATCCGCGTACACGCGCGCGCTTGGCTTTGCGATGCGGTCGTACGTACCGTCACGACGATCGACCTCATAAAGCCCCAGTCGACTGTCAAAAGCAGAAATCCACTCAAAGTTGTCCATAAGCGTCCAGTGGAAGTACCCCAGCACTGACAGCCCGCGCCGCACAAGCCCCGCAAGCGCGGGCAGCGATGCGCGGATGAAGTCGCAGCGCAGATGATCGTCCTCGGTAGAGATGCCATGCTCTGTAACGACGACTGGAAGGCCCGTGAGCTCGTGGATGTAGAGCACTGCACCCGCAAGCGAGCCGGGCTCCACCTGCGTGCCCATACCGTTGATGGGCTGGGTAGGATCGGGTGCGATGAGCCCTTCGTCGCCAAAGACCATGCGCTCGTAGTTCTGCACGCCGATGAAGTCATCCCCTTGAATGGCATCAACCCACTTGCCATAGCAGAGTTCGCGCTTACGCTCGCAAATGGCACGGCCGGCGGGTGTGGCCCAGTCGTCGTCCACTACTGAAAGCGAGAGTCCCACAGGGGTACCCGGCGCTACCTCACGCACCACCTCCACAGCACGGCGATGAGCGCGCGCCATAGCCTCGTCCATTGCGTCGAACTCGTCGATGTCCTGCACGTTGCCCGCACGGTAATGCGCAACGCCCGCCTTTGCCGCTGCGGCATGCAGCACCACCTGCTGGAAGGCAAACGCCTCGGGAGGCATCGCACCGTTGGCGAGGAGCTGGTTGAGGTTGGGCTCGTTAAGTGTCACCACCGCAGCGGCGCGGCCGCGGGCGAGCTCCATAACGCGCCGCACATGCGCCGCAAAGAGGTCGACAGCGTCGGGCGCGAGCCAACCACCCCGTTTGGCAAACCAATGAGGACAGGTAAAGTGGCAAAGCGTGAGCACCGGCTGGATACCGCGCTCCAGGCAACCATCCATCAGGCGGTCGTAGTGATCGAGGGCCGCCTGGTCGATGACGCCCTCCTCCTGCTCGATGCGACACCACTCAACGGAGAAGCGATACGCGTTGAGCCCCATCTCAGCAACACAGTTGAGGTCGTCCTCCCAACGCTCCCAGCTGCGGCAGGCGTCTCCCGCGGGCTCCTTAAAAACCGTCGGCTCCACATGCTCCAAGAAGGTGGTGTCGGCAGCCGCGTCGCCGCCGTCGGTCTGGTGGCCCGCCGTCGACACGCCCCAGAGGAAGTGGTCGGGTTTATTCATATTCGTCCTTTCTCTATGGTGCGCCACCGTTACAGCACGGGCGTCCGAAGCCAGATGGCGCCCCCGCTCTTAGCTGCGACTTTCGCAACATCCTAGTCCTCGCAGTAGTTTTCAAAATTCACCAACTGCACGTGCTTCTGTTCGATCCACTGCTCAAGCTCCTCACTCACCAGAAACGCCGTTTCCATGGGACGAATCAAGGTAAAGGACGAGTGGTCGAGCACATATTGATCCAGGTACCCCGGGTGGAATACGAGCATGCTGCAGGCGTGACGCGCAATGTCGGCCTCGTCGTCAAACAAGTACTTGCGCGGATCGTACAGGCCTCGATCATCGAGGTGATAGGGTTTTGCACACACCACACCCCACTTCTCACTCCAGACCGGATCCATGGGGTTGATGTAGAAGAGCCCATTGCGCTCCGCGACGTTCTGAAGTGCCTGAAAAAACGTCGGGGAGAACACGGCATGGCCCTCAAAGTACGCCGGGTCGCGCCCGGTCAGCGCACGAAACCGATCGAGCTGCGCCTGTATTTCGCGCTCCGCTTCATCGAGCACGATGGTGTCCTCCGTGCGCGCCCTGATGGTTCTGCTAGAACAGAACTCCCCGTGTTCATCCACGAGTGAGGGAATGGACGCGGGGTCAGAAACCGGCTTACCAAGACAGATGTTTGTATGTTGCCCCACACTCACACCGCTTGCAGCAACGAGGTCGAAGCCGTGGGAGGCAGCAGGCATGTTGGGCATGAGCCCAACGCTCGTAATCGGTCCGCAAGAGATGGCTTTGGCGATACCGTAGTTGATGCCCTCGCTCATGCCCAGGTCGTCTGCCCTAAAAATGACCTTCATCCCAAGCGCCTCCTTTACGCGCACAGCGAGAACAGACTCACTTTGCGCCATCGGTTGTACTCTGTCGTTTGCCACCCATGGTATAGGACGTCTCCGTCCGCTCAAGGACGGCTTTTTCCGCGCGCAATCCGGTAAATGAGGCAATTGAGCTGCTAGGCGTAGCGCTCGTATAGTATTTCTATCAACGATATCTAAATGCGGCGAAATGCCCCGATGCCCTAGGGGGCGACATGGATAGGGAGCTCCTCAATCTTCTTGAGCTCATCGAGCAGAGTGACTATGTAACGGCAGAACAACTTGCCCAATATATTCAAAAGAGCGAGAAGACGACGCGCACGCGCCTTAAGGCGCTCCGGCAGAACCTTGCAGAAAGCGGCGCCGAACTTGTCTCCAAGCCACGCCACGGATACCGCCTCGAGATTAACGACGCTGAGCGCTACCATGCCTGGCGACAGCGTAGCCTACAACGCATTGCCCGCCACACGCCTGAAACCGCCGAAGAGCGTCTTATGTATCTCGTAGAGCGCTTCATAAGCGGATCGTTCTTCAAGCTCGCGGACGAGTCGGAAGCCTTGTTTGTCTCTACCAAGACACTCTCGCAGGAAATTCGCCATGCAGAGTCTATCCTCACCCGCTCCGGCCTCACGGTGGAGCGTGTCCCTGGATACGGGATGAGAGCCGTCGGAGACGAATTTGCCTTCCGCAAGGCAATCATGCACTGCTTGCGATTCCATACGGTCGGTTTTGATGATTACCACAGCGTACAAGATCAAGCCGCGGCAATCATCGGAGACCTTGTCGTGCAGACCTTTGCTGCCGAAAACGTCGTAATGTCCGAGGCTGCCCTCCAAACATTCATTCTCTATCTCGTGGTGTCAAGCGCACGCTGCCACCGTGGCCACATCATAGAGGACGTCTCCGGGCGAAACACCTGGGAGGGCGCGGAGCATGACCGACATTGCGCGCACGTCGTTATAGAACAGCTGGAAGAACGCGACATCCCGCTTGACGATACCGAAGGCGAGGTCCAGCTCATAGCCGCCTTCGTTGCCGGCGGTGTCGTGCGCCACGACACATTCGGACTCGATGGGAACCTCGTTATCTCGGAGGATATCCAGCGTCTCATCGACCCTATGCTCGACGCCATCTACGATATGTACGGCGTCGACTTCAGCGATAATTTGCGTCTGCGCCTTATGCTGGGAAACCATCTCATTGCATTTGATATACGCATGCGCTATGGCATCGAAATCACAAACCCCCAGCTTGCAGAAACACGCCGCACCTACCCCTTCGCCCACGCACTGGCGCAGCAGGCGGCATTGCCACTCGCTGCTCACTACGGACGCCCCGTATCCGAGCACGAGATTGCCTACTTCACCATAATGTTTCAAATGGGACTCGTCATGCAGCGACGCATTCCTCATAAGAGCCGTGTGCTCCTGGTTTGTGCGACGGGTAAATCGAGCTCGCGCTTTTTTGCTTATCAGTTTGAAGAGGCATTCGGCGATTACATCAGCGAGCTCACCGTCTGCAGCGTCTTTGAGCTCAACCACATCGACCTCAGTACATTCGACTACATCTTCTCGTCCACCCCCATTGACCGAGCGGTTCCCAAGCCCATCATGCAGGTGAACAGCTTCCTTGAGGCGCGCGATATGAACCGCGTACGTCGTAGACTTGAACTGGGGGATAGCTCATATCTACGCCGGTTCTACCGGCCAGAGTTCTTTTTCACGGGCCTCACGTCGAGGCGTCGAGACGACGCGCTCGCCGAACTCTGCGAACTCGTCCGACAAGTGCGACCCCTACCGGACAACTTCCTCGGCTCCGTGTTGGAGCGTGAGAAACATGGAAGCACCGATTTTGGTAACCTGGCAGCTCTGCCTCATCCCATAGAGGTGCTTCCCGACGAGAACCTCGTGGTCGTGGGTGTTCTCAAGCGCCCCATCCGTTGGAAAACCAATGACGTCCAACTCATCATCCTTACGTCGATCTGCGACTCAACCGCAGACGAGACTCAACGGTTCTATCAGACGACCGCACGGCTTCTTACCGACGAGAAGCGGGTACGCTGCATCGTAGAGGGTGGCAGCTACGAAACCCTCATGCGTGCCCTGTGCGGCTAGAAGAAAGGGGTGCGCATGGCGTTACCAGCTGATTTTCTATGGGGAGCCGCTTTGGCGGCAAATCAATGCGAGGGAGCCTATCAAGAAGACGGCAAGGGTCTCTCGGTTGCCGATGTGATGACCGCCGGCGCGGTCGATACGCCTCGACGTATAACGACCGACGTTGAGGCAGGGGTCTACTACCCGAGCCACGACGGCGTGGATTTCTATCATCGCTACAAGGAAGACATAGCGCTCTTTGCCCAAATGGGACTCAAGGTCCTGCGCCTCTCCATCGCATGGAGCCGCATCTTCCCCGAAGGCGACGAGATCGAGCCCAACGAGCGCGGCCTCGCTTTCTACCGTAGCGTATTTGCTGAGCTTAAGCGCTACAACATAGAACCTGTTGTTACGCTTTCGCATTACGAGATGCCACTTGGCCTCGTGAGAAAGTACGGGGGTTGGCGCGATAGGCGTCTCGTGGACTTCTTCGCGAGGTACTGTGATGTATGCTTCCGGGAGTTCGGCGACACTGTGCGCTATTGGCTCACGTTCAACGAGATCAACGTTGCCGAGTACAATCCGTGGTCGCCCACCGGCATCAATATGCGACCGGGAGACGAGGGCTATTGGCCCACCATCTATCAGGCGGCCTACCACCAATTTGTCGCAAGCGCTAAGGCGGTCATCCGAGCGCACGAGATCGATCCCGGCCTCAAGGTCGGTTGCATGACACTCGCGGGCATTGTGTATCCAAAAACCTGCCACCCGCTCGACGCGAAGGCGGCAGACGATTTCCAAAACGATATGCTCGCCTTTGCGGATGTGCAGGTGCGCGGCTATCTCCCCTCCTTCTTATGCAAGGCCATGGAGCGACGCGGGGTTACCCTTGTGCGCGAGGCGGGAGATGACGAGATTCTCCGCGCCGGTACGGTAGACTTCGTTGGCTTTAGCTACTACTCATCGATGGTGCAAAGCGGCACCGAAGCCGACGCCGAAAAGACAGGCGGCAACATGGTGAGCGGCGTGAAGAACCCCTACCTCGAAACGAGCGCTTGGGGTTGGCAGCTCGACCCCATGGGCCTGCGTCTGACACTCCGCCTGCTTTACAACCGCTACCAAAAGCCGCTCTTTGTGGTAGAAAATGGCCTCGGCGCAGTAGACGAGGTGGTAGATGGGCGCGTTGATGACGACTATCGCATCGCCTACCTTCGCGCGCACATAGCTGCCATGATCGACGCGGTCGATGAGGACAGTGTGGACCTGATGGGGTACACGCCCTGGAGCACGCTCGACCTCGTCTCCGCCGGCACGGGAGAGATGAAGAAGCGCTACGGCTTCATCTATGTCGACCGGGACAACGAGGGCGCTGGCACGCTTGAGCGCATTCCTAAAAAGTCATTCTTCTGGTATCGCGACGTCATCGCATCGAATGGTACGAACCTGTAATTCGCCAATCAGTCACACGGCTGTTTATGTCACATGGACAAGCGAGCGCAACGCTGCCTTGTTGCGCTCGCGCAACAACAGAAAGGATATTGCACTATGACTCCCGATGAAGAACTGCAAGTTTTTAAGCTCATCAGCACGGCAGGCACTGCAAAGAGCGCCTACATGGAGGCCATCAAGCACGCGAAAGATGGCCGAGCAGATGAGTCTCCCGCCCTCATTTCAGATGGCGATGCAAACTTTCTGGAAAGCCACGACGTTCATCTGGAAATGATCTCCTCCGCAGCTCAGGGAGTCAATGCCCCGGCATCGCTTATTCAAGTTCATGCAGAGGATCAGCTCATGGCGACCGAGATCACCAAGGCTTTTGCACGCGAGCTGGTTGACCTGTACCGCATGATCGACGCCATGCAGAACCGTATCGATGAACTGGAGAAGAAGGTCAACGCAGCGTAAATCTTGTGCGCTATAACCGGCTAGAGATAATCGGCAACGCAAAGTACAGGGCCCCGGGCGTTCAGCCCGGGGCCCTTCTTGTGGGGAGGCGTCGTCCTTGTGGTGGAGGTGTCGTCCGCACCATCCAATCCATACGGCGCTACGAATCGAGCCCGCGCAATACGCGGCGTCGGTATACAAAACGAGGTGGGCGGCGCTTCTGCAGCACCGCCCACCTCGCAATACAAACGCGGCAATATGAAGGGGACTTGTTACTATGCCGCCTGCGCTTCCTGCTCCGCCTTGAGCTTGGCGGCGTCCATCGCCTTGATAAACGGAATCCAAATCAAGATATCGATGATGAGAAAAACGACCTCTGCGATGGCGATGCTGATACCACCGGAAAGCATGCCAGTGATGACCACCGGGATGTTGAACGGCAGGATGCCGACGCATTTTGCCACAATACCCAGGGACTGCAGCGCGTACATTCCAATGACATTGACAAGAGGCGTCACGATAAACGGAATAGCAGCCACGGGGTTCAGCACAATGGGGAGGCCGAAAATAATCGGCTCGTTGATGCCAAAGAAACCGGGCGCCAGCGCCACCTTGCCGACCGTACGCAGCTGGGCGGAACGGGCGACCAAAAGGATGGCAATGGGAACGGCGGGGTAGGCAATTGCGATGGTCGTAATGTAATTGAAGTTCATACCGATGATGTTGGGGAGAGCCTCTCCAGCAGCGTAGGCGGCCTGGTTGGCACCATCGAGCATCATGAAGAGCGGGCCGATGAGGCTCGTGATAAAACCGGGATGAATGCCGAAGCACCACAGCAGGCACATGATCACGCTAATGAGAACAACGGAAGCGATGTTGCCGCCAATCAGACCCTGGATGGGCATCTGGATGAGAGCGTAGAAACAGCTGAACGCGTCGCCCCAGGGAGTCAGCGCGAAGATCATGCGCACCGCGATAGCGCACAGCGCAATGGCAAACGCGGGAATGAGCGAAACGAAACTGTTGGACACAAAGTCGGGCGTGCCAGCGGGCATCTTAATAACAATGTTCTTAGAAACAATAAGGTGGAAGATCTTCGTTGCAAGGAACGCAATAACGATGCCCAAGATCATGCCTTTAGTGCCCAGATAGTCAAAAGCAAGCGACGTCACACCATCTTCTGAAGTCAGCGTAGGCATCAGCGCAACATAGACAACAAGGGCGAGCACACCGGCGGCAGGAGCCTTAACCCCGATGTTCTCACCGTACGAGCGCGCAACACCGTAGGTGAAGAACAGGCCGAGCATGTTGGTGGTTGCGTTCACCACGGCAGAAAGCGCCACATTGACGCCGCTCGTTGTAAGGAACTCCTGATAAGCCGGAATGGGAATGCCCGAGAACAAGCTTGCGAACGATCCGACGATGATGATGGGGAACATCGACATGATGCCCGACGAAATCGCCTGGAGAATCGTATTTTTGCTGACAGCGTTACCCCAAGAAGAAATCTTGGCAATGATACCGTTCATGGATGCCATGTGCGACGCGCCTCCTAGTTCTCACCCATAAGGGATTTGGCCTGGGCAAGCGCAACGTTGCCATCCATCGTGCCGTACGCCACCATGTCAATGACGGCAACCGGCACGCCCGGGCATGCCGTGCGAACTTCATCGGCTTGGAACTGAATCTGAGGACCCAGCAAAATGCAGTCGGCATCCGAGGCGACCTCTGCCGCCTTATCAGTGGAGTAGGCGGCAATGGCGCACTCGAGGCCCTCGGCGGCGGCGGCATCCTTCATCTTCTGAACCATGAGGCTCGTAGACATGCCGGAATTGCACAAGAGGATAATCTTCTTCATCGGCTTCCCTTTCTCGTTATCGTGGAACCGTTCGAAGTGCATGCGAAGCTTCGATGACACCACTATATGAGGGGAAGTACAGCCACTCCATAGCCGTTCTTGCCACGTTCGAATCCGGCAAGGGTGGGTAGGCCCCTTTAGCGCTCGAGCTTTCCTCGCGGGCGACGAGGGCCTGCTTGAGCGCACCGAGGTCGCGCTCGGTGCGCTTGGCGAGGCGCGACAGAACAAACGCGTAAACCGCAAGTGCGAGCCAAATGCCCACATAGGCAGCTATAACAAAAGAAGCGGCGGGTAGAACGGTCGAGTAGTCCTCGGCAAGAATGGGATCCATGGGTTAGACCTCCTGAGAGGGCGTGGCGGACTGATCGGAATCGCAGGTGGCATCCGCCTCGGGGGCGGAATTTGAACCTACGACCTCCGGGTTATGAGCCCGGCGAGCTACCAGACTGCTCCTACCGACGCAAACGATAGCGTCGCTTGGGGCTGTTGGCCGTCCCGATTCCCTCGACAATTCCTTCCTCCATAAGCGCAGACAGATATCGGCGTACCGTTTTCATTGACATCCCCGACGCTTTCGCAAGTTCCGACGTGCTTACGCTCTCGCGATCGGCAATGTAACCCAGAATGGCAGTTTTCACGTTTTCCTTTGTATATGAGCGGTCTTCCTGATCCGTCATACGCCGATGCCTCATGATCAAAACAAACTCATCGAGAGTGCTTTTGGCAATCGGTGCGGGCATCAAAGCTTGTTCGAGCTCCCTATTAATTGTTGGATAGCCTGAGCCTCGATTCTCGACGACGCGACCGACCCTGCCATCAACATCAGAGTAGGGCACATCCTCGAGAATTCGCGCTAGAAATTGGTTCCTCGAAGCCGTTGCGCCTCGTTGCCCCAAGCGCTCGACCGTCAGCGAACCGAACAGACCTCCGGGGTTGGACAGCTCTAGACGATCGGGATAGAGATCAATCATTACGGGAGTACCCAACGCATCGGGAGAATAATCCCTATGCATCAACGCGTTGGCAACGGCCTCACGGACTGCGGCCAACGGATAGTCCGGCACGTTTTCCCTCAACGCGCCTTTTACAATTGCGCCATGCCTCATGTTTCGTGATGCAGCCCGCACCGCATCAACCACCATGATGGGTATTGGTCCGTCAATATCGACCGAATCGGAAAACCGTTCTCCGGCTTTCCCCACCTCGCCCTTTAGCGGTGTCGGATACGCCGTAAACACAACATTAGCTCGAGGAAAAAACCGTTGTGGACTAAAACCCAACGCCATAATTCCTGCAACGGTTGGCCTCAAAATCCCTTCAGCGTCGGGGGAAACCACACGCCGATTTGCCATGAGCTCCTCGTCGCTTAAAGCCGCCGACCTGCCCAACGTTGTTGCCCTCACTCGCGAGAGCCATCCAGCAAGCAATTCTTGGTCAAAGTCATCCATCGTTGCGCCCTCAACGACAACAGCGTCATTGCGCGCGCTTCGATATTGATTCTCGATGTATCGATCTATTTCATAAGAGGACATCTTATGATCACCGTCGCCAGTTCTTATATATGAGCCAAGACGCTGTCCAAGCTTTTTGACATAGCACGGCTTTTCTCGTGGCGAAGCCTCGGGGACATTAACCACGACGACAGGCTTTGACTCAAACTCCAAGACCATGATGTCCACCATCTGAGGAGGCTCAATGAGCTCCCTCGCAGCTTGGGCACTATGCGCCTGGATCATCTTTACATCAACATCCACCGAATGAAAGCCGTCTTTTTCGCTGATGCCAAATACGATCGTTCCGCCAGCTCCATTAGCAAAAGCAGAAATTGAGTCCGGCATCGTCTTGGGAAAACCACCTGCCGCAGTTTTGAGTTCGTATTCGGCAAGGTCCGTCCCTGCGGCCCTCATGTGCTCAACCGCAGCGACCAACTCGATATCATTCGTTATGAACATAGCTGTCCTTCGATTGAATCATTAGTCAACCCCTACTATACCCCAGTCATTCCCCAGTTCCCCAGTAAAGTTCCCCAGTTCCGCAGTAAAGTTCCCTAGTTCCCTAGTAAAGTTCCCTAGTTTGCACCTTGTTGGCTTGTGTCAGATTGGGCATGCAGGGCCCGCTCTGTCCAAATGTCTCGATCTGTAACATTTACCGGCCAAAACCGGGTCTTACTGTTACAGATCGAGACATTCCCCTCGGCCCATCCGTTTCAATCTAAATCTGTAACAGTTAGCCGCCCAAATCGAGTCCAGGTGTTACAGATTGAGATTTT